>JAFEFG010000060.1 GCA_018240685.1 Pseudomonadota bacterium | reverse complement strand
GTGATCGACTGGGCGACGGAGCGGCGGTCGCTCAAGGCCTTCTTCGAGACGACGCCCTTCGCCGTGCCGCTCGACACGCCGGTCGCCGACCTCGCCGCGGGCCAGAAGCAGAAGGGCGAAATCCTGCGCCAGCTCTATCTCAAGCGGAACCTGCTGATCCTCGACGAGCCGACCTCGGTGCTGACGCCCGACGAGGCCGACGAGGTGCTGTCGACGCTCAAGAAGCTCACCGAGGCCAACCGGATCACCATCATCACCATCACCCACAAGTTCCGGGAGGTGAACGCCTTCTGCGACACCGTCACGGTGTTGCGCCGCGGCAAGCTCGTCGACACCAGGCCCACGGCCGAACTCGACAACGACACCATGGCCGAGATGATGGTGGGGCGGCGCGAGAACCGGATCGTCGTCGAACGCGACCCGCACCCGCCCGGCAACCCGGTGCTCCAGGTCGACCGACTGTGCGTGGCCAACAATGTCGGGCAGCTCGCGGTCGACGCCCTGTCGCTGGAGATCCGGGCGGGCGAGATCGTCGGCGTGGCCGGCGTGTCGGGCAACGGCCAGCGCGAGCTCGTGGAGACGCTGGCGGGCCAGCGCCACGCCGTATCCGGCCAGGTTCGCGTTCACGGCGAGCCTTACGCCGCGACGCGGCCGGAGATGATCCGTCACAAGATCGCCTGTCTGCCCGAGGAGCCGTTGCGCAATGCCTGCGTCGCCGAGATGTCCGTGGCCGAGAACATGGCGCTGCGCTCGTTCGACCAGCCTCCCGCTTCACCCGACGGTATCCGGCTGAGGCGAAGCCCGATGCGCGCCGTCGCGCGCAAGCTGATCGAGACCTATCGCGTGAAGACGCCGGGGCCGGACGCGCCGATCAAGGGTTTGTCGGGAGGCAATGTGCAGCGCGCGGTGCTGGCGCGCGAGCTTTCCAGCGACGGCGATCTGGTGATTGTCGCCAATCCCTGCTTCGGCCTCGATTTTGCGGCCGTGGCCGAGATCCGCGCCCGCATCGTGCAGGCGCGCAACCGCGGCGCCGCGGTGCTGCTGGTAAGCGAGGACCTCGACGAGATCCTGCAGCTCTCCGACCGCATCGTGGTGATGTTCGACGGCAAGCTCGCCCTCGAGACCGCGGCGAAGCAGGCCGATGTCGGCGCCATCGGCCGCGCCATGGCGGGACACTAGCGGCCATGAAGATCATCGCCGCCCAGCCCTTCGACTTCACGTTCGAGCCCGCGCACACGGCGCTGATCGTGATCGACATGCAGCGCGACTTCATCGAGCCTGGCGGCTTCGGCGCGACGCTCGGCAACGACGTCGGCCTGCTGAAGAAGATCGTGCCGACCGTGGCGCGCCTCCTCGCCGCCTTTCGTGCCGCAGGGCTGCCGATCATCCATACCCGCGAATGCCACAGGTCCGACCTGTCGGACTGCCCGCCGGCCAAGCGCGGACGCGGCACGCCCAGCCTGCGCATTGGCGATCCCGGGCCGATGGGCCGTATCCTGATCGCCGGCGAGCCAGGCGCCGACATCGTCCCCGAACTGGCCGCAAAGCCGGGCGAGATCGTCCTCGACAAACCGGGCAAGGGCGCTTTCTACGCCACGCCGCTGTCGGCGATCCTGGCTGAACGCGGCATCACGCATCTCGTGTTTGCGGGCGTCACGACCGAGGTCTGTGTGCAGACGACCATGCGCGAAGCCAACGACCGCGGCTTCGAATGCCTGCTCGCGGAGGACGCGACCGAAAGCTACTTCCCCGAATTCAAGAAAGCGGCGCTCGACATGATCCGCGCCCAAGGCGCCATCGTCGGCTGGACGGCCACTGTAGACCAGGTCGAGAGGGCGCTCCGGAGCTGAGCGCGCTTCAGTGCAGCGTACGGTCCCGCGATACGTACTGGCCGCGCTTCAGTTCCTTGAAGAAGTGCGGAACCTGCGGATGCGCGACCGGCTTGCCGCTGTCGTCCGGCAGCAGGTTTTGCTCCGAAACGTAGGCGACATAGGTCGTCTGGGCATTCTCCGCCAGCAGGTGATAGAAAGGCTGGTCACGCCGCGGGCGGAGGTTTTCCGGGATCGACGCCATCCATTCCTCGGTATTCGCGAAGACAGGGTCGACGTCGAAAATAACGCCTCGGAAGGGGTAGAGGCGGTGCTTCACCACTTGGCCGATAGCGAACTTGGCCGTGCGCATCGGCGGCTGGGCAATCGCAGTAAGGGCAGTCGGGTCAGCAATTTCCATGGCGAAATTATTGCTCCGAACGAAACCGCAGGCAACGCGCCTGCTTGGGATGAATTTGACCGGCTCGGGCAATTACACCGCCTGGCCGGCCGGCGGGCCTCCTGCTGTGCTTACGCAAGATTACGGCCAAACGGTCGGCCCCTCCCCCGGCCCATCCACGGCCGGCACTGCAATTTGCAGCCATCAGGCTGACAGGTCCGTCAGTTGACGGGGGCCATGCCCCTGTGGACTCTGGTGGCGGGGATGTCTTGCCGGGGAACTCAGGCGTTGGCCGAAGGTTTGAAAGTCCGTTTCTGGGGCGTACGGGGCTCGATCGCCTGCCCGGGAGCAGAGTATGCGCGCTACGGAGGCAACACTTCCTGCCTTGAAATCACGGCAGGAGGACGTCGATTGATCTTCGATGCCGGCACCGGCATACGCGCGCTCGGCCTCGAGCTCGCGCGACAGGCGCCGCTCGATATCGACATCTACTTCACGCACACTCATCTCGACCATCTGGCCGGATTGACGTTCTTCGCGCCGCTCTTCGACAAGCGTAACGCCATCCGGATGTGGGCGGGACATCTCGAAGGGCCCCACACGCTGAAGACCGTGGTCAAGGCCCTCATGCAGGCCCCGCTCTACCCGGTATCACTTGAAGCCTTCCAGGCTTCGATCACCTTCCAGGAGTTCGATTGCGGCACGGTGATGTCCTGTGGCGACGTCACGATCCGCACCGGCATGCTCAATCATCCCAACGGCGCTACCGGCTACCGGGTGGACCACAAGGGCAAGTCGATCTGCTACATCACCGATACCGAGCACCGGCCCGACGGCATCGACGCCAACATCGTCGAGCTCTGCCGCGGCGCCGACTTGATGATCTACGACTCGACCTTCACTGATGCGGAGTACCCCAGCTACAGGGGATGGGGGCACTCCACCTGGCAGGAAGGCGTGCGGGTCGCCGATGCCGCGCAGGTCGGCACGCTCGTCATCTTTCATCACGATCCCAGCCACGACGACGCCTTCATGGATGGCGTCGCGAAAGAAGCGGCGGCGCTGCGCCCCGGCACTGTCGCAAGCGGCTTGCCGCGGGTGGTGGTCGCCCACGAGGGCCTGATCCTTACACCGTGAACGACGTGATCAATCTTCGTGGACGCTGGCGGCGGCTGATGCTCGGCCTGCCGACGATTCTGGGCCTCAATCCGCGTGGATGGTTCATCCCCCATCGCTACGCGCGGCTGCTGCCGCCGCCGGGCGCGCAGCCGCCCTATGCCGAGGTGGAAGCGCTGTTCGAGCGACAGGAGGAAGCCTTCGGCGCGATCATCGATCTCGTCGACAGCCAGGCCGACGCCCTGCTCGGCCTCGGCGGTCTGCTCAACCAGGCCTGGTTTCCGGCGCTCGACGCCGCCGTCGCCTACACGCTGGTGCGGGCGCGAAAGCCGATCCACGTCGTGGAAGTGGGATCCGGCCATTCGACCCGCATCCTCGCCCGGGCGCTCTGCGGCGTCGGGGAAATTCTGGCCATCGACCCGGCGCCTCGCGCCGACATCGCCGGCCTGCCCGGCGTGCAGATCATGCCCACGACGCTGCAGGACGCCTCGCTCGCCCCCTTCGACAAGCTCGGCGCCGGGGACATGCTGTTCATCGATTCGAGCCATATCCTGATGCCCGGCAGCGACGTCGACCTGCTGTTCAACCGCGTGCTGCCGCGGCTGCCGTCGGGCGTGCTGGTCCATATCCACGACATCTTCCTGCCCTTCGACTATCCGCCGGCCTGGGGCTGGCGAAACTACAACGAGCAGCAGGGCGTGGCGCCGTTGCTGACCACCGGCGCCTACATGCCGCTGTTTTCCAGCGTCTGGGCGGAGCGCCGGCTCGCCGACCGGCTGGCGCGCTCCGTGGTGCCGCGCCTGCCGCGGCCCGCGGCTGCCCTCGCGACGAGTCTCTGGCTCGAGAAGCGCTGATGTGGCGCGCACTTCGGGCCTGGCTTTTCGACAGCGACGGCCTGGGGGAACTGCCCGAGCGCGTTCGGATCGCGATCCGACATCAGCAGGAGCGCAGCGAAATCCTGATCGCGTGGGTACAGCTCGTGATCGTGGCGCTCGTCGCCACCGTCTACGAGTCGACCTCCATGCCGGCAGGGGTGGTACAGGACGACTATTCGTTCGAGACGGAAGTGTTCGCGATCTACGGCGCCTTCTGCATCGTTCGTCTCGCCCTCGCCTATGCACGATGGCTGCGGCCCTGGATGCTCTACATCGCCGTCATCGCCGATGTGGGCCTGCTGATGGGGCTCATCTATTCGTTCCATTACAAGTACGCGCAGCCGGCCGTCTTCTATCTGAAGGTGCCGACGCTTCTTTACGTGTTCCTGTTGATCGCGTTGCGCGCGCTTCGCTTCGAGGCGCGCTTCGTGATCTTCACGGGGCTGGTCTCCGTCGCCGGCTGGATCGTCCTCGTCCTTTACGCGCTCAGCGGACGTGGCGGGCCACCCAACCAGACCGACGATTTCGTCGACTACATGAACGGGAACGCCTTCCTGCTGCATGCCGAGGTGGACAAGATCATCGCGATCCTGCTCACGACGGCCGTGCTGGCCGTGGCCATCTCTCGGGCCCGTCATCTGCTGGTGCGCGCCGTCAGCGAAGGGGCGGCGGCGCGGGATCTGTCCCGCTTCTTCGATCCCGGCGTGGCCGCGCGCATCCGCACCGCCGCCATGGCCGTCCGCGCGGGCGAAGGCGAATTGCGGGATGCCGCCATCCTGACGGTCGATCTGCGCGGCTTCACCCGGCTCGCCACGGAACTCAGCCCTGACGAAGTGATGAAGCTCCTGCAGGAATATCAGTCGCGCATCTGTCCGCTGATCGTCGGCCAGGGCGGCAGCATCGACAAGTTCCTGGGCGATGGCATCCTCGCCTCCTTCGGGGCCGTGGCGGCCTCGCCGGCGCCGGCCGCCGACGCCCTGCGGGCGGTGGATGCGATCGTCGAGACCTTCGATCGCTGGAATGCCGAACGCGCCGGGTCGGGATTGCCGCGCCTGTCATTGGGGCTCGCGGTCGCGTCGGGCCAAGTTGTTTTCGGCGCCGTGGGCGACGGCGAACGGCTAGAGTTCACGGTGATCGGCGACGCAGTCAATTTCGCGTCGAAACTGGAAAAGCACAACAAGACGGAAGGGACGCGCGCCGTCACCGACGCCCGAACCTATGCGCTGGCCGAACACCAAGGCTACATTTCACAGGCGAGGCGGGAAATACGGCGCGGACGGATGGTCGCCGGGGTCGACGAATTGGTCGATATTGTGGTGATGGCCGCATAGGAACGGCATAGACAACGCCGCGCGTTGCCTTGCCCTTTCCCCATTCGGGGCCTATGTAATTTGAGGTGTGTTGAAGACGGGTTGGCGGAGTGCCTGCGTGGGCAACAACTACGACATCATTCTGATCGGATTGGTCGCGGTGTTTCTGATCCTGCGCCTGCGCTCGGTGCTGGGAAAACGCACCGGGAACGAACGGCCGCCGGCCCGTGATCCCTTCACTCCACCGACGCCGCCGCCGACACCGACAGGCGCACCACCACGCATCGGAGACGCACCGGCCGGCAATGACAATGTCGTGCCGATGCCGGGCACGATGCGCCCATCCAATGCCACGACGGGGCCTGGCGGCATTCGCGCTACCGTGCTGCCGGGCGCAACGTCGGGTGTCGGTGCCATCCGTATGGCCGACCCGCATTTCGATCCGCTCTCGTTCGCACAAGGTGCACGGGCGGCATTCACCACCATCGTCGAAGCCTTCGCCAAAGGGGACGTGCCGGTGTTGCGCCCGCTGCTCGATGGCCAGACATTCGGCAGCTTCGAGGCGGCCATCCGCGGACGCAACGAACGCCGCGAGAAGGCGGAGACGACGCTGATCGGCTTTGAGGCCTCGGACATCGCCGCGGCCGAGCTGCAGGGAAGCAACGCCCAGGTCACGGTCCGGTTCGTGACCGAACAGATCAATGTCGTGCGTGACGCCGAAGGCCAGATCGCCGACGGCAACCCGAACGAAGTACAGAAAGTCGTCGATCTGTGGACGTTCCGTCGCGATACCAAGTCGAGCGATCCGAACTGGGTTCTGATCAAGACCGAGAGCGAAGGCTAGGGGGGCGGTTTCGCATGCGCTGGAGCGTCTTGTCCGGCGGCGCCGCCTTGCTGGCCGTTGCTGGTCTGTTGTCCGCCTGCGCCGGCAGTGTCGGCGGCACCACGGCACCAGCCGTCGGGATGGCCCCGATCTCCTTCAACGAGATTCCCGGCTGGTCGAGCGACAAGCACACCGAAGCGCTGGCCGCCTTCAAGAATTCCTGCCCGAAGCTGACGACGGCCGGCGACTCGAAGATCGTCACCGACGGTGGCGAGAAGACCATCACGCAGGACGAGTGGAAGCAGATCTGCGGCCAGGCAAGCGCCGTGAAGTCGGGCGACGAACGTGGGGCGCGTCATTTCTTCGAGGAGAATTTCCGCCCGCTCGTCGTCCAGGCACCGGGCAAGTTCACCGGCTATTTCGAGCCCGAACTGCGCGGCAGCCGGGCGCCGTCACGGCTCTTCACGGTGCCGGTCTACCGCCGGCCGCCGGACCTCACCGACAAGCCCTACTATACCCGCGCCGAAATCGAGCAGGGCGCCTTGAAGGGCAAGGGCCTTGAGATCGTGTGGGTGCAGGATCCCATCGCCCTGTACGAAGTGCAGGTCCAGGGAAGTGGACGCGTGCACCTCGCCGAGGGCGGCGTACTCAGCCTCGGCTTCGACGGCTCGAACAACCGCCCCTACACCGCCATCGGCACGGTGCTCGTCGACATGGGCGTCATGAAGACCGAAAATGCGACCTGGCCCGCCATTCGCGACTGGCTCAAGCGCCACCCGCAGCAGGGACGCTCGGTGATGCGCAAGAACGAGCGGTACATCTTCTTCAGGGATACGCGTACGGCGATGGCGATGGGGGCAGAGGGCGTGGCGTTGACGGCCCAGCGCAGCCTTGCCGTCGACACGACCTTCACGCCTTACGGCACGCCGGTCTGGATCGATACCCAGCGGCCGGTGGTCGGCAAGGCAGGCACCAACGAGTCGTATCGACACCTCATGATCGCGCAGGACAGCGGCGCTGCGATCAAGGGACCCGCGCGCGGCGACGTCTTCTTTGGCTCCACGCCGCAGGCAGCGGAGTGGGCCGGCCGCATGGTGGGCGGCGGACGGGCGATCGTGCTCGTGCCCAACAAGGGCTGATCCCGCCGTCGCCGTCATTGACGTCACACGCGGCAATGATCCGCTCATCGTCGCGCAGGATCACAGGAGCGGCGGGCTGCTCATCGATCGGCGGATCTCGCCATTGCGATAGTCTGGAATGATTCCAAACATGGCCCGTTGCGTCCCATTTTTGACGCTGCCATGGTGACCGACGTGTCTGCTTCAACTTCTCATCACTCCGCGCCGCCCCGGCGCGTCGCGCTGTTCGTGACGTGCCTCGTCGATCTGTTCAGGCCGGCGGTGGGCTTCGCCGCCGTGAAGCTTCTCGAAGAGGCTGGCTGTACGGTCGAGGTGCCGCCGCTGCAGGTCTGCTGCGGACAGCCCGCCTACAACTCCGGGGATCGTGTGAGCGCGCGCGCCATCGCCGCCCAGGTGATCGCCGCCTTTGAAGGATTCGAAGCGGTCGTTGTGCCGTCCGGTTCCTGCGGGGGAATGCTGGCGCACCATTATCCCAGCCTGTTCGACGACGATCCGGCCATGAAGGCCAAGGCCGAGAATCTGGCCGGTCGCAGCCATGAGCTGATGTCGTTCCTCGTCGACGTGCTCGGCGTGGACAAGGTGTCGGCCAGCTACAGGGGAATCGCGACTTATCACGACTCCTGCTCGGGGCTGCGCGAGCTCGGGATCAAGGCGCAGCCGCGGCAGCTGCTCGAATCGGTTGAGGGGCTTCGCATCAGCGAAATGAAGACGCCGGAAGTCTGTTGCGGATTCGGCGGTACCTTCTGCGTCAAGTATCCGGAGATCTCGAACGCGATGGTGAGCGAGAAGACGGCCGATATCGTTTCGACCGGCGCCGACACGTTGCTGGCGGGCGACCTCGGATGCCTGATGAACATGGCAGGCAAGCTGCAGCGCGAGGGAAGTCGCATCCAGGTCAGGCACGTGGCCGAGGTGCTGGCCGACATGGGTGACATCGCGCCGATCGGCGAGCCCGAGGGCAAGCGCTGATGCAGTCCACCGCCCACGATTTCAAGGAGAATGTCGGCACGGCGCTGTCCGATCCGAACCTGCAGGATTCGCTGGCCAAGCTGAAGGTGGGATTCTCGGAGCGACGGCGGCAGGCGGCCGAGCGCCTGCCGGAATTCGAGGTGCTGCGCGACCGTGCCCGGGATATCAAGAACCATGCACTCGCCAATCTCGACTTCTATCTCGAGGAGTTCGAGCGCAAGGTGACCGCGTTGGGCGGGCATGTGCACTGGGCGCCGACCGCTGCCGATGCGCGTCGCATCATCGGCGATCTCTGCAAGAGCGCCGGCGCGCGCACGGTGGCCAAGTCGAAATCGATGGTGGCCGAGGAGATCGCGCTCAACGAGCATCTGGAGCAGTTGGGCATCGCGCCGATCGAGACCGACCTCGGCGAGTACATCATCCAGCTTCGTCACGAACCGCCGAGCCACATCATCGCGCCCGCGGTACACCTCACGAAGGACCAGGTTGCCGACACCTTCCATGAGCATCACGCGCCGCTCGGCTTCACCAGGCGCCTCACCGAACGCAACGACCTCGTCGCCGAAGCGCGCTACGTGCTGCGGCAGAAATTCCTCGAGGCCGATGTCGGATTGACGGGTGCGAACTTCCTCGTTGCCGAAACGGGCAGCTCGATGCTCGTCACCAACGAGGGCAACGCGGATCTCTCCAACACCCTGCCCAAGATGCACATCGTGCTGGCGAGTATCGAGAAGGTGATTCCCACGCTCGAGGACGCGGCTGTCCTGCTTCGGGTGCTCGCCCGTTCCGCGACGGGCCAGGAGTCGTCGGCCTACACGACGCTCAATACGGGGCCCAAGCGCAGCGGCGATCTCGACGGCCCGTCGCAGTACCATGTCGTGCTGCTCGACAACGGACGCTCGGCCGTGCTGGGCACCGAGATGCAGGACATGCTGCGCTGCATCCGCTGCGGCGCGTGCATGAACCACTGCCCGGTCTATGGCGCGATCGGCGGCCATGCCTACGGCTGGGTCTATCCCGGCCCCATCGGCGCCGTGCTGACGCCGCAGCTGATCGGCATGGAAGAAGCCGGCGACCTGCCCAACGCCTCGACCTTCTGCGGTCGATGCGAGAGCGTCTGCCCGGTGCGCATCCCCCTGCCCGGCCTGATGCGGCACTGGCGTGAGCGTGAGTTCGAGCGACATCTGACGCCGCGGCCGGTACGGCAAGGCCTAGCGCTGTGGTCCTTCCTGGTGCGGCGGCCGAAGCTCTACCGGCGCGTGACGCAGCTCGCCAATCGGCTGTTGGCAATGTTCGGGCGCGCCGAAGGACGGTATCACACGCTGCCGCTGGCCGGCGGCTGGACTCGGTTCCGGGACTTTCCCGCCCCACCCGCGGGCGGTACCTTTCATGCGCAGTGGGCCCGACACGGCGGAGCGCGGATCAGGCCATGAGTGAAACGGCAAATGGTGGCGCCCGGACGCAGATCCTGAACGGCATCCGTCACTCCCTGCGGCGCGGCGCGCTGCAGGGCGCGGCGCGGCAGGCAGCCGAGCAGAGACTCGCCACGCCACCGCGAGGCCCGGCGGTCGCGCGCGCGCAGCTGCCGCAACCGGAAAAGGTCGCGCTGTTCTGTCAGTGGGCGGAGGCGAACAACGCAACGGTTGCACGCGTGACGGCGGCGGAAGTTCCAGCAGAGGTGGCCGCTTACCTGACACGCAACAATCTCCCGGCCACCGCGGTGATGGCGCCCGCGGCTCAGCTCGACGGCTATGACTGGAGCGGTCAGAAGATGCTGGCGTTGCGGCGCGGACGGGCCGAGGGCACCGACCAGGTCTCGATCACCGGCGCCTTTGCGGGCATCGCGGAGACCGGCACGCTGGTGATGGCGTCCGGACCCGATCACCCGGTGTCGCTCAACCTGCTCCCCGACACGCACATCGTGGTTCTGCGCGAGGGCGACATCGTCGGGGGCTACGAGGATGTGTGGGAGCGGCTGCGGGCGCGTTACGGCAAGAACGGCATGCCGCGGACGGTCAACACGATCACCGGACCGTCGCGGACCGGCGATATCGAGCAGGCCATGGAGCTCGGCGCCCACGGGCCGCGACGCATGCACATCCTCGTGGTGCGGGATTGAAATCGCCGACCGGCGCCTCGTCCGGGGAGCGTTCGCCGGGACAGCGCAACGAGATGCGGGTCGTGGCGACGAGCGTGATGCAGGAGATCGAGCGGCTGGTCGAAGCTCTCGCGCAGTCGGTCGGGCGGCGCGCGCCCCGCGTCGTGCAGGTGGGTGCCCGCACGTCGGTGTCCGACCGGAACGAGCGTAACTGGCGCGGCCTGATCGGCAAGCGGTTCGGCGGCCGCGCCCATTTCGTCGGGATCGATCTTGCCGAGGGGCCGAATGTCGACAAGGTCCTCGACATCTGTGCCTCCATGCAGACGCTGAAGGGAGCGCTGGGGGAAGAGCCCTTCGATCTCGCGATCTGCTGCCATGTGCTCGAGCATACCAGAGCGCCGCTGCGAGCCGCGCGCAGCATCGAGAATCTGTTGAGACCCGGCGGCCTGGCTTACGTGGCAACACCGTGGTCTCAGGCTTTCCATGCCGCGCCGGATGACTACTGGCGCTTCTCCATGCGCGGTCTTGGCCTTCTCTTCCGCCGTCTCGACATCGTGTCGTCCTTCTACAGCGGCGGCGACGTCGGCCTCGACGTGGCCTACCGCGTCGAACGGGATGGCGCGCCGGAGCTCGAGGCTCGGGCGGGGGCCGTGGAGCAGGGATTGTTCCAGATAGTCCTCGACCACGAGGACAATCGCGATGTGCTTTCCCGTCAGGCGACGGAACGCCTGCCGGTCTCGCGCACCTACCTGCCCACGCTTTTCGTGAACATCGTCGGCCGGCGCCAAGGCTAGGACCCTTGCCGTTTGACGGCCTTGCCCCGGCCTGAGCTGTCGAACGGCAAAGGAAAGAAGACAAAAGAAAAGAGCGGGCTTTCGCCCGCTCTTCCCAATTCGCTTTGATCCAGTCCGAGGACTAGAAGCGGAAGTCCATGCCCAGCAGAGCGGCCCAGGACTGACCGGCCACCGCGTTCGACGGACCGCTCAGGTTGCTGAACACCGCGCCACCGATCATCTTGATGCCCGGGCCAAGCGCGTAGTTGGCACCGACTTCGATGTACGAAGCCGACACCGCGCCGAAGCTCGCCGCACCGGCGTTCGGGTTGGTACCGAAGTACGCGGAGCTGTTCGCGGCCGTGGCCAGCGAGCAGGCGCTGGTCGTGCCCTGCGTGCAGGAACCGACCTGACGGATGCCGTTACCGTTGTTGTTGACCGAGTACGAACCGCCGACAGAGAACTGCCACGGGCCGGTCTCGTACATGATGCCCACGCCCCAGGCATTCGTGTCGTTGTTCTGACCGGTGTAGTAGTTCGCACCCAGGCCGTTGTTGTTCCAGAGGTACGAACCGCCGAGCGTGAAGCCGTAGGCGCTGAACTGCAGACCCGCAGCGAACTGCTGCCAGTTCGTCAGGTTCGCGCCGCTGATGAGGCTCGCCTGAGTCGCCAGGTTGTTGCTGGGGATGAAGCTGGCGTACGAGTAGCCGACGTAGGCGGCGACCGACACGACACCGAACTTGTTCAGGTAGTTCGCGCCGACGGCGACGGCATTGAACCACGAGTTGTCGTTCGTCGGGCAGCCGTTGGACGTCGTGGCGTCATTGAAGCCGCAAACGCCACCGATGGTGCCCGGTCCCGGCGACAGACCCCACTGCGCGCCCGTGCCGATGTTCATCTTCGGCGTGTAGCTCACACCGACCTGCAGGCCGGCAAAGCGCGGGGTGTAGTAGTTGATGCGCTCGACGTCCTGGTAGTAGGCGTCAAGCGTGAGCGCCGTGACGTTGCCGGCCGCCGCGTTGGTAGCCGCAGCCGTCGGGTTCTGCCACAGGAAGCTCGAGTTGTGGATGACGAAGCCCCAGCCCAGCAGAGCCGACGGAGCACCGTAGTACATGATGTAGGGAGCGTCGTCCTTGGCGCCGAATTCGACACGGCCCCAGTCGCCGAAGGCGAACAGGTAGGCTTCGTCGATCTGACGGTTGGCGACCGTGGTACCGCCGACGGTCGTCGTGCCGGCCGGGTTCCAGCCTTCGAGTTCGACGCGGACACCGATCGACGTGCCGTTGTCCAGCTTCGTCTGGCCGATGAAGTGAATTTCACCTTCCTGGATGAACTGGATGCCGTTGTACTGCACCGAGGTTCCGTTCAGGGCGTAGGTGCCCTCGATCGAGCCAGCGAGTGCGTAGAACTGATAGTAGCCACCGACGCCCATCTTGATGGGATCGGCAGCCATGGCGGGGGCGGCCACCAGGCCACCGACGGCCAAGGCGGTCGAGCCTAGCAATAGCTTCTTCATCATTCTCCCTCTCTCATTGATCAGAGACTGGTACATACCCAAAGGCCTTTGTCTGACCGACGGATGCGTGCTTCAGCCACGCGTTTTCCCGCCAATGCGACCGCTGCATACAAACACAGGGCGAAAAGAGGGGTCAAGGAATGGACGCGATCACACCCGAATCTCTTCGAACCTGTGGCGTCTTTGTCACATTTCGGGCCGCCCGCAGGCGTGATTCGATGCCAAATCTACAGCATATTGAGTATCTTATCTGAACTTTTTAAGTTTCATGATGATACTGACGGGGTGCCATAGTGGCGCTTGCAGTCCCCGCAGGCCCCGCCTATGGTCCGGCGCCGCTTTTTCCGGCAGAGAGCGCGTGTCCATCATTCGGGTAAGGTTCATGGCAAAATTCCCCGCGGGCAGCAGGAGCATCTTCGCGCCTTGCCGGTCGCTTTTCGTTCGACTTTCCGTAGCCGGATCAGTGCTTGCGCTCGCGGCCTGCGGTGGCGATCCCAGCGCGGTCAAGGAACGCGATTTGGATCGAGGCAAGCAAGGGAAGATGGACATGGGGCAGGGGCTCGGCGGCCAAAACCGCGAAACCGGCACCTTGTTCGGCCCCGGCGGCCTTTTCGGCTCCAAGGCAGAGAAGAAGGACAACGACACCGGCGTCGCCGTCAATGCGTATCTGTGGCGAGCCTCGCTGGACACGATCAACTTCATTCCGCTGGTTCAGGCCGACCCGTTCGGCGGCGTGATCATCACCGACTGGTACACGCCTGCGGAAACGCCCAACGAGCGCATGAAGATCCAGATCACCATCCTCGACCGCGAGCTGCGCGCCGACGGGGTGCGGGTCTCCGTGTTCAAGCAGCAGCTGAACCCCAAGGGCGGCGGCTGGCTGGACGCGCCGGTCGACCCGCACACCAATACCGACATCGAGGACGCCATCCTGACACGCGCGCGGCAGCTGCGGATCGCCCAGGGCGGCAACTGATCGACGCATCGAGCGTTCACAAAGCTTGACGAGAGAGGCCGCAGGGGGCATCCGCTGCGGCCTCTGTCGTTTTGGGAGTGAGCCCGTGTCGCCGCAGCCGCCGCGCTACAATTTCCGCGAGACCGAAGCCAAGTGGCAGAAGGTCTGGGAGGAGCGCCAGACTTTCCAGGCCGTCATGGATCCGGCCCGGCCGAAGTATTACGTGCTGGAAATGTTCCCGTATCCGTCGGGACGCATCCACATGGGTCACGTGCGCAACTACACCCAGGGCGACGTGATCGCGCGCTACAAGCGCGCCAAGGGCTTCAACGTCCTGCATCCGATGGGCTGGGATGCCTTCGGCCTGCCGGCCGAGAACGCCGCGATGGAGAAGAAGGTCCATCCCAAGAAGTGGACCTACGAGAACATCGCCACCATGAAGGCGCAGCTCAAGTCCATGGGCCTGTCGCTGGACTGGAGCCGGGAACTCGCGACCTGCGATCCGACCTACTATCGCCACCAGCAGAAGATGTTCCTCGACTTCTGGAAGGCGGGCCTCGCCTATCGCAAGGAAGCCTGGGTCAACTGGGATCCCGTCGACAATACGGTGCTCGCCAACGAGCAGGTGATCGAGGGCAAGGGCTGGCGCACCGGCGCGCTGGTTGAGCGGCGGAAGCTCACCCAGTGGAACCTCAAGATCACCCACTTCGCCGACGAGCTGCTGAGCCGTCTCGACACGCTCGACCGCTGGCCCGAGAAGGTGCGCCTGATGCAGGCCAACTGGATCGGCAAGAGCCGCGGCGCGCGCGTGTTCTGGGATCTCACCGACGCCTCCGGCACCGATCGCGGCAAGCTGGAGATCTTCACGACCCGGCCCGATACGCTGTTCGGCGCCTCGTTCATGGCGTTGTCGGTCGACCATCCGCGCGTCGCCGAACTCGCCGCGACCGATCCGGGCCTGCAGCATTTCATCGCCGAGTGCCGCAAGACCGGCACCGCCGCGGCCGAGCTCGAGACGGCGGAGAAGCAGGGCTACAAGCTGCCGTTCCTTGCCAGGCACCCGCTGGAGCCCGGCAGGATGGTGCCCGTCTACGCCGCCAACTTCGTGCTGATGGAGTACGGTACCGGCGCCATCTTCGGCTGCCCCGGCCATGACGAGCGCGACCATGAGTTCGCCACCAAGTACGGCCTGCCGATCCTGCCGGTGGTGATGCCGAAGGACGCCGATCCCAAGAGCTTCAGCGTCGTCGAGGCGCCGTTCGTCGAGGACGGCATCATCGTCAACTCCGGCTTCCTGGACGGGCTCGACGTCGAGGCGGCGAAGGTCAAGGTGATCGCGCGCCTTGAGGAGATGGGCGTCGGCAAGGGCACCATCCAGTACCGCCTGCGCGACTGGCTGGTGTCGCGGCAGCGCTACTGGGGCTGCCCGATCCCCGCGATTCATTGCGACAAGTGCGGCGTGGTGCCGGTGCCGGAGAAGGACCTGCCGGTGAAACTGCCGGACGACGTGACCTTCGACCGGCCGGGCAATCCGCTCGACCGCCATCCGACCTGGAAGCACGTCAAGTGCCCGACCTGCGGCGGCGACGCCCGGCGCGAGACCGACACCTTCGACACCTTCATCGATTCGAGCTGGTACTTCGACCGGTTCACCTCGCCGCATCTCCAGACGGCGCCGTTCGACCGCGACGAGAACCACTACTGGATGCCCGTCGATCAATATATCGGCGGCGTCGAGCACGCGATCCTGCATCTGCTCTATTCGCGCTTCTGGACCCGTGCGATGCGGGAAGTGGGCATGACCACGCGCGACGAGCCCTTCGACGGCTTGTTCACGCAGGGCATGGTCTGTCACGAGACCTATCGCGCCGCCGACGGAACGTGGCTGCTGCCGGAGGAGATCGAGCGCAGCGGCAGCAAGGTGGTCCGCCTCTCCGACAAGAGCCCGGTCGAAGTCGGCCGTTCGGAGAAGATGTCCAAGTCGAAGAAGAACGTCGTCGACCCGGACCAGATCATCCGCGACTACGGCGCCGACACGGCACGCTGGTTCATGCTCTCCGACAGTCCGCCCGAACGCGATCTCGAATGGACCGAAGCGGGCGTCACCGGAGCATGGCGCTTCCAGCAGCGTCTGCATCGCGTCGCCACGGAGGCGATGGAATTGCTGCCGCCGATCGGCACCGCCGGGCCGGCTTCGTTCTCCGAGGCGGCGACAGAGCTGCGGCGCGCCGCCCATCGCACGGTCGCGGCCCTGTCGGCCGACATCGAGGCCTTCCATTTCAACAAGGCGGTGGCGCGGCTCTACGAGCTTGCCAACACGATTGGCAACGCGGCGCCGAAGGACGACTCGCACAAGTGGGCGCTGCGCGAGGCGCTGGAGATCTTCGTGCGCCTGATCGGACCGATGACGCCACACCTGGCCGAGGAACTGTGGCAGGCGCTGGGCCACAAGACGCTGCTTGCCGAGGAACCGTGGCCAGCGGCCGAGCAGGCCCTGCTGGTCGACAACACGGTGACGGTGGCGGTGCAGCTCAACGGCAAGCTGCGCGGCACCATCCAGCTCGCGAAGGACGCGCCCAAGGACGTCGCCGAGAAGACGGCGCTCGCCTTGCCGGAGATCGCCCGCGGCCTGGACGGCAAGGCACCCAAGCGCGTGGTCGTGGTCCCCAACCGCATCGTCAACGTCGTGCTATAAGCACGGCGTGAAGATCGAGCCGCGCCAGGTCGAAACCTTTCTGAAGAAGCCGGACCCCAAGGTCCGGGCCGTCGTGGTCTATGGCAATGACGACGGCCTCGTCGCGGAGCGCGGCACCCGGCTCGCCAGGACCGTCTGCGAGGATCTCAAGGATCCCTTCCGCGTCGTCGACATTGGCGGCGAGGCGCTGAAGGCCGATCCCGCGCGGCTGGCGGACGAATTCTCCGCCATGTCCCTGATGGGCGGTCGACGCGTCATCCGCGTGCGGCCGGCCGGCGAGGAATCGGTCACCGCCCTGGAGAACCTCGTCGCCGCCGGCGCCGGCGACGCCCTGATCGTCCTCGAGGCCGGGAACCTTACCCCGCGCTCCAACCTGCGGACGCTGGCGGAGGCCGAGCCCCTGCTGGCAGCGCTGCCCTGCTACATGGACTCGGCCGAGGCGCTGGAAGGGTTGGTCGAAAGTGCAGCGCGGGGCGCGGGCCTCGGCGTCGATCCCGACGCGCTCGACTGGATCGTGGAGCGGCTGGGCGGCGACCGCGGCCAGACCCGGAGCGAGGTCGAGAAGCTCCTGCTCTACAAGACCGGGGATGCAAGCAAGACCATCACGCTCGACGACGCCGTCGCGGTGCTGGGTGACACCGCAGCGGTGGGCATCGACAACGTGGTCGCGGCGACGTTCGATGGCGAGATCGTCGCCCTCGACCGCGCGCTCGACCGTGTCTTCGCCGAGGGCGGCAATTCCATCCAGCTCGTGCGCTCGCTGCAGCGGCATGCCGACCAGCTTCATCTCGTGGCGGGCCATGCCCGGGGCGGGAATTTCGAGAACGCAATGTTCAAGGCCCGGGGGCTGCCGCGTGGCGGCCCTGTCCGCCAGCGCTTCGAGCGTCATCTACGCGCGTGGCCACTGCCACGCCTCAGCGCTGCGCTGACGACGATCCTCGACGCGGAGATCGAGTGCAAGCGCACCGGCATGCCCGACGAGGCGATCGTGCGGCGCCTCTGCCTGCGCCTCGCCCAGGCGGCGCGACAGGCAAAGGCCCGGCGCTAGACGAGCGGCGCCACATCGAAGCCCGCGGGTGCCTCGCCACGCAGGCAGCGCTCGTACATCCCGGCGTAGGCACTTTCGAGATGACGGCAGGTGCGGCCGGTGTCGAAGAGCGGCGCCGTAAGGCGCTGCGCCTGGAGTTTCGCCCTGATCTCCGCGAGCAGCGTCGGCGTCGTCGCCAGCCTGAAGGCCAGCGCCTCGTAGTCGGCAAGGTTTCCGGTGACGAGTTCGGGCAGGCCCACGGCATTCAGGAGGCTGGCTGCCACGCGCGACGCGAAGACGTCGCCAGTCAGGGTGACGAGGGGCAGCCCGGCCCACAGCGCATCGCTCGCCGTCGTGTGGGCGTTGCAGGGGAAGGTATCGAGGAAGAGGTCGGCGCAGCGGTGGCGCGCCAAGTGCTGCTCCAGCGACACGCGGGGGGCGAAGATCAGGCGATCCGGCGCAACGCCACGCTGCTGCGCCTCGCGGCGCAGGGCGCCGGTGGCGAAGGGATTGTCGTCCAGCAGCCACAGGACGCTGCCTTCGACCGCGCGCAGGAGCCGCATCCAGACGTCGAACGTCGAGGGCCGGATCTTGTAGCTGTTGTTGAAGGAACAGAAGACGAAGCCCCGCTCGGGCAGCCCGAATTCGGCGCGGAGCGGCGTCTGGTTCGCGATGAGCCGCCGGTCGTCGTTGATCTGGTAGCTGTCGGGCAGGCGCACGATCTTCTCGCTGTAGGCCTGCTCGTGCTGCGGCGGGATCACGTGGCGATCGGCGATGAGATAGTCGATGAACGACGTTCCCGTGGTCGCGGGAAAGCCGAGATAGAGGACCTGGACCGGCGCCGGCCGGTTGGCCAGGATTCCCATGCGATTCATGGCCGTGTAGCCGGCGAGGTCGATCGCGATGTCGATCCCGTTGCGATGCAGCAGCTCGGCTACGGCCCGGTCGCGGGACTCGCGGACGTCGATGAACCGATCGAAGCCCGCCTGCAGCCTGGCCCGGATCTCGCTCTGGTCGTCGGGGCCATAGGAGAAACCGAACACCTCGAAGCGCGAGCGGTCATGCTGCTCGAACAGGCCGGCGGTAAGATAGGCTGTTGCGTGCTGCCGGAAGTCCGGCGACAGATAGGCCAAGCGGATGCGCTCGCGCCGCACCGGCCGTCCGACCGCAAGCGGCTGCGGAGATGGCGGAAACTCGACGGCCGAGAAGTTCCGGGCGCAGAGAAGCTGGTCCGCGGGCGAAAGCGAGTAGTTGAAGAAGGAAAACGGCGCGTCGACGCGCTCGCCGCGCCGGATCGCGGCGACGATGGCAGTGGCGCCGGCGTCGTAGCCCTGCCACTGGCAGGCATTCAGCCGCACGTCGAACAGCATGCCGGGAACGTAGGGCTGCTGAGGCGCCAGCACGAGCAGGCGGGCGAACGTGGCGGCGGCCTGGTCGAACCGCTTCATCTCGCGCAGGACGCGCCCACGGTTGTTCAGTGCGAGGACGAAATCCGGCATGAGCGCGAGCGCGCGGTCGTAGGCCTCGAGCGCTTCCTCGACGCGCCCCAGTGCCCGCAGCGCATCGCCGCGATTGTTGTGGGCGAGGGCGAAGTCCGGCTTCTGCCGCAGCGCTTCGTCATAGTCGACCAGCGCCTCCTGCGGCCGGTTGAGGGCCAGCAGCACGTTGCCCCGGTTGTTCAGGGCTTCCGGCGCGCCGGGCTTGAGTTCGAGCGAGCGTTGATGGGCGGCAAGCGCTTCGTCGTAGCGCCGCAATTCCTGCAGGGCGAGGCCGAGGTTGGAATGGGCCTCCGGCACGTTCGGATCGACCGCGATCGCGCGCGAGATCCAGTCGGCGGCATCGGCATGGGCGCCGCGCTGATAGTGGATCAGTCCGCTGAAATGCAGGGCGTGAAAATGCGTCGGCTGCCGCGCCAGCACCGAACGATAGCATTGCTCGGCCTCGTCGAGCCGGCCCTGACGATGAAAGGCGAAGCCCTGCTCGAACGCAGTCGCGGGTTCTGTCGATTCCATGGCGCGGACACTAGCGCAATTCCGCCGTGCCGGAAGCGGGTGTTACTTCTCGCGGCGTGCAGAGAGCGGAACCGCAGCCTGGGCGGTCAGCGCCAGCCTACAGGTCCGGTTGCGCCAGCGTGTCGACGCGTCCATGCCGTTTGAAGTTCCGGCGCCAACAGCCGGCCGTCAGTCGTCAGGCGGAACGAACATGTAACCCGCGCCGCGAACGGTGCGAATGCAGGTGGGGCGCGCCGGATCGGCCTCGATCTTGCGCCGGATGCGCAGGATGCGGATGTCGATGGCGCGGTCGAACGCCTCCATTTCACGATGGCTGGTGGTCTCCAGCAGCCAGTCCCGGCTGAGTGGCCGGTTGGGGTTCTCGGCGAAGATCTTCAGGAGTTCGAACTCGCCGGCACGCAACGGCACGTCGCCCCCCGAAAGGGCGGTCATGCGGCGGGTCGTGAGATCAAGCAGGCATTTGCCCATACGCACCCGCGCCCCGGGCGTGGCGGCTTCGGCGCCGCCGGCACGGCGCAGGACTGCCTTCATGCGCGCCAGAAGGGCCCGCGCCTCATAGGGCTTGGCGATATAGTCGTCGGCGCCGATCTCCAGGCCGGCGACCTGATCGACCGTATCCGCGCTCGACGTCAGCATGATGATGCCCATGCGGCGGCTGCGCTCGCGCAGGAACCGCGCCAGGGCAAAACCGTCTTCGCTGCCGGGTAATTTCAGGTCGAGGACAACCAGGGCGGGCGGGTCCTTTTCGACCAGCCGGCGCAAACCCGCGCCCGACTCGACGCCGGAGGTGCGGTAGCCGTTTTCATCCAGGAAATCGACGAGCGTTTCGCGTTGAAACTGCTCGTCCTCCACCACGATGACATGAGGACGGGGATCTTTGGAACGGACGGCCATCGCGCGCCATCCTGCCGTCCAGTGGACACGACCTCAAGCACCTCAAACGGCGCCCCGGCATGGGGCACCGTTTGAGCACGACCTGGCACCGGGTGATACCGGCCGTGAGCGTCGGGGGGTATGTGAACCGACGCTGTAGGAAGGGTCGACTAGGGTTTGCAGTCGACCCGCGGGGACCCGGGGAAGGCCCCCGAAACCGGGCCACAGCTCCGCATCATCGGTCAGGCGATGCGGATGGCGATGCGGTCTTCGCCCGAAGGCAGCACCACGAGCGAGGCGATCAGCATGACGCTCAGAAGGGTGAGGCCCACGGTCAGCAAGGCAAGAACGTCCTCCGTGACGGGATGCATCGGCAGGCGGGAACCATCGCTGTCTCCATCCTGGCCGGCCGGCGGCCCGTCCGCCGATCGGTGTGCCGAAGGTAAGGGCGTTCCCGTTTCCCGAAGATTGCGGTGAGCGGTGATTTCGTTTCTTGTGTTACGCGTCGGCCTGTCTCCCGGGCCGATTGCGAAACCGATGAAACATCTTTCGCCACCCGCGTTACGGCAAGGAAACAAGACGGATGGACGATGATGGCGTGACAAAGACGATCGCCCCATCGCCGCTCGAGCGCCCGATGCCACCCGACGCGGCGCGCATCGAGCGCGCCATGACGGACGGCCTCATGGCCGGCAATTGGCTGCGCATACTCGCCCTTGCGATGTGGGGCATCTTCGCCCTGGCCTATGGCAGCAGGGTGCCGTGGTGGATGATCGCCGGGCCCGCCGCGCTGCATTTCGGATCAATGCTGGGCTTCCTTCGCCTGGCGCAACTCTACCACCGCGATCCCACGACCCATTCGATCGAAGGCTGGCGACGGCGCTACATCTTCTTGGCGGCATTGACCGGCCTCTCCTACGGCATCGGCGCCCTGCTGCTGGTGCCGCAGCCGCCTGTCGAACCGCGCATGCTGGTGGCGGCTACCATGGCGTCGATCGCCGCCCTGCCGCCGGGCCGCACGTTCGAGCCCCGCAGCTACGTCCTGCTCGCCTGTTGCGACCTGCTGCTGCTGGCGACGGGCTTCCTTCTGAGTGGCGATGCGCTTGCGGCGCCCGTCTCCATCGGCGCCGTGCTCTACCTCGTGGCGCTGCTGCTGCAGAACAGCGTCCAGCATCGCATGCAGCGCAAGCAGACGGCGCTTGCCCTCGAGCATGAGGATCTCGCGGCGCTCCATGCTCGGCGCGAGAAGGAGGCGGAGCAGGCGCGCGCCGTGCTGCAGGCGGTGTTCGACAACATGACAGACGGCGTTCTGCTGTACGAAGGCGACGGCCGGCGCGTGTACTACAATCCGGCAATCCTCAAGCTGTACGACCTCTCCGACGAGACGATGGCCGACGCGCCGACCTTCGCCCGCCTCGTGCGCTATCGCGCCCAGCGCGGCGACTACGGGCCGCCGGACCGGCTGCCAGGCGGGCTGGAGGCGTGGGTGGCGCAGCGCGCCGAGGATTTCCAGCACCATGCCTTCTCCACCGAGCGGCAGCGCACGGCGGCGGGCCGGACCGTGGAGACCGGCTACCAGACGCTTTCGGACGGTCGCGTGCTGACCATTCATCACGACCTCACCGAGATCGTCGAACGCGAGGAGAAGCTCGATCTGGCGCGCGCCGAATCGGAACGAGCGCGCGAGGAAGCCGAGGCGGCGAACAATGCCAAATCGACTTTCCTGGCGACGATGAGCCACGAGATGCGTACGCCGATGAACGGCGTCGTCGGCACGGCGGAAGTGCTGCAGCGCGAACCGCTCAACGAGCGGCAGAAGCGACTGGTCGGCACCGTGCGCAGTTCCGCCACGGCGCTTCTGCGCATCATCGACGACGTACTCGACTTCTCGAAAATCGAAGCCGGCCGCATGGAACTCGAGGAGACGCCCTGCTCGCTGCGCTCCCTCATCGCCGGCACGGTGGAGACGCTTTCGGTGCAGGCGGAGAAGAAGGGGCTGAAGCTTACGGCTTCCATCGACCCCGAAACGCCCGATGCCCTGCTGGCCGACGTCACACGCGTCCGGCAGATCCTGTTCAACCTCATCGGCAACGCGATCAAGTTCACCGACGTCGGACGCATCGACGTGCGTGTGCACGCAACGAGGATCGGCGACGACGGCGTGACCCTCGCGCTTGCCATCACCGACACCGGTATCGGCCTCGATCCGGTCCAGCAGGCCCGCCTGTTCAAGCCCTTCTCGCAGGCCGACAGCTCGACGACGCGCCGCTACGGCGGCACGGGGCTCGGCCTCTCCATCGTGCGGCGTCTGGCCGAGCTGATGGGCGGCAGCGTCGCCGTCGAGAGCATACCCGGGCGAGGATCCACCTTCACCGTCACGATGACGGTGCGCCGCGCCGCCGTGGCGGCCGTCGTCGAGGAGAAGGCGTCCGAGCTCTTCGCCCTGGCCAATGCCGCGCCCGGCCTGCGCGTGCTTGCCGTCGACGACAACCAGGTGAACCTGGAAGTGCTGACCGGACAGCTGGAGCTGCTGGGCATTCCCCTCGACACCGCCGGCAACGGCATCGAGGCGCTGACACGCTGGCGCAACCGGACCTACACGCTGGTGCTGACCGACATCCATATGCCCGACATGGACGGCCTCGAACTCACGCGGCAGATCCGCGCCGAGGAGACCGCGACCAGCGGACGGTCGCGCACCCCCATCGTGGCCCTGACGGCGAACGCGCTGAAGGGCGAGGCCGAGCGCTGCCTTGCCGCCGGCATGGACGACTACCTGACCAAGCCGCTCACGCTCGACCGGCTGCATGATGCAATGGCGCGCTGGGCAACGATGCCGGAGCCCAAGCCCGCCCCATCGCTCGACCGCTCCGTCGTCTCCCAGATGTTCCGCGGCAATCCGACCACCGTCGAGCGCGTCCTCGGGCGCTTCCGGGAGACGGGCGGCAAGCTCGTCGACGAAATCGCCGGCTCGGCGAACGAGCCCGACCGGCTCGTCGAGCTCGCCCACAAGCTCAAGGGAGCGGCGCGCGCCGCGGGTGCGGCGCGTCTCGGCGATCTCGCCGAGGCACTGGAGATGTCGGCCGAGGCTCGGCAGGTCGCGGATCTTCAGCGCGAGTGGGACAAGGTGATGACGGATCTCAGCGTGCCGTGAGGCGCCGGAATTGCCGTCGCGTCAGCCCGGACAGGGCGACGGCGAAGGTGGCGAAGGCGATGCTGCTGGCGAGGAAGACGCCAAGCGGCCCCTGATCCGTCCGGATAGCGAGCCAGCCGCCGCCGACTGCGATCGCAGTCCGCAGGACGGCAAGCAGGAACGGGCCAGTCACGCGTCCAAGGCCAACGGTGGCGAAATAGCAGGCAAGGCCGAGGCCCGTGAACGGAAACACCGCCGCCTGGCAATGGAGATAGAGCGCGCCCAAGGCCACGATCGCGGGATCGGCCGTGAACAGTGCCATCCAGTGCGTGCCGAGCAGGGCGGCGACGGTGAAGAGAAGGCCGATGCCGGCGGCGACCGCCGCTCCGGTCCACGCCACGCGGCGCGCCCGGGCGGCATCCTGTGCGCCGCTCGCCGTGGCGACCAGGGTGATCACGGCGGAGCCGAAGGCGAAAGTGATGGGGTACTGCAGCAGCTCGAGCCGATAGGCCGCGCCGTAAGCGGCGACGGCGGTCTCGCCGAGCTGCGCCACCAGGCCCGCGACGAGGAACGTCGTCGACTGGAACAGGAGAGAGCTGCCCGCGGAGAGCGCGCCGACCCGAAGGATCGCCACCGCTTCCGCGCGCCGCAGCCGTATCGCCGCAAGATGCAGGCGCACCAACGCGTGCCGCGACGACAGATGGATCACGAGGATGAGTGTGCCCACGGCATAGGCCGACAGCGCCGCGAGGGCGGCACCCAGGATGCCGAGAGCGGGAAAGGGGCCCCACCCGAGGATCAGGGCCGGCGACAGAGCGAGGTGGAAGGCTTCCCCGATGGCGATGGCGAAGGCCGGGACCATCATGTTGCCCGCGCCGCGCGAGACGTTGGCCAGCAGGTTCATGAACCATACGAAGGCCGAGCCGCCGAACAGGGCGCCGCCATAGAGCGCGGCCATGGCCAGCGGACCGTCCTTCAGGCCCATCGCACGGTAGAGCGCCGGCCCTCCCAGAAGCAGGAGCGCGGACGTGGCGGCGGCACCGACGAGGGCGATCGCCACCGCGACGCCGGCCAGCGACCGGGCCCTCGCCGGCTCGCCAGCTCCCAGCGCGCGGCCGATTGCCGAGGAAACGCCGGAACCGATGCCCGACGCCGTGGCGGTCTGCAGAATCAGGAACAGGGGAAAGACGACCGCGACACCGGCCAGCGCGTCGCGCCCGAGCCACGAAACGAAGATCGCGTCGGCGGTGAGGAAGGTGATGCGGGCAGCGGCCTCGCCGATATTCGGCGCGGCGAGGCCGAGCAGCATCGGCAGCACCGGACCTTCCAGGATGCGCTGTGTTCGGGCGGACAGGACAGACATGGCAAACTCTCCGAGAGGGTCTTGCAGAGAGTTTGCCGTCCGGGCCCGAGGGGGCGATTACGCGCGAGGTAATCGAGCCCTGGGCGCGGCGCCCGCGATGCGGCTTACCTGAACATAGGCAACTGCTCGGTCTTGTCGGAGAGAGCGGCCTGCCCTTCGGTGGGAAGGACCTCGACGTAGTTCAGCGCCGCATCGATGTCGCCTTCCCAGATCTCCCGCGGCAGGTCGTAGAGCAGCTCGATGCCGTAGCCGTTGGGATCGTGGATGTAGAGGCTGTGCGTCATGCCGTGATTGACGCGGCGGTCGAATTTCACGCCGCGCGCCTGGAGGAAGGCCAGCTGCTGCAGCCAGGCCTCGCGGCTCGGCAGGGTGATGGCGATGTGGTTCACCGCCAGCGGCATGCCGAACATGCTCCATTCCTTCGGCGGCGGCGGCAGCTCGGGATTCTCAACCAAAGCGATGTCGTGATGATGGGTCTTGCCGTCGCGGTCGCCGCTGTAGAAGCGCATCTTGGGCGGGTTTTGACGCTGCGGCGTGGGCTTCAGCTCGCCGACCTGGCGGAAGCCGATGATCTCCGTCCAGAAGCGATGCGACTCCTCGAGGTTCCGAACGTTGAAGACGATGTGGTTGACGCCGCGCGGCGTCACGGCCTGAGCCGGCGCCTCGGCCTTGTCCGACAGCGGTTGATCCATGGCAGTTCCTCCTTCTCGTCCGACGTCTTGCGCGTCATGAAGCCGCTTGCCCGAGCGGCTGCGGGGCCGAAGCGGTGCCGGTCCGGTGAGGCTCGCACTCCTCGAGCAGGAAACGATCGAGCAGGCGGTTGGCCCGCGTCCGGTCCGCGAACAGCTGGGCGTTGGTCAGGTTACGCCCGGCCGATCCGAGATAGAAGCGCTCATACTGCTCGTTGCGGCTGCCGAGCGCCGTGCCGGTGAAATCCCAGGCAAGGCGGAACAGACGGCTGCGCTGCTCCGCATCGACACCCACGCCGCGCAGGTACTTGTCGATCAGGGGCCGCAGGGCCTGGTCCCGGAGCGCGCCCAAGGCCGGCGTGGTCAGCAGGTTGTGCGAGCCCACCAGCCGGATGATCTCGTTCACGCGCGGGAACCAGCCCGGCAGCGCCGCGCGCAGGGCCATCAGCGGACGCCCGTCGCAGCACCACAGGCTGTTGCCGTGGTCGTACGCGGCCTGCTCCGCGGCGAAGACCGAGCTGCGGGCGAACTCGGCATACATGGCGATCTCGCCCAGGAGCTGCTGCGTCGGCGGCTGGCCCGCCGAGTTGATCGCCTCCGCCATGCGGGTCGCGAGACCCCAGGCGAATTCGAGCTTCGTCTGCGCTCGGATCATGGTCTGCTGCATGATGTTCGACCACCAGCTCGTCTTCATGACCGTGTTGTAGACTTCGAGGTTGGAGTCGATGAACACGCGGTCACGCGGCACCTCGACGTCGTCGAAGATCACGAAGGCGTCCTGCTCGTCGAAGCGGCTGGAGAAGGGGTGCTCGTAGAGATTGGTGTTTACCGCCACGCTGTCGCGGCAGATGAACTTCAGGCCCGGCGTGTCCATGGGGATGCAGAAGGAGAGCGCGTGCACGTCGGCCGCGTTCGGCATCACCCCGCCGGGATAGACGGCCAGCTCGTCGGCGAAGGGCGCCAGCGTCGCGAGCACGCGCGAGCCGCGGACGAGAATGCCGTTCGACGTGTCCTCGACCTTGTGCAGCTGCACCGGGTCGAACCCCACCGGGTACTTGCCCTTGGCGAGATCGACGGTGGAATGGACGATCGTGTGGGTGAGCGAGATGTCCTCGCGGGCGAGCTTCTTCTGGTAGCGCACGAGATTGTCCGCCCCCTGCTCGTTGCCGTTGCGCGCCCACTCGTCGCGGCGGCCGGCGAAGCCGGCGAAGGTCACGTTCATGTAGTCGGGCGTGCGGCCCATCAGGCCCACCGAGTACTCGGCCACGCGTTCGAGGCCGCGGTGGCGACGCAACAGGTCCTCGCGCGAGCGCGGGATCATGTGGCTGACATTGATCGGCTCGCCCGTCTCCGGATCGGGCATCAGGCAGTCGTCGGCCGCCTTGTGCTGGAGGTCGAAGACCTCCGCCAGGGCATGCGCCGCGCCCGTGAAGGCGGGATGATCGACGATCGAGCGCACGCGCTCGCCGCCGACCCACAGTTCGCGCCCGTCCTTCAGGCCACGCAGGAATTGCTCGCCTGTCCGTGCCGCCATGGCATCCTCCCGTAACGTCCGTCGCTTCGAGGCGACTTGTTGGGGTCGATGCTAGTCAGCGCCCCGGCTTGCCGGAACGGACAAAGGGGAAATAGAACACATAACAAACCGTTATGGGAGGAGCGGATGGCAATGGGCAGGGCGACGGCGGCGGACCCGCGCGATCTCGTGGCCCAGTTGCATCGGGTCAAGCTCGACACGCTGCCGGTTCTGCACGAGCTGCTGCGCACCCGCAGCGTGACGCGCACCGCGCGCTCGTTCGGCATGACCCAGCCCGGCGTCAGCCGCATCCTGCGCCAGCTCCGGGAGACGTTCGAGGACCAACTCCTCGTGACCATCGGACGCGAGGCGCAGCTCACCAGCCGTGCCGAGGCGCTGATCGGGCCGCTGCATCGCGCGCTGAGCGAGATCGGCCTGCTGCTGGATTCAGCCGACCCGTTCGATCCCGCGAGCGAGGCGGTGCACGTGGTCATCGCCACGGCCGACTATGTGAGCCTGCTGCTTGCCCCCCTCCTCGCCGAGATCTGCGCCGCCGAGGCGCCGCACGTGGTGCTGGAATTCACCGAGGCACGGGCGCGCAACCTCGACGATCTGGCGCGGGTGGATTTCATGATCGGGCCGCGCGCCTTTGGCGAGCGGCTGGGCAAGAGGGTCGGGTCCATGTCGCTGTGGCGCGACGACATCGTGTGCATTGCGGGCGAGCGCAACAGGGACGTGCCGGCGCGCATCACCGCCGAGCAGTTCCAACGCGCGCGCCAGGTGGGCATGAAATCCGATCCACGCGTGCCGCCCGACATCCGCGCCGCGCTGCAGCCGACCTCGCCGCTGGAGACGTCGCTCGTCTGCACGACAGCGAACTTCCTGGTGATCGGGGCCATCGTGGAGCAGGCCGATTGCGTGGCGCTGGTGCCGCGCAAGGTCGCGCGCGAGCTGACCCGCTCGCGCCGCCTGCGGCTGGTCGAGCTCGCCTACCCGCACCGGCGCCTGATGATCGACGCCTATTGGAGCCTGGCCGCCAGCGGCAAGCGCGGCCATGCCTGGTTCCGCGATCTCCTGGCGCGGGCTGCCAAACGGTTGGAGTAGGCAGGAAACCTAGCGCCGCGTCAGCCGCTCGACGACAAGGTCGAGCTGGTCGTAGTCGCGGATCTCAAGCGTCAGGATGCTCTGCTCGCCCAGGCCGCGCAGCGACAGCGACGCCTTGAGGCCCAGCGCTTCCTCGATGCGCTTTTCGAGCGCCCTGGTATCGGCGGTCTTGGTGCCTTCGCCCGCCGGCGCGGATTTGCCGGCCGTGGCTCTCTTCGCGGCCGGCTTCTCGCCCGCCGCCAGGCGCTCGAGTTCGCGCACGCTCAGCTTCTCCTTCAGCGTGCGCTCGGCCATGAGAAGGGGATCGGGAAAGGCGAGCAGGGTACGCGCCTGGCCCGCACTCAGCTCGTGGCGCTGCACCATCGCGCGCACCTCCTCGGGCAGGTCGAGAAGACGCAGCGTGTTGGCGATGTGGGGCCGGCTGCGCCCCATCGTCTCGGCGACCTGCTCCTGGGTCTGGTTGAACTGATCCATCAGGCGCCGGTAGCCCATGGCCTCGTCGATCGGCGACAGGTCGGTGCGCTGCAGGTTCTCGATCAGGGCGAGCTGGAGCGCATCGAGGTCGTCCAGCGAGCGGATGACGACCGGCACCTCGTGGAGCTGCGCCTTCTGCGCCGCCCGCCAGCGCCGCTCGCCGGCGATGATTTCGTAGGCGTCGGGCTCTCCGAAGAGCGGGCGTACAAGGATAGGTTGTAGAAGCCCGAACTGCTTGACCGAATCGACCAGCCCGTCCTTGTCCTCGAACACGGTGCGCGGCTGGAATTTGCCCGGCCGCAGATATGTGATCGGCAAGGTCGGTGGCGTGCGAGGCGCCGGCGCCGGCTTCGAGGCTTCGGACACAGCCGCGGGCACGGGCGGCGGAGGCGGTGCCGGCGCGACGGCGGCGGCGACATCCTCGTCGCCCAGCAAGGCGGAGAGACCGCGGCCAAGGCCGCGCGGCTTAGGAGACTGGCTCATTGGGGGCCTGTAAAGAAGCCGCTTCCGCGGCATTGCGCCGACGGCGAATGAACTCGCTCGCCAGCAGGATGTAGGCCTGCGATCCGGCGCAGGCATTGTCGTAGATGAGAACCGGCAGGCCATGCGACGGCGCTTCGGCGATGCGTACGTTGCGCGGGATGGTGGTGCCGAAGACCAGCTCCCCGAAATGGCCGCGCACATCCGCCTCGACCTGCTGACTGAGAGTCATGCGGCGATCGACCATGGTCAGGACGACGCCGGCGATATGCAACTGTGGGTTGAGTCTTTTCTTCACGCGCTCGACGGTGTTGGCGAGGGCCCCAATCCCCTCGAGAGCGAGGAATTCCGCCTGCAACGGGACCAGGACCGCATCGACGGCGACAAGGGCGTTGAGGGTGACCAGCCCCAGCGACGGCGGACAATCGATCAGGATCGTGTCCCATTGGCTGCGCGCGTCGTTGCCCGGCGTGGCGAGAGCGTCGGCAAGCCTGTGTTCCCGTCGTTCCATGTCGATCAGCTCGATCTCGGCGCCGGCGAGCTGCACCGACGCCGGCATCACCGACAGGCCGGGGATCTGGGTCGGCCGCACGGCATCGGCAAGCGACGCCAGGCCGAGCAGGAATTCGTAGGAGCCGGGGGCGCGGGCATTGCGGGCGATTCCCAGACCGGTCGAGGCATTCCCCTGGGGATCGAGGTCGACCAGCAGCACCCGGTCCCCGACCGCGGCCAGAGCGGTCGCCAGGTTGATCGCGGTCGTGGTCTTGCCCACGCCCCCTTTCTGGTTAGCGATCGCGAAGATCTTTGGGGCGATAGGCGGTGATGCAGAGGAGGACGGCGTCACGATCCGTTACGCTGGAAAAAGGCTGGGCTTCAATGTCCCAGTCCTGACGGGCTTCGGTCAATTCACCCTGCCAGCCTTTTCCTTTGTGGAAAAGGCAAATAGCGGGATCGTTCCGGTGCGGCGCCGCCCAGGCAAGGAGTTGCCGGAGCGGAGCGAGGGCGCGCGCCGTGACGACATCCGCCTTGGCCGGCGCGACGGCCTCGATGCGGCCGATAACGACCTTGGGCGGCTTGGGCAACGCCATGCGGCGGGCCGCTTCGCCAAGAAAGGCGCCCTTGCGGGCATCCGATTCGATCAAGGTGATGTCGAGGTCCGGCCGCATCGCCGCGAGCACCAGGCCGGGGAAGCCGCCGCCGC
>JAFEFG010000005.1 GCA_018240685.1 Pseudomonadota bacterium | reverse complement strand
GCGGCGCTTGCGGCACCGGTCCTCGCGCGGCCGCTGTTCAGCATCAATGTCGAGGGGAGGATTGCGGACATTCAGCGCCTGCCCGAAGGCGTCCGCGTCGTGCTCGAGGCCGTTCGGCTCAAAGGGCGCGGCGCGCCGCCTGCCGAGCTTGCGCCGGCGCGGCTGCGGGTATCGCTCAGCCGGGGCGCTCCGGTCCTCGGGGTCGGCGACCGGCTGCTCGTTCTGGCAAACCTGTCGCCTCCGCCGGGGCCAGCCGCGCCCGGTGCGTTCGATTTCCAGCGTACGGCCTGGTACCAGCGGATCGGGGCCGTGGGGTATGCAATCGCGCCCGCGGTGGTGATCGAGCACGGGACGCCCGACGGCCTGATCCGCACGATCGACGGACTTCGCGCGGAGGTCACGGCGCGCATCCTGAAGGCGCTGCCCGGACCGGAAGGGGGTGTCGCTGCGGCGCTGCTCACCGGAGAACAGTCGGCGGTACCACGCGACATCGTACAGGCGATGCGAGACTCGGGCCTTGCCCACATTCTTTCGATCTCGGGACTGCACATCGTGTTCGTGGTGGGCCTGGTCATGAGCGGCCTGCGCTATGGGATCGCGCTCTTCTCGCCACTGGCCCTGCGCGTCGACGCCAAGAAGGTCGCGGCGGTGCTGGCTCTCCTGGTGGCCCTTTTCTACACCGCGCTGGCTGGCGCGCCGGTACCGGCACAGCGGGCCTGCGCCATGGCGGCATTCGCGTTGCTCGCGATCCTCCTGGACCGCACGGCCCTGTCGCTGCGACTCGTCGCCTGGTCGGCCGTGATCGTCCTCCTGGCTGCACCTGAAGCGCTGACGGGCGCGAGTTTCCAGATGTCGTTCGCGGCGGTGATCGCGCTCATCGCGGCATGGGAGGGCGCCGCCGGCTGGCGGCGCAGGCTGCACGACCGCTCCGAAAGATCGGTCCGTCCGTGGTTGTGGCGGCCGCTGGCGGCCCTCGGGGCCAGCCTCGCCACGACGCTGGTCGCCTCGGTCGCGACCGGAGCGTTCGCGGCCTACCACTTCAATCGGCTGTCGTTCCTCGGGGTGGGAGCCAACCTGCTCGGCGTACCGTTGACCGGCTTCTGGATCATGCCGTGGGGGCTGCTTGCGATGCTCCTGATGCCCTTCGGGCTGGAGCGGCTGGCGCTCGTGCCGATGGGATGGGGGATCGAGGGCCTGGACGGGATCGCAAGGCATGTCTCGGCCTGGCCGCAGGCGGCGATGCTGGTGCCATCCCTGCCGGGGGCGAGCCTGTGGCTGCTGACCTTGGGCGGGTTGTGGCTCTGCCTGTGGCGGCGGCGCTGGCGGCTGGCGGGACTTCCGGTCGTCGCGCTGGGCTTGATGCTGGGGCCGGTCCCGGCGCCGGACCTGCTCATGAGCGAGGACGGTCGGATACTGGCGCTGCGCGACAGCCATGGCGTGCTCCAGGTCGCGTCGGCGCGCACGGACCGCTTCGTCACCGAGGCCTGGGCGAGGCGAAGCGGGCAGGAGGGGGCTCGCAAATGGAATGCGAGTGCAGAGGAGCAGGCGCTGGGACTGGGATGCCGGACCGGCCTCTGCCGCTGGCAGAAGGGTCCCTGGAAGGTCGCGCTGGTCAGCGACGACCAGCGCCTGGCTGAGGCCTGCGCGACCGCCGACGTCGTCCTGGCGACCGTGGATGCACGGGCGCGGTGCCGCGGCCCGCGCCTGGTGATCGATCGTCGCGACGCCTGGCATGAAGGGGCGCAGGCCCTGTGGCTGGACGAAACGGGCCTGCGGCGGGTCACGGCGAATGCCGTGCGCGGCAACCGGCCCTGGGTCCCCAACAGCGCGGCCCGCGAAGCCGCCGTGATGAAGCCGCCGGGCACCTGAGCGCCCTGTTCGCCGGGAAGACGAGCGCAATCTGGCACGGTCTTGGCTAGCCGGAAGACGGCTCTCTTGTTGAGCCCGAAAGAACAGGGATTTGGCAATGGTTTGTCGGCTGAAAGATGTATTGGGAGCCGCGCGCTCCGTACGCTGGGCAGGGCTCCTGGTGGTGTCCGCTCTGGTTGCTGCGCCGGCCATGGCGCAAGGCACGCTGAGGATCGGCATGACGGCGGCGGACATCCCGCTCACCACCGGTCAGACCGACCAGGGCGGCGAGGGTATGCGCTTCATGGGCTACACGCTCTATGACGGGCTGATCAATTGGGACCTCTCGTCGGCCGACAAGCCGTCCGCGCTGGTGCCGGGGCTCGCGACCAGCTGGAAGGTCGACGATGCCGACAAGACGCGCTGGATCTTCACCCTGCGTCAGGGCGTGAAGTTCCACGACGGCAGCGACTTCAAGGCCGATGCGGTGGTCTGGAACCTCGACAAGATCCTGAACGACAAGTCGCCGCAATACGATCCCAAGCAGGCCGCGCAGGGGCGGTCGCGCATTCCCGCCGTCAAGGCGTACAAGGTGCTGGACGACTACACGGTCGAGATCCGTACCGGCGGTCCCGACGCCTTCCTGCCGTACCAGATCGGCTGGATCATGATGTCGAGCCCGGCCCAGTGGGAGAAGCTGGGCCGCGACTGGAACAAGTTCGCCATGAACCCTTCGGGCACGGGGCCGTGGAAGCTTGCGAGCCTCGTGCAGCGCACCAGCGCCGAGCTCGTCCCCAACAAGGACTACTGGGACAAGAAGCGCGTGCCGAAGCTCGACAAGCTGGTCCTGCTGCCGATTCCCGAGGCCGCGACCCGCACGGCAGCGCTGCGCTCCGGGCAGGTGGACTGGATCGAGGCGCCGTCTCCGGACGCGGTGCCGAGCCTGGAGAAGGCAGGTTTCAAGATCGTCACCAATGCCTACCCGCACAACTGGACCTGGCATCTGAGCGTCCTCGACGGATCTCCCTGGAAGGACGTCCGGGTGCGCAAGGCGGCCAACCTCGCGATCGACCGCAACGGCCTCAAGGTGCTGCTCAACGGGCTGATGATCCCGGCCAAGGGATTCGTCACTCCGGGCAGCCAGTGGTTCGGCCATCCGCAGTTCGACGTGAAGTATGATCCCGAGGCGGCCAAGAAGCTTCTGGCCGAGGCGGGCTATGGGCCGTCGAATCCGGTGAAGGCAAAGATCCTGATCTCGGCCTCGGGCTCGGGCCAGATGCAGCCTCTGCCGATGAACGAATACATCCAGCAGAACCTCGCCGAAGTCGGGATCAAGGTCGATTTCGACGTCGTCGAATGGAACACCATGATCAATCTCTGGCGGGCGGGGGCCAAGTCGGAGCAGGTGAAAGGTGCCAGCGGCATCAACTTCTCCTACTTCATCCAGGATCCGTTCACGGCCTTCATCCGCCACGTCGATTCGACCCTGGTGGCGCCCAACGGCACCAACTGGGGCTACTACCAGAATCCGGCCATGGACGCGCTGATCGCGAAGGCACGCACCACGTTCGATGCCGCCGAGCAGGACAAGGTTCTTCAGCAGATCCACGAAAAGATTGTGGACGAAGCGCTGTTCCTGTTCGTAACGCATGACGTGAACCCGCGTGCGATGTCGCCCAAGGTCACCGGCTTCGTGCAGGCGCAGAACTGGTTCCAGGATTTCTCGCCGATCACGATGAAGTAGCGTCGGGACTGGTCCGGATCGCGCTTCGTTCCGCGGCGCGATCCGGTTCGGCCGATCGATCTGAAACGCTGATCGATGTCAGCGAATGATTGAATTGGAATGATTCGCAGGCGTGAATCATTGTCCCGCGCGTGTCCGAGTCCGAGAGAGTCATGACAGCACGCGTCGTTCGTTCCGCTTCCTTCGTAACCGCCAGCCAGGTCCGGTTGGCTCCCATCGCCCGGCTGATACCAGGATTTCTCCTGTGCAGCGGGGTAACCATCGCAGCGATCCTCCTCGAGCATGCCGAAGCCAGCGTCTTCGGGCGCGCCTGGCTCGAGGCCCTGGTCTTGGCGATCCTGCTCGGCACGGCGCTGAGGACGGCGTGGACGCCGAGCCAGCGGGCCTTTGCGGGCATTTCCTTCTGCGCCAAGACCGTGCTCGAGGTCGCCGTCGTCCTCCTCGGCGCCTCGCTCAGCTTCGCCACCATCATGGCGGCAGGGCCAGCGCTGCTGGTCGGCATCGCGGGGATCGTCGTGACGGCGATCTGCGCGAGCTACGCGCTGGGACGGCTGCTGGGGCTGCGGCATCGGCTGGCCGTCCTGGTGGCCTGCGGCAACTCGATCTGCGGCAACTCCGCGATCGCGGCGGTTGCGCCCGTCATCGGCGCCAGCGGCGAGGATGTCGCCGCGTCGATTGCGTTCACCGCCGTCCTCGGCATCGCCGTCGTTCTCGGCCTGCCGCTCCTGCCGGCCATGGCGCATTTCAGCGAAGTGCAATACGGCGTGTTGGCCGGCCTTACCGTCTATGCCGTGCCCCAGGTCCTTGCGGCCACGGCCCCCGTCGGCGCCGTGGCGGTGCAGATCGGTACGCTGGTGAAGCTGGTGCGCGTCCTGATGCTGGGCCCGGTCGTGCTGCTGCTGAGTCTCGTGACCCGGCGCCTGCGGGATCAGACGGACGTGGCTCCGCCCCATGTCACGGCGGGCGATCGGCCCAAGCCCGGCCGTCCTCCTCTGCACAAGCTGGTGCCCTGGTTCATCATCGGCTTCCTGGGGCTCGCCGTCCTGCGTTCCGCCGGCTTCGTGCCGGAAGCGGCTCTCGCTCCGGCGGCTGCCACGGCCAATGCGCTGACGGTGCTGTCCATGGCCGCGCTCGGCCTGTCGACCGATCTTCGCAGTCTCATGCAGGCCGGCAGCAAGGTGACCTGGGCCGTTATCCTGTCGCTGATCGTGCTGGGCGCAATGAGCTATGGCCTGATTCGACTGATCGGTGTGGCCTGATCGCCCGGGCTGCAGCCTTTCCCTTGTCGGCGACGCCCATGATCGCAAGCAACCTGTCGGCCGCCGCGCTTCGGTAGCGGTCGATGTGGCGGATGGCGAGGAACGCCCGTTCCGGCAGGGCGATGTCGACCCGGTGCAGCCGTCCGGCTTCCAGCCCCGAAGCGGCGACGGAAGCCGAAATCGCGGTGGCGCCGAGGCCTGCTTCCACCGCGGCGCAGATGGCTTCGTTGCTGGGCAGCTCCAGCGCGATCCTGAGGTCGCCGGCGGCGACGCCCGCCGGCGCCAGCGCCGCTTCGAATTCCGACCGCGTGCCGGAACCCGGTTCCCGCAGCACCCACTCCGTCTCGACCATCTGCGCCAGGTTCCCGGGGCCGTTCTTCACCCACGGATGCTGCGGTCCGACCACGACGACCAGCTGATCGCGCGCCACTTCGACCGCGGCGATCGTCTGGTCGGCGATGGCGCCTTCGATGAAGCCGATCTGCGCCACGCCTTCGTGGATGGCGGCCGCGACCTGCGCCGTGTTGCCGACGCCAAGCCGGATGTCGATGGCCGGGTGAGCCTGGCGGAATGCCACCAGGTAGCGGGGCAGCCAGTAGCTGGCGATCGTCTTGCTGGCATGGATCGTCAGGGTTCCGCGCCGTAGGCCGCCGAGCTCCGACAGGGCGAGTTCCGCCGCTTCCGCGCGGGCCAGCACGGCGCGCGCCTCGTCCAGGAACAGGGTGCCGGCCTCGGTGAGTTCGATGCCGCGGCCGACCCGGTGGAAGAGCCTGGCGCCATGGCGGGATTCGAGGGCTGCGATCGCGGCGCTTACGGCCGACTGCGCCATATGCAGGGCTTCGGCCGCCCGCGTCATGTGCTGGCGTTCCGCGACGGCCACGAAAACGCGAAGCTGCTCCAGCGTCATGCACGGCACGATAGCATTCGATCCCGGAAGCGGCCATCGAGGCATGGCCGGTTGCAAGCGTCCTTGCCGTAGGCAATGCTGCCGGCGTCCCGGGATCATCCCGGGGCAGGCGTTCTCAGGGCGGGGTGAAAGTCCCCACCGGCGGTGAGTGCGAGCGATCGCATCAGCCCGCGAGCGCCCGCCGTTCCTATGAGCGGCGGGGTCAGCAGATTCGGTGCAATTCCGAAGCCGACGGTCATAGTCCGGATGGAAGAGAGCGCGAGGCTTGTGCCGTGATCCGTCTTCCCGCTCTCGCGGGTGGACCGATCCGGCATTGGCTCGTGCACCCTGATTCTGGCCTCGAACCAACGTGAGGAAGCTATGAATCAGCCAATCAAACACTCATCGGATATCGAAAAGAAGGTCCGCCACGGCGGAACGAGCGACCGCTTTGCCTTCCTGCAATCATGCTGGCACCGCGACATCGTCGATCAGGGACGCGACGCGTTCCTGGCCGAGGTTGCCCGCTGTGGCGTGGCGCGAACGCAGGTCGATCTGTTCGAGGTGCCGGGCGCATTCGAGATCCCGCTGCATGCGAAGCTCCTGGCGAAGAGCGGAAGATATGCGGCGATCGTTGCCTGCGGCTTCGTCGTGGACGGTGGAATCTACCGCCATGAATTCGTGGCGTCGGCCGTCATCGATGCTCTGATGTCGGTCCAACTGGAAGCGGGAGTGCCTGTGATCTCAGCCGTGCTCACCCCGCAGCAGTTCCACGAGCATGCGGAGCACAGGAACTTTTTCCTCGAGCATTTTCGCGTCAAGGGCCGGGAAGCGGCGGCGGCCTGCCTGCAGACGACGGCGAGCCTGAAGCCTCTGCAGGAGCTGATGAAGGCGGCGTAAGCGGCAGGGCGGGCGGTCGCGGCAACGCGATCGCCTGCCTCCTTCACGAGAGCAAAATGCCTAGTGGTAGCGGCGGTAGAGACCGGCCAGCCGACCTTGGATCTTGACCCTGTCCGGTCCGAATATCCGTGTCTCGTAGGCGGCATTGGCGGGTTCGAGGGCGATCGACGCGCCCTTCTTGCGCAACCGCTTCAGGGTGGCTTCCGCGTCGTCGATCAGGGCCACTACGATATCGCCGGTCTCGGCGGTGTCGGCGCTCTTGATGATGACGATGTCGCCATCCTGGATCCCTGCCTCGATCATCGAGTCACCTTGTACTTCGAGGCAGTAATGGGCGCCGGAGCCCAGGAGCGAAACCGGGACGTCGACGGTGGTGGAATTGTCGCGTAGCGCCTCGATCGGCGTGCCGGCGGCGATGCGGCCGTAGAGGGGCAGGCTCAGCGCCTGCGCCTCGTTGGCGGCCTGGATTGCTCCGCCGAGGGGCACACGTTCGCCGCGCACCACCTGGGGCACGAAGCCTTCACGCCCTTCGCTGAAGCCGAGGCGACGCGATTCCGCGAGAAGGGGGGTCACGTTGGGGGCCGGCAACGCGGCCGCGTCCGGCAACTTGAGAACCTGGAGCGCCCGGGCCCGGTGAGGAAGGCGACGCAGGAAGCCACGCTCTTCCAGCCCCGTGATCAGCCGGTGGATGCCCGACTTGGACTTGAGCCGCAGCGCATCCTTCATTTCATCGAAGGATGGCGACACACCGGCATCGTTCAGCCGCTTGTTGATGAACAGCAGCAACTCACTTTGTTTGCGAGTCAGCACCGGCGTCTCCCCAAGTCACTTTCCCAAAGTCGCTTTCAAGATTTTGGAACAAATCCTGAATATCGGCACATGTTCTAGTTTGGTTCCTTGAAATTGTCAACTTATCCACGGGTCCCAGGGGGAGATTGTCGCCACAATGACGATGTCACCGATGGCGAGCCCAGTGCGTTCCCTGTTGTTGCGTCTTGCGCCGGTCGCCAAACGCATCCTCCCGCGGCCGCTGCAGCGGTATCTGTTGCTGCACGTCCTGCGCGTAAATCGCGGCTATGTCCCGCTGCGCTCGTTGGCCAGCCGCATCTGCCTTGAGACGGAAATCCTGCCCTGGGTGAGCGAGCACTGCCCGAAGGTGCTGTTTGTGGGAGCGGCTCCCTACACCTGCCACTACGAAAAGCTGTTCGCCCGCGGCCAGTACACGACCATCGACGCTCATCCGAGTACCGCGGTCTGGGGCTCCTCCGATCACATTCTCGCGCCGATCCAGGAAATCCGGCGCCACCGGCCCGAGGGCTTCTTCGACTGTGTCGTTCTGAACGGGGTGTTCGGCTTCGGCGTCGATACGCCGGAGGAGCAGCGCAGGGTCATCGAGGTCCTGCACGGCGCACTCCGTCCCGGCGGATTGCTCGTCGTCGGCTGGAATACCGACCGTCATGCCGACCCCGATGCGGCGGGGCTCTTCGAGCCGTTCTTCGAACGCGTCTCCGAACCGTCCTGCATGCAGCGGCGCCGGACCTTTGCCGGCGAGACGCACGTCTACGACTTCTACGTGCGCCTGCCGGCCTAGTAGCCCGGCAGGCGCTCGAGATCGATGACCTGGACGATGTCGCCGGCCTTGCGGGCCGGATCGTGCGCCGGCCGGACGAGAAAGGCCTGAGAGGCCGCAAGGACGGAGAGCATGGAACTGTCCTGGACCTTGTGCGGCTCGACCGTGAGCGCGCCGTCGCTGCCATGGACGAGACGGGAGCGGACGTAATCCTCCCGCGTGTCGTTCGGCTTCACATCGACCGCCAGGCGAGCCGGTCGCGTCGGAACCAGCATTCCGGGCTGGCCCAGCATGCGCTCGAGCGCCGGCTTCAGGAACAGCAGCGAGCACACCATCGTCGACACGGGATTGCCGGGAAGGCCGAGCACGCGGGCACGGTCGCGGGCGGCGAACATCAGCGGCTTTCCGGGGCGCATGGCGATACGCCAGAAATCCATCGCGAAGCCCTGTGCCTTCAGGGCATTCTGCACCAGGTCGTGCTCGCCGACGGAAGCGCCTCCCAGGGTCACGAGCAGGTCGTGCTGGGCACCGGCGGCGATCTGGCCCTCGATGAGGGCGGCCTCGTCGGGCGCGATTTCGAACAGGGTCGGTTCGCCGCCCCACTGCCGCACCAAAGCCGCCACCGCGACGCCGGAAGAGGAGACGATCTGGTTGCGACCGACCGGTTCGCCCGGCATGACGAGCTCGTCGCCGGTCGACAGGATCGCGACCCGAGGTTTGCGATACACACTGAGCCACGGCAGGTTCATCCCTGCCGCCAGCGCCACATCGCGGGCCGTCAGCCGATGCCCGGCGGGGAAGGGGCGGTCGCCGACGCTGAAGTCCAGGCCGGCCCGCCGGATGTGCCGGCCAGGGGTCGGCGCGTCGAGGACCGTGATGGCGTCTCCTTCGGCCCGGGTGTCCTCCTGGATGACGATCGAATCGGCTCCCGTCGGCACCGGTGCACCGGTGAAGATGCGGACCGTCTCTCCCGGCTTGAGGGCATGGTCGTAGGAGCCGCCCGCCTGCGAGCGGCCGACCAGCCGCAGGGTCGTCGGAACTGCGGGAACGTCCCCGGTGCGCACCGCATAGCCGTCCATCGCCGACAGATCCGCCGGCGGCTGCGTGAGGCGCGCTGCCGGAGGCGTCGCAAGGACACGGCCGGCGGCGTCCGCCACCGAGACTAGCTCTGCCGGCAGGGCCGAGAAGGCCGCGATCACGCGTGCATGGGCATCACGGACGGTAAGCATGCGCATCGACCTCAATGTGTGGGCACGAAACCGCGATCATGGCGGACTACCGCGCGTCGTAAGTGCCCGACTTGCCGCCGGACTTGTGGAGGAGCTTCACCTCGGAGATCACCATGCCGCGGTCGACGGCCTTGCACATGTCGTAGACGGTGAGCGCTGCGACCGAGGCGGCGGTGAGGGCCTCCATCTCGACGCCGGTGCGGCCCTTGAGCTTGCAGGTCGCCTCGATGTCGACCGCCCGGCGCTTCGCGTCGAGCGAGAGCTTCAGCTCGACGGCCGAGAGGGACAGCGGGTGGCAGAGGGGGATCAGCTCGGCCGTACGCTTGGCGGCCATGATGCCCGCGAGCTGCGCCACGGCGAGCACGTCGCCCTTGGCCGCCTTCTTGTCCTTGATGAGCTTCAGCGTGGCGGCCTGCATGAGGACGCTTGCCCGGGCCACGGCGACGCGCTCGGTGATCTCCTTCGCGCCGACATCGACCATGTGCGCGTTGCCGCGCGCGTCGAAATGGCTGAGCGTGCGCCGGCTCATGCCGCCTTCGCCAGGATCTCGCGCACGGCCGCCTCGACATCGGGCTTCCTCATGAAGCTCTCGCCGATCAGGAAGGCGGAGGCGCCGACCTTGGCCATGCGGGCGAGATCGGCTGGCGTGCCGAGACCGCTCTCGGCGACCAGCACCCGGTCCTTCGGGACCTTCGGGGCGAGCTGCTCGGTCACGGCGAGGTCGACCGCCAGCGTCTTGAGGTTGCGGTTGTTCACGCCGATCAGGTCGCTGTCGATACCGAGGGCCCGTTCGAGTTCCTCGGCATCGTGAACCTCGACCAGGACGTCCATGCCGCACATGTGGGCAAGGCGCGCCAGCTCGGCCGCGAGCTGGTCGTCGAGGCAGGCCATGATCAGCAGGATGCAGTCCGCACCCAGGGCCCGGGCCTCGAAGACCTGATAGGGGTCGATCATGAAATCCTTGCGCAGGACCGGCAGCGCGGCGGCGGCGCGGGCCTGCGTCAGGAACTCGTCCTTGCCCTGGAAATAGGGCTCGTCCGTCAGCACCGACAGGCAGGTCGCACCACCCCGTTCATAGGCGCGGGCGAGGGAGGGCGGATCGAAATCGGGACGGATCAGCCCCTTGCTGGGAGAGGCTTTCTTGATCTCGGCGATCAGGCCGTAGCGGCCCGCGGCGATGGCTGCCTTGAGCGCACGCGCGAAGCCGCGGGGAGGCTCCATGGCCTTCGCCGCCCGCTCGACGTCGCCCTGCGGCCGACGCTCGCGACAGGCGGCGACGTGTCGGCGCTTGTCGTCCACGATCCTGGCGAGGGTGTCGCTCATGCGCAGATCCTCTTCAGCACGGCGAGCGCGCGGGCGGCCTTGCCGGTTTCGATGGACTGGGCCGCCAGCGCGGCGCCTTCCTTCAGGTCCTTGGCCTTGCCGGCGACGACGAGGGCGGCGGCGCTGTTCAGCAACACGATGTCGCGGAAGGCATTGCGTTCGCCGTTCAGGACCTTCCTGATCTCCTCGGCATTGTGCATGGCATCGCCGCCCTTGAGCTGGTCGATCGTGACCGGCGGGACACCGATATCCTCGGGGGCGATCTCGTATTCGCTCACCTTGCCGTCCTCCAGCGAGGCGACCCAGCTCTTGGTCGTGGTCGTGAGCTCGTCCATGCCGTCCTGGCCGTGTACGACCATGGCGCGCTCGAGGCCGAGCTGGCCCAGCGCCTCGGCCACCGGCCGCACCCAGCGGCGATCGAACACGCCGACGAGCTGGCGCCTGACCAGGGCCGGGTTCGACATCGGCCCCAGCAGGTTGAAGATGGTGCGGGAGGGAGCGAGTTCCACCCTGGGGCCGGCAACGTTGCGCATGGCGCTGTGATGGCGCGGTGCCATCAGGAAGCAGACATTCGCCTCCGTCAGTGCCTGCTCGAGAGTCTCGATCGGCAGGTCGAGGTTGATGCCGAGAGCGGCCAGCACGTCGGCGGATCCCGACTTGGAGGTGAAGGCCCGGTTGCCGTGCTTGGCGACCGGGACGCCCGCGCCGGCCACCACGAAGGCCGAGCAGGAGGAGACATTGTAGGTGCCGTGGTGGTCGCCGCCCGTTCCCACGATGTCGATGGCGCCCTCGGGCGCCCGCACGCGCAGGACCTTGGCGCGCAGCACCCGGGCGCCTCCGGCCAGCTCTTCCGCGGTTTCGCCCCGGACCTTGAGGGCCATCAGGAAACCGCCCATCTGCGCCGGCGTGGCGTCGCCACTGGTCATGATGTCGAAGGCCCGTTCGGCCTCGTCCACGCTCAGTGCCTGCCCGTTGCCTACCTTCGCCAGCAGTCTGCGAAAATCGTCGATATCGCCGCTCACTCCGACCCCGAATCTTCGTCCCGAGTTGTTTTGTCCCTTGCCGGCCGCGCCGGGGGGCGCGTAGCTATATCACATGGCTGAAGAACTCATCCTCAAGGTCACCGGCATGGATTGCGACGGCTGCGTGAAAGCCGTCACGCGCGCTGCGACCGGTGCCGGAACCGCCCCGATTTCCGTCGACCTCAAGAGCGGCGAGATGCGCCTGCCCGTGGGGGCCGATGTCGCCGCCATCACGCGCGCCATCCAGCGTGCCGGGTTCGGCGTGGCCGGATCGTAACCGTCTGTTCCGGATAGGAAAATCGCTATCCGGGCCAATCCGGATGGCGATGGCTGCCCCGGTTCGGGTTACGCCGCCTTCCGCTTCTGCTGGGACGGGTGCTCGCCTGCGATCTTGAGGAAGTTCTCCAGGATCTTGTGGCCGTATTCCGAAGCGATGCTCTCGGGATGGAACTGCACGCCGTGGATCGGCAGGGACTTGTGACGCAGTCCCATGATGATGTCGCCGGTCTGGGCGGTGACCTCCAGCTCCTGCGGCAGACTGGCGCGCTCGACGACCAGGGAATGATAGCGCGTCGCCGAGAACGGCGAAGGGATGTCCTCGAACACGCTCTGTCCCTTGTGTTCGATGGGCGACAGCTTCCCGTGCATCGGCGCGGGCGCCCGCACGACCTTGCCGCCGAACACCTGGCCGATCGCCTGATGGCCGAGACAGACGCCGAATAGCGGAACTTGGGCCTTTGCCGCCGCTTTGATCAGGTCCATGCAAATTCCCGCCTCGTTGGGGGTGCAGGGGCCGGGAGACAGCACGATCGCGTCGGGATTCAACGCCATCGCCGCGTCGACGGTGATCTGGTCGTTGCGATGAACGGAGCAATACGCCCCAAGATCGCCCAGAAAGTGCACGAGGTTGTAGGTGAAACTGTCGTAGTTATCGATCAAAAGCAGCACGGGGAGACCTGTTCCGGGGTTCGCGCTATTTTCCCGGAAACGGCGCCCGAAGGAAAGAAGACAGTGAGCGTCCTGACATCCGCCCGCAGCGCGGCCGACACTTTATCCGACTGGGCCAGTTCCGCGTTCGTGGGGCAGGCGCGCCGCCTTTTCCGCATGCAGAGCAGGCTGCGCTCCAACGAGCCTGTGCAAATCTTCGTCTGCGCGCTGACGGGCGGGATCATCGGGATCTTCGTGGCGGGGCTGCGGTGGGTGGTCGATACGCTGCACCGCCTGAGCTTCAATCTGTCGGGCGAGCACGGGCTGAGCACGGGCATCGACGTCGACCCGATGCGGATTCTCATCGTGCCGGTGATCGGCGGCCTGGTGATCGGCGTGTCGGCCCTCGTGATGCGGCGCTTCCGCTCCAAGGAGATCGTCGATCCGATCGAGGCGAATGCGCTGCACGGCGGCGTCATGTCGATGAAGGACAGCCTGCGGCTTCTGATCGCCACCGTGACTTCCAACGCCGCCGGCGCCGCGGTGGGCATGGAGGCGGGCTACAGCCAGCTCGGCGCCGGCATCCTGGCCAAGGTCGGCCAGTACTTCCGCCTGCGCCGCAACGACCAGCGCATCTTCGTCGGGGCAGGGGCGGCGGCGGCCATCGCGGCGGCCTTCAACGCCCCTTTTGCCGGCGCCTTCTACGGCTACGAGCTGATCCTCGGCGATTATTCCGTCCGCGCGCTGGCACCGGTGGCGGCGGCGGCGCTGGCCGGGACTTTCGCCCAGCGCGCCCTCATCGACCCCGAGCCGATCTTCAGCGTCGAGCAGTTCTTCCACTTCCATCTGAAGGTCTACTTCCTGTTTGCGCTACTGGGCGTCCTGGCGGCGGCCTTCAGCGTGCTGGCGATGCAGTCGGTGACCTGGGCCGAACGCGGACTGCGGCGGTTCCCGCTGCCCCAGTGGCTGCGGCCGGCCATCGGCGGCCTCCTGCTTTCGTCGATCGCGATCATGGTCCCGCAGGTCCTCGGTAGCGGGCATGGCGCGATCCAGCTCATGTTCGACCGCAACGTGACGCTGCAGACGTTCCTGCTGCTTCTGGTGGCCAAGCTCATCGCTTCCGCCGTCTCCCTCGGTTCGGGCTTCCGCGGCGGCATGTTCAGCGCCTCGCTCTTCCTCGGCTGTCTGTTCGGCGGGGCGTTCGCCGGCATCGTCGGGTTGCTCCTGCCCGGGATGAGGGACCTTCAGTCCGCTCTGATGATGGTCGGCATGGGGGCGGTAGCGGCGGCCATCATCGGCGCGCCGCTCACGATGGTGTTCCTGGTGCTGGAGGGCACGGGAAGCTTCGCCATGATGGTGGCGGTGATGGTCGGGGTGGTGATCGCGTCGACGATCGTGCGGCTGACCTTCGGCTATTCCTTCTCGACCTGGCGCTTCCACCAGCGCGGTCTGGGCATCCGCAGCCCGCACGACATCGGTTGGCTGGCCGATCTTTCGGTCGGCCGGCTGATGCGGACCGACGCACGGGTCGTACCGGAGAGCATGTCCCTGCGCGAACTGCGGGAAAAGTTTCCGCCCGGAAGCACCAAGCATATCTTCGTCGTCTCGGACAAGGGGGGCTACGCCGGCGCATTGGTGAGCGCCGACATCCACGACGCCCAGCAGAACGACAAGCTCGATACCCGTTTCGCGCGAGACCTCGCGTCGGAAGGCGATATCTTTCTTCTGCCGTATGAGAACGTCCGCACCGCGCTTTCGCGGTTCGAGGACAAGGAGGTCGAGACGCTGCCCGTGCTCGCATCCTCCTCCGATCGATCCGTCGTCGGCTATCTTTCCGAGCAGTATGCGTTGCGGCGCTATAATCAGGAGCTGGAGCGCCGGCGCAGCGCTGATCTCGGCGAGCGAGACATGTTCTCCGTGGCGGACAAGCAGGGATAAGGTCGCCTCCGCGGTGACTTCGGCATCGATGTAAGGGTAAGGTAGGGCGATGTTCCGCATTGCCCCACCTCTCGCCGTGCTGCTTCTCGCGATGCCGGCTTTCGCGCAGATCAATTGCACCGAGGGTATGGCGCCGATCGACAGCGCTGCGCCGTCGCGGATGAGCCCGGTCGAGTTCACGCATGCGATCGCCACAACGGAAACGGCCTTTGCCAAGGCCTTCGCCAACTACGGCTATACCGCCGAGATCGACGTTCAGACAGTGCAGGGCGATACGGTCGACGGGGCGTTCCACCGCAAGGTCGTCGTCGGCTTCGACGCGTTCGGCCGGGTCGTGAAGACCATCGAAGCGCCGCCGAGCACGCTGACGCGGCTGCAGCTCTCGGAGAAGGACATCGAACTGCTGGTGACGCCGCCTTTCGCGGTCACCATCGACAATATGGCGGAGAAGGATGCGGTCTATTCGGGGCGCCAGCCGCTCGGAGACCACAATGCCAGCGTGTTCGACCTTCTTCCCCGCAATGACCAGGCGCCGCTGCGCGGGTTCATCGGCAGGGTCTGGGTCTGGACCAGCAAGAACATCGTGCTCAAGACCTGCGGCCGTTCGACGTCGTTTCCCGTCGGACCGTACCGGTACGAAGTGGTCCGCGGGCAGGTCGGGGAGGAGAACTGGTTTCCCGTCCTGATCCGGGCGGACGAGGAAATACAATCGGGCGACAACAGTTTCCGTGTACGGGTGACGGCCAAGTATTCCGACTACGCGGCGCGCTGAGCCGAGTTGATGGCCGCTGCCCCACCAATCATGACGGCGCTGCCGGCCGCACCTTCGGCCGGGCGGCGTGTGGCCGCAGCAATTGTCATCGTTTCGGGTCTTGTCTTGATGAACGGTCCGGCGTTCTTTTAGCGCCGTGTCTACCCGGAACCTCGAACCGCTCATCTCGCCGCGATCCGTCGTCGTCATCGGCGCCAGTGCGCAGCCCCGGACGGTCGGTGCCGCCGTTACGCGCAACCTGCTCGCGGGGGGATTCAAGGGCGATCTGCGCCTCGTGAACATCAAGGGCGGCGAGATCGAGGGCCATCCCGTTCTGCGCAGCCTGTCTGAGCTGCCGGCGCCGGCGGAACTCGCCGTGATCATGACGCCGGCGCCGACCGTGCCGGGCCTCATCCACGAACTGGGCCGCCAGGGGACCAAGGTCGCCGTGGTCATCAGTGCGGGACCGGGAGCCGGCCCGGGTGCGGCCGAAGTGAATGCGCAATGGCGTCGGCAGCTGCTCGAGGCGGCGCATCCGTTCCTGCTGCGTATCGTCGGGCCGAACTGCATCGGCTATGCGGCGCCCAAGGCGGGCTTCAATGCGAGCTTTGGACCGACCAAGCTGCGGAGCGGTCGGCTCGCGGCCGTGGCCCAGTCCGGTGCCGTGCTGGCGGGACTGGTCGACTGGGGGCTCGCGCAAGGGATCGGCTTCTCGCACATCTTTTCCATGGGCGACATGGCCGACGTCGATTTCGGCGACGTGCTCGACATGCTGGCGAGCGACTACGAGACGCGCGCCGTGCTGATGTATGTCGAGGGCATCACCCAAGCCCGCAAGTTCATGTCGGCGGCGCGAGGCGTGGCACGTCTCAAGCCGGTGATCGTGCTGAAAGCGGGCCGGCATGCGCCGGCGGCGCAGGCTGCTGCCTCTCACACGGGGGCGATGGCCGGCTCCGCCGCCGTCTACGAAGCGGCGTTCGCGCGCGCGGGCCTGGTCAGCGTCACGGGGCTGGGCGAGTTGTTCGATGCGGCGGAGACGCTCGGGCACGGGCTGCTGCCGCGCACCGAGCGGCTGGCGATCGTCACCAACGGCGGCGGAGCCGGGATCATCGCCACCGACCTCCTGATGGACGAGGGAGGCGAACTCGCCACGCTGCAGCCTCAGACGATCGAGCGGCTGGACAGGTACCTGCCGCGCATCTGGTCGCACGGCAATCCCGTGGACATCGTGGGCGACGCCGACGGCACTCGTTATGTCGAGGCGATCGATACTCTCGCCGATGACCGCGGAGTGGGGGCGGTGCTGGCGATGAACGTGCCCACGGCACTTACCTCGTCTGAGGAAGTCGCCCGCGCGGTCGCGGGCGCTGCCAGCCGCCGCCTCGTGCCCGTGATCGGGTGCTGGATCGGCGGTCCCGAGGCGGAGGCGGGACGGCGCGCCCTGCACGACGGCGGGCTGCCAGCCTACGATACGCCGCTGCGGGCCGTGCGCGGCTTCATGCATATCGTCGACTATCGGCGCGGCCAGCGCGCGCTCCAGCGGACGCCGCCGTCCATTCCCGATGTGCGCTCGGACACCGCGCTCGTGCGTCGCATCGCCCAGGAGGCGCTCGCCGACGGCCGCAGCGTCCTCACCGAACCGGAAGCGAAGCGCGTGCTGGCGGCCTATGGCATTCCGGTCGTGCCGACGGAGGTGGCAAAGGACGGGGCGGAGGCCGCCGCGATCGCCGCGCGCATCGGCTTCCCCGTGGCGGTGAAGGTCCTGTCGCGCGACATCGCGCACAAGTCCGACATCGGCGGCGTGGCGCTCGACCTCGTCTCGGAGCAGACCGTGCTCGACGCCGTTCGCGAGATCACGGGCAAGGCGCTGGTCATGGCCAATCGTGCCCGCATCGACGGCTTCGTGGTCCAGCCGATGATCCGGCGGCCCGACGCCACCGAGTTGATCCTCGGCGCTGCCGAGGATCCCGTGTTCGGGCCGATCCTGATGGTGGGCCACGGAGGCGTCGCGGCCGAGGTGATCGACGACAAGGCGCTGGCTCTGCCGCCGCTCGATCCGGTCCTGGCGGAGGGGGCACTCAGCCGTACCCGCGTCGACCGGCTGCTGCGCGGCTACCGCGGACGGCCGCCGGCGGCCCGCGGCGCAGTGGCGGAAGCCATGGTGCGCCTGTCGCAGCTTATTGCTGACGTCGACGAGATCGCCGAGTTCGACGTCAATCCGCTGCTGGCGGACGCCGACGGCGTCATCGCACTCGATGCGCGCATCGTGGTCCGCAAGCCTGCGGGGCAGGAGAGGGCGGCACGCTTCGCCATCCGCCCCTATCCCGTCGAGCTCGAGACGGAGATCGAGCATCGCGGCCAGAAGCTGCGCATCCGACCGATCCAGCCCGAGGATGAGAACATGCTGAACGATTTCACCCGGCGCATGACGCCGGAGGACATCCGGATGCGATTCTTCGGTCCTATCCGTGAGCTCAGCCACGAGATGGCGGCCCGCCTGACGCAGATCGACTATGACCGTGAGATGGCGTTCATGTTGCTCGACGGTGACGAACTGCTGGGCGTTGGCCGCCTCGCGGCGGATCCCGACTTTGAGCAGGCGGAATTCTCGCTCATCGTCGCGTCGAGCCGGCAGGGGCGCGGTTACGGCGAATTGCTGTTGCGTCACGTCGTCGACTACGCGCGCGTGCGCGGGATCAGGCATGTCATCGGGCACGTGCTGCGGGAGAACCATCGCATGCTCGATCTCACCGAGCGTGTCGGCTTCAAACGGCAGTCGGGGCGTGCCGGGCATCCGGACATCACGGTGCAGATGTCGGTGGGGGAAATGTAACCTTTGTTTTGTCGGCGCCGCTGAACTGGGGCAAAATAATGGCGACTGGCCAAGGGGTTAGCGAACCAATTTCCGATGGCGTCGAGGAAGAACAGAAGCAGGAAGTCGAACAGAAGGAGTCCGAAGGCGCCCACGACGTGGCGCGGCCGGCTGGCGGCGCGCGGCCGTGCCGCCGTCGGCTGGCTGCAGCGCCGTCGCCTGCGCTCGGTGGTTGCGATCTTCATGATGCTGTTCGTCGGCAGCGTGTTCGGCGGCTACTGGCTCGCCAACCGGCTCGACTCGATGGAGCGCGACCGCCTCGTCCGCGACACGCTCTCCGAGATGAAACAGGAGGGCGGCCAGCAGGGACAAGCTCCCAAATACGGGCGCATCGAGGACATTCCCGGACTGCCGCGCTACACCGAGACTGAGCCCGGACAGGTGCGCGCGACCGTCGTCGACAAACCGCGCCCGCCGGCTTCAAAGCCGGCGCCCCAGCTTGCGGCGCTGGCGCCCGGCGATCTGCCGCCCTGGCGTCGGTACGCGGTGCCGTTCGGCAACCTCAACAGCAGGCCGCTGATCGCGATCGTCATCGACGATGTCGGCATCGACCGTCCGCGCTCCAGGCGGGCCTGGGAGTTGCCGGGTCCCATCACGCTGTCGTTCCTGCCTTATGCGAAGGATCTGCGCGAGCAGGCACGGGCGGCGCGCGCGCGCGGCAACGAATTGATGCTGCACATGCCGATGGAGCCGAACGGCCATGCCGATCCGGGGCCGAATGCGCTGCTCGTCTCGCTGAGCAGCAACGAGATCCGGCAGCGCGTCACGGTCGATCTCGACAGCTTCGAGGGTTATGTCGGCGTGAACAATCATATGGGCAGCCGCTTCACTGCCTACAGGCCGGGCATGGAGACGGTGATGCGGCTGCTCAAGGCGCGGGGGCTGCTGTTCCTGGATTCGCGCACGACGGCGCAGACGGTGGGCGAATCCCTCGCCCAGGAACTCGGCGTGCCGACCATCAACCGCAACATCTTCCTCGACGACGACGAGTCGCTCGGCGCCGTCCGGCACAAGCTCGCCGAGACCGAAGAGGTGGCGCGCCGTCAGGGCTTCGTGGTCGCGATCGGTCATCCGCACGAGAATACCCTGCAGGCGCTTGCCGACTGGCTGCCCGCTCTTGCGGCCAAGGGCTTCGCGCTTGCGCCGCTGACGGCGGCATTGCGCAAACGCAACGGCTGGGATTGAGTGTCGCCAACGAAAGTTGGAGGACAGGACGTGCGTTATCACAAGCAGGCGATGATCGTGGCCCCGCAGCCCGAGGCAACGGAGGCGGGCGCGGATGTGCTGCGCGAAGGCGGCAACGCGGTCGACGCAGGCATCGCCTGCGCCCTGGTGCAGGGCGTGGTCGATCCCCTGATGTGTGGGATTGCCGGTTTCGGCAGTTGCGGCATCTACATGCCGGCCAAGAAGTTCCACGGTTATATCGACGCGCATGCGCCCGCACCGCTGGCGGCGCGGCCGGACATGTGGGCCGACCTCATCGAGAGCGAGGCGCGCGACGGCTACGGCTTCATCCTGAAGGGGCGGGTGAACGACATAGGCTACAAGTCGATCTGCGCGCCGGCCAACCTGAAGATGTACTACGAGGCGCATCGCGAGCACGGCAGCCTGCCATGGTCACGCATCGTCGAGCCGGCGATCCATTGGGCGGAGAACGGCTGGACGGTACGCCCGCACGTCCACTTCTGGTGGTCGGACGAGGGTACGTTCGGCCGCGCGCCCAACTACGAGCGAACGGGTTTCACGTCGGCGGCGCGCGCGCTCTATTGCCGGCCCGACGGATCGCCCAAGCGCGTCGGCGATGTGGTGGTGAATCGCGACTACGGCCAGACGCTGCGGGCCATCGCCAAGGGCGGTGCCGACGTCTTCTACACGGGCGAGATCGGTCATGCGATCGCGGTCGACATGAAGAAGAACGATGCACTGCTCTCGATCGAAGATCTGAGGGCCTGGCGCACGGTGCGCAACGCGCCTCTCTGGGGCGAGTATCGCGGCTACCAGGTCTCCACCAACCAGCCGCCGGGCGGTGGCGTGATGCTGATCGAGATGCTGAACATCCTCGAAAACTTCGATCTCGCGGGTCTCGAGCATAACGGCGCCGAATACATCCGCATCGTCGCCGAGGCGATGAAGCGCGCGACGATCGACAAGGACGCCCATGTCGGGGACCCGAAGTTCGTCACGGTGCCGGTCGAGCGGCTCACCTCGAAGGCTTATGCGAAGGAAATGGCGGACGAGATCCGGCGCGGCGTGAACGCAAAGGTGCCGCGATTCAATTCGGGTGCCGTCAGCAAGGACACGACCCACATCTCGGTCTTCGACAAGGATGGCAACTGCTTCGCCATGACCCATTCGCTGGGCATGCCGTCGGGCGTGATCACGCCCGGTCTGGGCTTCATGTACAACGGCTGCATGGGCGTGTTCGATCCGCGGCCGGGCCGTGCCGGTTCGATAGCACCGGGCAAGGCGCGCTTCAGTTCCGTCGTGCCCTCGATCCTCTTCAGGGACGGCAAGCCGCACCTCGTCATCGGCGCACCGGGCGCGACGCAGATCGCCATGGGCGTGCTTCATGTGATCCTGAACGCGCTCGACTTCGACATGACCATGGTCGAGGCGGTGAGCGCGCCGCGCTTCTCGGCCACTTCAGATGCGATCGACGTCTCCAATCGCATCCAGTTCCGTGTCGAGCGTGAACTTCAGGCGCAAGGCTATCCGGTGGTCCGCAGTCCCTATGGCTTCGGCTTCGCGGCCGTGCACGGCATCCGCGTTCATGCGGACGGTCTCGATGGCGGCGCCGACCCGGGTCATGACGGGGTGGCGATCGCGGTTTGATGAAGGAGATCGCATGGAGGCCCGCGCGAGGCGGGCCTTCCCATGTCGCAGAGCGCAACCGGGACGGCGTGCGACAAAAAAACGAGCGGGCGTGATTCGCGCGGTAATCCGCATCGGGAATCACTGCCGCGCAATACATGCAACACACCTCGAAATCGGTGCAACACATGTTTGATTGTTGCCGAACCGGGCGATGCCTAACGTCCCGCGCGCAGAAGGCATTGATGCCGATCAACGCGTCCGGTGAACAGACATGGCTGAAGCTAAACGTACAGCTTTTGCGAGCGTACTTTCGGTTGGTCTCGCATTCGTGTCCCTGACGGCGTCTGCGCAGGCGCCCTCTGGTGGGCCGGATCTGAAATCGTCGGATACCAGCTGGAGCTTGTGGCCCAAGTGGGGGCCGTTTCTCGATCTCGGAGGGCAGGTCGGCGCCAACCGCAAGCTCGGCCAGACGGATCTTTTCGTACCGCTCCGGCAGGACGAGCGCTCGATGCTGTTCGGCGACTTCCGCTTTCAATTTGACGATCAGAATTCATGGGAAGGCAATTTCGGCGCGGGTTTCAGGAAGATGCTGAGCGATGGCTGGAATGCCGGCATCTACGGCTACTACGACCATCGACGCAGCCCTAACGCCAACTTCTTCGACCAGCTGACCTTCGGCGCCGAGCTATTGGGCACCAACTTCGACTTCCGTGGCAACACCTACTGGCCGGTCGGCAATACCACCCAGACCGTCGGCGGCCCGTCGACCGCCCCCGCGACGGCCTCGATCGCCGGCAGCAGCCTGATGATCAACATGCCGGCCACCATGCAAGTCTACGAATATGCGCTGCGCGGCTTCGATGCCGAAGCGGGCGTGCGCATTCCGATCACGCCGGCGCAAAGCCCGTACAACCTCCGCTTCTATGCCGGCGGCTATCGCTTCGACAGTTGGTCGGGGCTGGCGCCGGTAGTGGCGGGCCCACGGCTGCGGCTGGAGTTCACCGACTACGAGGTGCGGGGACTCTGGAACGGCACGCGCGTCATGCTGGGCGGCGAATGGCAGACGGACCAGGTGCGCGGCAGCCAATTCTACGGCGGCTTCCGGATCAGGATACCGCTCCAGGCCGAAGCGCGCCGCTCGCACTTCACGCTTCAGGAGCGGCGGATGACCGACCCGATCGTGCGCGACGTCGACATCGTGGCCGGCACCCGGAGCGTGGCGATCTCGCCCGCCACTACCGAAGCCGCGGTTTCGGCGGACGGCAAGTCGATCACGGCGATCAGCAGTGCCACAACGGCGGGCAGCGGTCTGCCGACGGCGGTGGCCAATGCCGGCGCCAATTCGCTCGTCGTTCTGCAGGGGACGTTCAACACGACCGCGACCACAACGCTGCAGACGGGGCAGACGGTCATGGGGGCAGGATCGCTTGCCGTCACGACGGCCTCTGGGCGATCGGTCACCGTCTCGCTGCCTGGCGCCACCATCGCTTCGACGGGCAGCATCGCCGTGAAGATGGCGACCAACAGTACGTTGAGCGGGATGACGATCACCAATACGGTGACCTCGAACATCCTGTCGGCGGGCGTGCAGGCGACTGGCGGCGTTACCGGCGTCACGATCACGAGCAATACGATCACAGCCATCAACAACGGTGGCAACACGGCAGACGGCGTCACGATTACGGGCGTGGGAACCAACGTCAGGCTTACCGACAACACGATCACAGCCGTCAGCAAGCCAGGTTCGAGCGCAATTGCGCTGCAAGCCAATCAGTCAACGTTCCTGGCAAGCGGCAACACGCTGAGCGCCAGCGGCGATACAAGCTATAATGCGAACTATACGATCTCTGCGTTGAACAACACGATCACAGCTGGGTCGACGGGAAATGTTGCTGTGCAAGGCTCCTGCCGCAGCCTCGGCGGCACGACCGGCAAGGTCTACTTCACCGACGGGACGAGTTGCCCGTAGCTCTTTGCCTTGTCGGGGCTGGCACGCGTCGCGCCTCACCCCAAGTGTCCCGAGCTAGACAGGCATCGTCCGCTGCTGATGCGTACGACCGACCCGGGCCGTCTCGGGATTGTGGCCTGAGATCACACGCACCCCCTCGTCGAGGCGCTGGACGATCGTGTCGGGTGTGGCGGATTCGAGGAAGGCGAGGCCGTTCCTGCCACAGGCGGCGAAGACCTGCGCCCGTGCCGCTTCCATTTCCGGTGGGTAGGGGCGGCGCTGCAGGGTGGTGTAGCCCAGCGACAGGCCCAGATCGCCGGGCCCCAGCTCGGCAAAGCCCAATCCTGGCGTCGACAAGATTTCCTCGCAATGCGCGACGCCGGGCGGGCTTTCGATCTTTACGCCGAGCAGCAACTCGCCTTGCGGGTTGAGCGGCCAGGGCTCGCAGCGAGCAAAATAGTCTTGTTGTTCAAGGCCCCAGACTGGCGCTGCCGTCGGCTCCGAACCACGCCCACGGGTGCCAATGCCCAGTTTGTCGACGCCAAGTTTGTGATGCGGGAAGCGGCAGGCACGTACGAACTCGCGCACGGCCTCTGCCGACTCGGCCTGGCACAACAGGATGCCGTGCACGCCGCGGCCCAGGATCTGGCGGAACTGCCAGGCATTGAAGGCGACGGTCGGTCCGTCGATGCCGTTGACCGGCGCCTCGACGATGACGGCCGGGGTGCGGTGCCCGGACGCAGTCGGACCGCCCTCGATCAGCCCGCGCATGTAGTCGGCGAGGCCCGTCATGTCGAAGGCGCCGTGTTCCATGCCGACGTTGATGTAGTCGGCCCAGGTCCTGGCGTCCTGGCGTCCCTGCTCGCAGGTGAGCACGTGGCCCGTATGCGGCCCGTCGTAGTAGATTGCCTGGCCGGCCTCCAGGAGCTCGATCGCGCGGTTGATGCGTCTGGCCATGCCGCTCCTCCCTCGGTCCGGACGCGTCTATGCCGGCGTCCCTGTCGCTTTGCCGTAAAGCGCGCGAAGCGCGTCGCCGAGTTTCCTGACGGCGGGATCGATCTCCTCGTCGGGTGTCCCGGCATAGCCCAGGAGCAGGCCCTGAGCCTTCTCCGCACCAGAATAGCACTCGGAAAGCGGCGCCACGCTCACGGACGCAGCGGCCGCTGCCGCCGTCGCCGCCACGTCGTCGAAGACCGGTGCGAGATCGGCAGACGGGCGGGCGATCAGATGCATGCCGCCAGGATCGGGCGCGACCTCCAGCAGGCCTCCGAGATGGCGCCGCACTGCCTCGATCAGTACCTGCTGACGACTCGCGTAGAGGAGCCGCGTGCGCCTGAGATGGGCACCGAGATGGCCGTCGGCGACGAAACGGGCCAGGGCGCCCTGACCCAGCAGCGAGGCGCGGTCGGGAATCCCGGCCATGATCTTCTCGGCGGCCGGCACCAGCGCCTCCGGCAGGACCAGATAGCTCAGGCGGAGCGCCGGAAAGAGGAGCTTGGAGAAGCTCCCCAGGTAGGCCACGCGATCGGTTCGATCGAGCGCCCGCAGGGGGGCGAGGGGGCGCCCCGAATAGCGGTACTCGCCGTCGAAGTCGTCCTCGACGATCCAGCGTCCCGTGCGCTCGGCCCAGCTCAGGAGCGCGAGCCGCCGCTGGAGGCTGAGCACGGTGCCGAGCGGGAACTGGTGCGACGGCGCGACGATGGCGAGACGGGCATCCGGTGCGAGCGCGAGCGCGGCGTCGAGCGAGAAGCCGGACGAATCGACCGGAACCGCGACCGCCCTGACGTCGGCCCAGGCCAGGGCCTCGCGCGTGCCGCGGAAGCCCGGCTCCTCGATCCAAGCTTCTTCGCCGGCATCCAGCACGATGCGGGCGACGGTCGACAGGCTCTGCCGCGCGCCCGGTGTGATGACGACCGTCCGCGGATCGCAGGCGAAGCCGCGGGCCATGCCGAGATAGTCGGCGATCGCTCGGCGCAATCCGGCGTGGCCGAACGGATGCGGCGCCCCCGCCACGTCCCAGGCCGGCCTGCGCCATTCCTGTTCCAGCAGCTTTGCCCAGAGGGGAAAGGGGAAGGCGCGGCGGTCGGGTTGCCCGAGCGGAAAGGCGATCGCGAGGTCGGCGAAGGGCGCCTGCGGCGCCGGACCTTTGACCAGCAAGGCCTTCGCCCGCCGCGACAGGAGAGGGGCGCTGTCCGCGCGGCGGGCCGGCGTGTCGCCGACGCTCGGCGCCACGAGCATCTCGTCCGGGAGGTTGGCAGCGACGGACATGCCGGAACCCGCCTGGGTGACCAGGTAGCCCTCGGCAATGAGCTGGTCGACGGCTAGCAGGACCGTTCCGCGCGCGCAGTTGAGCTCGGCTGCCATCAGGCGGGAGGAGGGCAGGCGCGTGCCGGGCGCGAGCCGGCGCTCGAGGATCGCGCGGCGGAGCTGCTCGCCGATCTGTCTGTGCAGCGGGTCCGGCCGGGTCGGGTCGAGCGCGATCCCCAGCGGCGGGGCCTTGCGGGCGTGTCGCCTCATAACTGGTCCAGTCCAATTTCGTCGAATTGGTTCTTTCTTATGGACCATATTGTCATCACTGTCCGCGCCGCAACGGATTTGGTTGGAGTTCGGCAAAATGACGAATGGAGTTACCGCAGACGCGGGCGCCGCCGAGGCGAGCTTCCCGGTTACGCCGGTCAACAAGGTGAAGCGGGTCCACGAGCGCGGCCGCTACGACAAGAAGACCATCTACGAGATCCTCGACGCCGCCCTCATCTGCCACATCGCCTACGTGATCGACGGCCGCCCCTACTGCACGCCGACCAGCTTCTGGCGCGAGGGCGATCATCTCTACTGGCACGGCTCGTCGGCCAGCCGGATGATCCGCACCCAGGCGCAGGGCGTCGATGTCTGCCTCACGGTCACGCACCTCGATGCGCTGGTGATGGCGCGGTCGGGCTTCCATCACTCGGTGAACTATCGCGCCGTCATGGCGTTCGGGAAGGCGCATGTTATCGACGATCCAAACGAGAAGCTGCGCCTGATGGACAACTTCATCGATCGCATCTACCCGGGCCGCTCCAAGCTCATCCGCCAGCCCAACAAGCAGGAGTTCAAGGCCACGACGATGATGGGCATGGAAATCGAGACCGCCTCGGGCAAGATCCGCAGCACGCACGTCGGCGACGAGGAAGAGGACTACGCGGCCGTGCCGGCCTGGTCGGCGCTCTATCCCGTGACGCAGATCCTGGGCGAGCCGTCCGAATGCGCGCGCCAGCTTCCGGGACTCACGCGGCCCGACGAGATGGCCGACTTCGTGCCGGGCGCGCGGCTCGACGAGGTCATGACCAAGACCTACAAGCGGACCTTCGGCGGCTAGCCGCCAGCTACATCATTCCCGGCGCGCCGAGATCGGTTCCGTCGATGAAGCGCGTGTAGCGATAGGGTGCGGGATCGACGAGCGGCGGATCGCCTGCGATCAGGTCCGCCGCCAGCCGGCCGGCGGCGGGACCGATGCCGAAGCCGTGCCCGCTGAAGCCGGTCGAGAGGTAGAGGCCGGGCAGGGCGTCCACCGCCGAGATCACCGGAATGCCGTCCGGTGTCGAGTCGATCAGGCCGCCCCAGCTTTGCGCCACCTGCAGGTTGGCAAGCTGCGGATAGTGCTGGCCGAGCCGCGTCAGGCCGAGCTGGACCAGCGCTGGATCGGCGGCGGGGTCGAGGGTGCGATGCCGCTCGAAGGGGGACACGCCCGCGAGCGACCAGGATGCGAAGGTCTCCGGTCCGTCGAGGAAGGAGCGGCCGATGCCGAAGGTCAGGCCCCAGCGGCGCTGCTTGAAGGTCGGCCAGAATTCACGCGCATACATGAGCCCCTGCGGCGACAGCTCGACATAGCCGCGGCCGCCAAGCCCGACCGAGTAGCCTCCGTCGAGCCGGCGCCGGATGGTCACGTCCGGCATCGACAGGCCGCCCGTCGTGATCTCCGGTGCGGCCCGGGTGGCGAAAGAGGTGGCGCGCACGCTCGCCTGCGGAAGGCGGATGCCATGACGGCGGCAGAGAAGGGAGCTCCAGGCGCCGCCCGCGCAGAGCACTGTCCGAGCCCGGATGCGGCCCTTCTCCGTGACGACGCCTGCGACTCGGCCCGCCTCGAGATCGAGACCGCGTGCCGCGCAGTTCTGATGGATCGTGACGCCCAGCCGCCGCGCGGCTTCGGCGATGGCGGGCCCCGCCAGCGAAGGCTCCGCCCGTCCGTCGGTCGGGGAATGGACGCCGCCGATCCAGTCCTGGGCGCTCCCCGGCGTCATGGCCTTGGCTTCGGCGGCGCTCAGCACCCGGCTGTGCATCTGCCGCTCGCGCGCCCGCAAGGTCCAGGCCTCCCACTGGGCAAGGTCGGTCTTGCGCGTGGTGACGTAGAGCAGGCCGGTCCGCCGGAACCCGGTTTCGAGGCCGAGTTCCTCGTTCAGCCCGCCCCAGATCTCCAGGCTCTTCATCGCGAGCGGCAGCTCGCGCAGGTCGCGATGCTGCTGGCGACACCAGCCCCAATTGCGGCTGGTCTGCTCGCCCGCGACGACGCCCTTCTCGATCAGCGCCACCGACACGCCTTTCTTCGCCAAGGCATGGGCGGCCGAACAGCCGGCGATTCCCCCACCGATCACCACGACATCGACGGAGCCCGGCAGCTTCTCGTCGTTCACAACTGGCTGCACGGGCGCGGGCATGGGCTGGGTCCTCGAAAGCTACAGAAGGTGTTTATGCCATGCCTGCATCGCCCGTCGAGCGACGGCGCGTCCATGCACCTGGTCCGAAGAATCACTCGTCCGGCCGCGCCGACGCCGAGGCTGCGGCGTTCGGCTGGATTTGAGCCGCGTCGCCGACAAGGCAGTTTTGATTTATGACAATGCTCTTCGGGCCGGAACATTGCTCCTTCGATACGATGATGAAGCGCTCTCCGGCAGGGGCTTTCGCGTGAGGAGGTTCGGAATGGACAGGCACCGGGAAGAATGTGCGAAAGCCGCTGCCGCGAAGATGTCCCGGACCGAGGGATAAGCTCATGGCAGGCGCGGCGCGACCCGGCGTTCCGGAAGATTCGATCGGATAGAGCGATGGCACAACCGACACCAGCGACAGGGAAAGTGCTCGCCGTACGGGGCGCGGTCGTCGATATCGACTTCGAAGGCGCCGTGTTGCCGCAGCTCGACGAGGCTCTGGTCGTCGAGTGGGATCAGCCGGCGCCCCTGCTGCTCGAAGTGCAGGCACATCTGGATGCGCACGTCGTGCGCGGCGTCGCGCTGCAGGCGACGGCCGGACTGCGCCGCGGCGAACGGGTCCATGCCACGGGAGCACCGATCTCGGTCGCTGTCGGAGAGGCTCTGCTTGGCCGCCTGATCGACGTCACCGGCGCGGTCCGCGACGGCGGCGCGCCCCTGCCCGAAGGCCTGCCGCAGGTTCCCATTCACCGGCCGGCGCCGGCGCTCGGCGAGCGCAACGCTGCCACGGCGATTTTCGAGACCGGCATCAAGGTCATCGACCTGCTGTCGCCGCTGCCGCGGGGCGGCAAGGCCGCGATGTTCGGCGGCGCCGGAGTCGGCAAGACCGTGGTGGTGATGGAGCTCATCCACGCCATGGTCCAGAGCTACCAGGGCATCTCGGTCTTCGCCGGCATCGGCGAGCGGTCCCGCGAGGGGCACGAGCTTCTCACCGAGATGCGGCAGTCGGGTGTGCTGGCGCACAGCGTCCTGGTCTACGGGCAGATGAACGAGCCGCCGGGCGCACGTTGGCGGGTCGGCCTGACCGCGCTCACCATCGCCGAGTACTTCCGCGACCAGAAGCGGCAGAACGTGCTGCTGCTCATGGACAACGTCTTCCGGTTCGTCCAAGCCGGAAGCGAGGTCTCGGGCCTGCTCGGGCGCCTGCCGTCGCGCGTGGGGTACCAGCCCACGCTCGCCACCGAGGTCGCGATGCTGCACGAGCGCATCGCCTCCGTCGGCGGCCAGTCGGTGACGGCGATCGAGGCCGTGTACGTGCCCGCCGACGACTTCACCGATCCGGCGGTGACGGCCATTTCCAGCCACCTCGACAGCATGATCGTGCTGTCGCGCGCGATGGCGGCGGAGGGCATGTATCCGGCGGTCGATCCGCTGCGGTCGTCGTCGATCCTGCTGGATCCGGCCGTGGTCGGCGACGAGCACTACCGGATCGCGGAGCAGGTCCGCGAGGCGATCGCCCGCTACATGGAACTGCAGGACATCATCTCCCTGCTGGGCATCGAGGAACTGAGCGCGCGGGATCGGCTGGTCGTTGCGCGGGCGCGGCGCCTGCAGCGCTTCCTCACCCAGCCTTTCTCCGTCACCGAGGCCTTCACCGGAAAGCCGGGCCGTTCGGTTCCGCTCAAGGATACCCTGAGCGGCTGCCGCGCGATCCTCGACGGCGAATGCGACAAGTGGGCGGAGAGCTCGCTCTACATGGTCGGCACGATCGACGAGGCGCGCCAGCGCGAGGCGGGCGGCGACGGGGCAGGGGGGCAGCCATGAGATTGCTCATCACGACGCCCACGCAGGTCGTGGTCGACGAGAGCGGCGTGCAGGCCGTGCGTGCCGAGGACGAGAGCGGAAGCTTCGGCATCCTCGAAGGCCACGACGATCTGCTGACGGCCCTTGCCGTCTCCATCGTTTCCTGGCGCGGCGGCGGCGACAAGCGCCGCTACTGCGCCGTTCGCCGCGGCGTCCTGTCGGTGATGGGCGGACACGAGGTGGCGATCGCGACCCGTGAGGCGATCGCGTGTGACGATCTGGACCGGCTCGAGCAGGACGTGCTGACGGAATTCCGCAAGCGGGCGGAAGTCGAGCAGACCGAGCGCGTGCGGGGCCTTGAGTTGCAGATGAAGGCGATCCGGCAGATCGTGCGCTTCCTGCGTCCGGAGAAGGCCGGCGCGGGGACGGGGGCGTCATGACCGCCGGGAAGGAAGAGCCGCCCGCTGAGGACAAGGAGGATCCGATGGCGACGGCTGCGCGCAAGACGAGCCAGAGGCGACAGCTCTGGCGCAACGAGGGCGAGCCCTCGGTGGTGCGCTTCGTGGGCCAGATCGGCGTGCTCGGCTGGATCATCGTGACGCCGATCCTGATCGGCCTGTTCATCGGGCGATGGCTGGACCACAAGCTCGGCACCGGGATCTTCTGGAGCGGACCGCTGCTCGTGCTGGGCGTGGCGATCGGCGGCTACTCGGCCTGGAAGTGGATCCATCGCCAATGAATCCGCTCTGGTACGCCGTGCCGATGTGGGTACTCGCCGGACTCGCCGCCGGCGGCCTCTACTTCGCGTCGCTGCAGTGGAATGTCCGCTGGTTCGTGGCGGGCAAGTCGCTGCCGATGGCCTTCGCCGTGCAGATGCTGCGTCTCGGCGCGATGGCGGCGGTGCTGGCGGTCGTCGCCATCCAGCGCGGCGCCGTGCCGCTGCTGGCGATGGCCTGCGGCATCCTGGCGGCGCGCACGGCCAGCCTGTGGTGGGTGAGGAGGGGCTGATGGAGTCGCCGCTCTCGACGAAGACCGTCTTCTCGATCGGACCGGTGCCGATCACCCAGCCGGTCGTGGTGACCTGGGGCCTGATCGCCTTTCTGGCGCTGGCGGCCGTCTTCCTCACGCGGAGACTGTCGCTGGTGCCGTCGCGCCGGCAGGCCGCGGTCGAACTCGTGGTGGACGCGCTCGCAAACCTCGTGCGCGACACCATGCGGGTCGAGCCCGCGCCCTACGTCGCGCTCCTCGGCACGATCTTCCTCTTCATCCTGACCGCCAACTGGTCGTCGCTCGTGCCCGGCATCGAGCCGCCGACCGCCCACATCGAGACCGACGCCGCGCTGGCGATCATCGTGTTCTTCGCGGTCATCTATTTCGGCATCCGCGCCGGCGGCGTCGTCGCCTACCTGAAGACCTTCGCGCAGCCCACCATCCTCATGGTGCCGCTCAATGTCGTGGAGACCTTCACCCGCACCTTCTCGCTGATCGTCCGCCTGTTCGGCAACGTCATGAGCGGCGTCTTCGTCATCGGGATCGTGCTGTCCCTCGCCGGGTTGCTGGTCCCCATCCCGCTGATGGCGCTCGATCTCCTCACGGGAGCGGTCCAGGCCTACATCTTCACCGTTCTCGCCATGGTCTTCATCGGCGGCGCCGTCAGCGAAGCGCGGGGCAGCCATCAGAATGAAAGGAAGTGATCATGAACTGGCTGGAAATCGTCAGCATTGCCGCCGCCGCCGTCGCGGTCTCGTTCGGGGCGATCGGTCCGGCGCTGGCGGAAGGACGGGCCGTGGCCGCCGCCATGGATGCGATCGCGCGGCAGCCCGAGGCGGCCGGCACGATCTCCCGCACCCTTTTCGTCGGCCTCGCGATGATCGAGACCATGGCGATCTACTGCCTCGTGATCGCGCTCCTCGTCCTGTTCGCCAACCCGTTCATCCACTAGGTCCATGCATATCGACTGGTGGACGCTGGCTCTCCAGACCGTCAACGTCCTCATCCTGGTCTGGATCCTCGGCCGGTTCTTCTTCCGCCCGGTGATGGCGATCGTCGCCCAGCGGCAGGAGCAGGCCACGAAGCTGCTGGCCGATGCCGAAGCCGCGCGACAGGACGCGCAGACGGCAAGAGGAGAGGCGGACCGGCTTCGGGCCGAAGTCGACGGCCAGCGCCGCACGCTGGTCGAAGCTGCCCAGGAGGCCGCCAGGGCCGAGAAGAAGACGCTTGTCGAGGAGACTTCGCGGGAGATCGCCAAGATGCGGGCCGATGCGGCCGCCGCGGTCAAACGGGAGGAAGAGGCGGAGCAAGAGGCCCTTCTCCAGCGCGTCGGCGGCCTGTCCGTAGACATTGCGGGGCGCCTGCTGTCCCGCTTGCCGCCGGACGTCGCTTTTCGTGCCTTTCTCGACGGGCTCTGCGCCGAGATACGCAGCCTTTCCGCCGAGACACGCGAGGACTTTCGCGTCTCCGCGGCGAGTGGCCGGCAAGCCGAGCTGGTCACGGCGTTTCCGCTCGGCGATGCCGACCGCGAGCTCGTCAGCGGCAAGATCGCGGAAGCGGTGGGCTTCGACCTTCCGCTCGTCTTCCGCGAGGACGCTGCGCTCGGCGCCGGACTGGAGCTGAGGGGGGCGACGACGGTGGTGCGCAACAACTGGCGGGCCGATCTCGAACGGATCCGCGGGGAGCTGGGCCGTGACCGACACGCATGACGCGTTCGATGAATGGCTCGACGAAGCCCGGCGCCGGGTGGATCGGGCGCCGCTCGGCGCGCAGGCCGAAGACCTCGGTCGCGTCGAGACCGTCGGCGACGGCATCGCGTTCGTTTCCGGACTGAGGCGCGCGCGGCTCGACGAACTCGTTCGCTTCGAAGGTGACCGGATGGGCTTCGTGCTCACGCTCGAGCCAGACCGGATCGGCTGCGTGCTGCTCGACGACGCCGAGGGCATCGAGGCCGGGCAGGCGGTACACGGCACCGGCGAGGTCGTGCGGGCGCCGGTCGGAAAGGCATTGCTGGGCCGGATCGTCGATCCGCTTGGCCGGCCGCTCGACGGCGGCGGCGCCATCGAGGGAGAATCCCGCGAGCCCGTCGACAAGCCTGCGCCGGCGATCGTCCAGCGCGATTTCGTCACCGAACCGGTCCAGACCGGAACCCTCGTGCTCGACGCGATGTTCGCGCTGGGGCGGGGACAGCGCGAGCTGATCGTGGGCGATCGCGCCGTCGGCAAGACCTCGATCGCCGTCGATTGCATCATCAACCAGCGCCACAGCGACATCGTCTGCGTATATGTCGCGATCGGCCAGAAATCCTCGACCGTCAGCCGCGTGATCGAGGCGATCCGCAGCCATGGCGCGTTCGATCGCTGCATCGTCGTGGTGGCGGCCGCCTCTTCGGCGCCGGGCCTGCAGTGGATCGCGCCGTTCACCGGCTTCACCATGGCCGAGTATTTCCGCGACCGCGGCCAGCATGCGCTGGTGGTGGTCGACGACCTCACCAAGCACGCGGCCACCCATCGCGAGATCGCGCTGCTGACGCGGCAGCCGCCCGGCCGCGAGGCCTATCCCGGCGACGTCTTCTATGTCCATGCGCGCCTGCTGGAGCGTGCGGCCAAGCTTTCGAAGGCGGAGGGCGGAGGCTCCCTGACCGCGCTGCCGATCGCAGAACTCGATGCCGGCAACCTCAGCGCTTACATCCCGACCAACCTCATCTCGATCACCGACGGCCAGATCGTGCTCGATTCCCGCCTGTTCCAGGAAGGGCAGAAGCCCGCGGTGGACATCGGCACCAGCGTGAGCCGTGTCGGCGGCAAGACCCAGGCACGGGCGCTGCGCGAGGCGGCCGAGTCGCTGCGGCTCGACTACGCGCAGTTCCTGGAACTGGAAGTGTTCACACGCTTCGGCGGCGTGACGGACGCGCAGATGAAGGGCCGGATCGAGCGCGGGCGGCGCATCCGCGCGATTCTCACCCAGCCGCTCTATGTGCCCCTGCGGCTCGTCGACGAGGTCGCCCTGGTCCATGCCGTGCAGGCGGGCCTCCTCGACGGACTGGCGCTCGATCTGGTGCCGCAGTTCCGGAAAGCGGTGCCGGCCTGGCTCGACCGCCAGGCCGCGCCGATCGTCGCGGCGATCCAGGGCGGCGGGAAGCTCGATGCGGCGACGCGGGCCTCGCTCGACAAGGCGCTGTCGGCGCTCGCGGCCGAGATCGCCCGCGCCTCTCCATCGCCATCACCGTCGGCTTCGCCCGGAGGCGCGTGATGGCCGAGCGGATGGCCGATCTCACCGCCCAGATCGAGAGCGTCCACCAGCTCGATGCCGTGGTGACGGCCATGCGCGGCATCGCCGCCTCGCGGGCGCAGAAAGGCCGTTCGCTGCTGCCTGGCATCGAGGCCTACACCGATGTCGTGTCCCGGGCGATCGGCCATGCCCTGAACCTGCAGCCGGTGGAGCCCATCGCGGCCCCACGCGACGGTCATCGTCGGCGCGGCATCATCCTGTTCTGTGCCGAGCAGGGATTCGTCGGCGCCTTCAACGAGCGCGTGGTCGGCGGCGTCGCCGACGAACTGGCCGACGCCACGGTCTTCCTGCTGGGCACGCGCGGCGCGGCGTATGCCCGGGAAAGGGGCATCACGCCGGCATGGACGGCGCCGATGGCGACCAATGCGGAGGCGGTGCCGGATCTCGCCAACCGCCTCGCGGAGGCGGTCTACGGCCGGATCGCCGGCGATGGCCTCGCCAGGGTCGATATCGTCCATTCGCGCCTCGGCGAGGAGGGGCAGATCGGCGTCGACCGCCATTCGCTGCTGCCGATCGACTTCGGCCGCTTCAGGCGGCCTTCCGAGGGCCGGGTTCCGCTGACCAACCTGCCGCCGCCGATCCTGCTCGAACGGCTTGCCGCCGAGTACATCTATGCCCAGCTCTGCCAGGCGGCCATGCATGCCTTCGAGGCGGAGAACCAGGCCCGGATGATCGCGATGGCGGCCGCGCGGACCAATATCGAAGAGAAACTCGGAGACCTGACGCAGCGCGAGCGGCGGCTGAGACAGGAATCCATCACGGCGGAGATCGTCGAACTGGCGACAGGCACCGAGGCGATGGCGACCCGCAAAAACTGATCCGTGGTTCGTTCGAGCGACGACAGCATACTTCGCTCGACGGCGGTCCGACGCAAATGCTAGCAGGTCGGCCATGCAGTGCGAACTGGACAATGCGACGATCCACTATGAGCAACATGGTGAGGGTCGTCCGATCATTTTCCTCCACGGCTGGACGATGGATCACAGACTCGAGGTGGCCGACTACGAGCCCATTTTCGCGTCGCAGCCGGGATGGCGACGCCTCTATCCGGATCTGCCGGGCATGGGACGGTCGGTGGCAAAGGCCGGCATCAGGACTCAGGATGACGTTCTCGCCGCGCTTCTTGCCTTCGTCGATCGGGTGATTCCGGAAGAGCGGTTTGTTCTCGCAGGGACGTCGCTGGGCGGCTACCTCGCCCGTGCGGTTGCCGTCCGACGTCGCCCGCGCGTCGCCGGTCTGCTGTTGCGAGTGCCGTGCGTTGTTGCCGAGGACGCCAAGCGCACACGGCCGGATTTCCATCCCCTCGTGAGGGACGAAGCGCTTCTGGCCTCCCTTGACCAGACGGAACGTGCGGCGTTGGGCGAGGTCCTGGTGCAGGCGCCGGAGTACATCCAAGCCCTCGGACAGAAAGTCCATTCGTTGATCGAGCCAGCGGTCGAGATCGCCGCGCCGCTGGCCGACGAAATTCGCTCGGATCCCGGCCGGTATGGCTTTTCATTCGATCTGGCCGAGGAAGAGAAGTCCTTCACCGAACCCGCGCTGATCATCGCCGGGCGGCAGGACACCGTAGTCGGTTATCGTGATGCTTTGGCAATTCTGGAGAGCTACCCGCACGCGACCTTCGCGATCCTCGATCGCGCGGACCATTCATGGCCCGTGGAATCTCCGAATCTTCTCGCGCCGCTGGTCAAGGATTGGCTGGCGCGCATCGCGTTTGCCGAACGGCGGGCGTGACCCCATGCCATGATTGAATATTTCGATCTTCGTGAGCGATCCCATCACGTGGACGGCATGGCCGAGCGAATCTGGGCGGCCTTCTGGCGACACAAGGGGGCACCGCTCACTGCCATTCGTGCGGGACTCGAAGATTTCCTGAGGCCGGACAGCCGCATTCCGTTTGCCATCGTCGCCGAATGCGAGGGCAGGCTCTGCGGCAATGCTCTGGTGATCGACAACGACGAGCCGGCACGGCCTGATCTCACGCCGTGGCTGGCCGCGTTGTGGGTCGATGAGCCTTTTCGTGGGCGGGGGATTGCCGCCGGGCTGCTCGGACAAGGTCTCCGGCGATGCGCGGCGCTCGGAGTCGGAAGGCTCCATCTCGTATCGCGGCCCGCTCTGCGGGATTTCTACGTCAAGTTGGGCTGGCAGGTGCTGGAAGATGCCGTCGGCGCGCATCGTCTGACGCTTTACGGGCGAGAACCCGGCGCGGTACTTTCGCGCCCCTGAGAGGAGCCCCCTATGGATTTGACGTTCGGCAAGGAAGAACTGGCCTTCCAGCAGGAAGTGCGCGACTGGCTGAAGGAGAACCTGACGCCCGAGATCGTGGGCGAGCTGAAGGTGGCGCGGAACGCCTACTTGCCGAAGGAACGGCTGATCGACTGGCAGAAGCGGCTGGCCAGGAAGGGCTGGCTCTGCACCGGCTGGCCCAAGGAATTCGGCGGACCGGGCTTCACCACGACGCAGAAGTACATCTTCGAGATGGAGATGGCGCGCGCGGGCGCGCCCGGCACCTCGCCGTTCGGCCCCAAGATGTGTGCGCCGGTGATCATGAAGTACGGCTCGCCGGAGCAGAAGGTCCGGCACCTGCCGCCGATGCTGAACTCGGACCTGATCTGGTGCCAGGGCTATTCCGAGCCGGGCTCGGGATCGGACCTCGCCAGCCTGCGCACCCGCGCGGTGCGCGAGGGCGACCATTACATCGTCAACGGTCAGAAGACCTGGACGACGCTGGCGCAGACCGCCGACTGGATCTTCTGCCTCGTGCGCACCTCGACCGAGGGCAAGCCGCAGGAAGGCATATCGTTCCTGCTGATCGACATGAAGACGCCCGGCATCTCGGTCGAGCCGATCATCACCGCCGACGGCAACCGCGCCGGCACGCAGGAAGTGAACTCGGTGTTCTTCACCGACGTGAAGGTGCCGGTGGAGAACCGGGTCGGCGAGGAGAACAAGGGCTGGACCTACGCCAAGTACCTGCTCGAGTTCGAGCGTGGCGGCAATCCCTACAGCCCGCGCCTGCGCTCCAGCTTCGAAAGGCTGAAGCGGCTGGCGACGTCGATGGAGGAGGGCGAGGGCTCGATCCTGGCCGACCATGCCTGGCGCGAAAAGCTGGCGCGCATGGACATCGAGATCTCCGGCCTCGAGATGTTCGAGCAGGAGTTCTATTCCAAGCTGGCGTCGGGCCAGAATCCCGGCCCGCTGTCGTCGATGATCAAGCTGCGCGGCACCGAGGTGATGCAGCAGGTCCAGGAATTCTGCGTCGAGGCCGCGGGCTGGTATTCGATCCCGTTCCCCGAGCAGCGCGCCTGGAACGCCAATGTCGCGCCGATCGGGCCCGAGGGAGTCGACGTGCTCGCGCCGCGCTATTTCAACGGCCGCAAGATGACGATCTACGGCGGCTCGTCGGAAGTGCAGCGCGGCATCATGTCGAAGGTGATGCTGGGCCTTTAGGGACCCGGCATCATACAAGTTGGGCGGGGACGCGCAGAGAACGTCATTGGCTCGCTGCGCGCCCCTGCCGTCCGAGAGGAGAGCGCCTTCGCACGTCGTGCCAAAGGGCGCCGAGGTCGAGCAAACGGGTAGGGAAACGCAGCGATGGATCTGGCGTTCAACAAGGAAGAATTGGCCTTCCAGAAGGAAGTGCGCGACTGGATCGAGGCCAACATGCCGCCGGAAGTCGCTGAGGAGAGCCGCCGCAGCCGGTCGAGCCACGTTTCCCGCGAGCGGCTGCTGCAGTGGCAGAAGAAGCTCGCCGGCAAGGGATGGCTGTGCCCGAACTGGCCCAAGGAATATGGCGGACCGGGCTGGAACTCGACGCAGAAGTTCATCTTCGAGATGGAGATGGCGCGCGCCGATTCGCCTTACCTGTCGTCCTTCAGCATCAAGATGGTGGCGCCCGTCCTCATGAAGTTCGGCAGCGAGGCGCAGAAGAAGCGCTTCCTGCCCAAGATCGCCGCCGCTGAGGAGCTGTGGTGCCAGGGCTATTCGGAGCCGGGCTCGGGCTCCGATCTCGCCAGCCTGCGCACGCGCGCGGTGCGCGAGGGCGATCACTACGTCGTCAACGGCCAGAAGATCTGGACCACCAACGCGCATTGGGCCGACTGGATCTTCTGTCTCGTCCGCACCTCGACCGAGGGCAAGCAGCAGGAGGGAATCTCCTTCCTGCTGATCGACATGAAGACGCCCGGCATCAAGGTCGAGCCGATCTACATGGTCGACGGCACGCGCACGCCGGGTCGGCACGAGATCAACCAGGTCTTCTTCACCGACGTGAAGGTGCCGGTGGAGAACCGGGTCGGCGAGGAGAACAAGGGCTGGACCTACGCCAAGTACCTGCTCGAGTTCGAGCGCGGCGGCCAGGCCTTCGGGCCGCGCCTGCGCAAGGCGTTCCGGCACCTGCAGACGCTGTCGCGCACGCAGCTCGACGCCGGCGAGCCGCTGTCGGCCAACGCGCAGTGGCGGGAGAAGATGGCGGGCCTCGAGATGGAGATCGACGCCGTCGAGATGAACGAGCTGATGTTCTATTCGAGCCTCAAGACCGGCGATGCGCCCGGCAGCATGGGCTCGATCGTCAAGATGCGCGGCACCGAGGTCGGGCAGAAGGTGACCGAGCTGGCGGTCGAGGCCGTCGGCTGGTACGGCGTGCCCTTCACCGAGCTGCGTAACTACGACAGCAACGTCGTGCCGGTGGGCGGCGAGTATGTCGACGACGTGGCACCGCGCTACTTCAACAACCGCAAGACCACGATCTATGGCGGCTCGTCGGAGGTGCAGCGCAACGTCCTCGCCAAGGCGATGCTCGGTTTGTGAGGGGCAGGGCAGCGCCGGCATTGGCGACCGGATTCGAAGGTACGGCAGCGTCAGTCTATTCTCTCTTCCAGGGCCGCCGGCGGCTCTCGTTCCTTTTTATTTCCCTTTTTAAAAGCGTTACCCGAAAGTAACCATATAGAATAAATGGATATGTAGGGCGGGCCGCGGCGAACCGAACAAGGAAGAGGAGTCGACCGATGGAGTACCGCAATCTCGGCCGCGCCGGCGTCAAGGTCTCGGAGATCTGCCTCGGCACCATGACCTTCGGCAACGGCGCCGACCAGGACGGCGCCACGGCGATGGTGAACGCGGCACTCGATGCCGGCGTGAACTTCTTCGATACGGCCAATGCCTATGTCGGCGGCACGTCGGAGACGATGCTGGGCGTCGCGCTGAAAGGCCGCCGCGAGAAGGCGGTGATCGCCTCCAAGGTGTTCAACCCCATGGGGCCCGGCATCAACGATTCCGGCCTGTCGCGGCTCCACATCAAGCAGCAGGTCGAAGGCAGCCTCAAGCGCCTGCAGACCGACTACATCGATCTCTACTACATCCATCACGTCGACCATCAGACGCCGATCGAGGAGACGCTGCGCGCCTTCGACGATCTCGTGCGCGAGGGCAAGATCCTCTACATCGCCTGCTCGAACTTCGAGGCTTGGCGCCTGATCGATACGCTCTGGATCAGCGAAACCAGGGGCTGGGCGCGCTTCGATGCCTACCAGCCGCAATACAGCCTGGTCGTGCGCGACATCGACGAGGAGATCGTGCCGGCCTGCCAGGCCAAGGGACTCGGAATGGTGGCGTGGTCGCCGCTGGCCTCGGGCTACCTCGCCGGCAAGTACGCGCCCGGGAGCCTGAAGGTGGAGGGCACGCGCTCGGCCGAGGGATGGGGTTTCCAGGGACGGTTCTTCGCGCCCAACCATGCCGAGATCCTGCAGACGCTGCTCGACACGGCGAAGGAGATCGGCCGCACGCCGGCGCAGACCGCGCTGCGCTGGGTGATGGACCAGCCCTTCATGACCAGCGCCATCGTCGGCGCGCGCAATGCCTGCCAGCTTGCCGACACGCTGAAGGCGGGCGGCTGGCGCCTGCCGGTTGAGGCGCTCGACAGGCTGAACAAGGTATCGGCACGGCCGACGCGCTATCCGCGCGCTTTCGAGGACCCGATGCCGGGGCGGCGCAATTCGGCGGTCAGGATGCCCGGGATGCCGTCCCCGGCATGATCATATGTCGATCATCATATCGTATGATGATCGACATATCAGGCCGCGAGAACGGGCTCGCCGACGATCTGGGTGCGGTGCATCAGGCGGCGGCGATCCTCGTCGAAGGGGTCGCGGCGATGCATGACGCAGCGATTGTCCCACATCACGAGATCGCCCACGCGCCACTTCTGGTACCAGGTGAAGCGGTCCTGCGTGGCGTGGGCCCACAGCGCGTCGAGCAGAGCCTCGCTGTCGGCAACCGCGAGGCCGTGGACGTAGGCGCCGGGGCGGCGGCCGAGGAACAGCGCCTTGCGACCGGTGACGGGGTGCAGGCGGACGAGGGGATGCACGGCGCCCGGAGTCCGGCGGATGTCGGGCGTCGTCTGGAAACCCTTGCGCAGTTCGCCGGCCGAGTTGCGGCTCGAATCGTGGATGCAGGTCCTGCCGTCGATCGCCTGCCTGAGGTCGGCCGGCAGGGTCTCGTAGGCGAGGTACATGTTGAGGAAGCCGGTATTGCCGCCGTCGGGGGGCACTTCGAGCGCATAGAGCAGGCTCGCCCGCGGCGGCAGCGGGTTGTAGGACATGTCGGTGTGCCAGACGAGTTCGGCATTGCCGAGGCCGCCGATCGGCTTGCCGTCCCGCTTCACGTTCGAGATGACGGCGACCCAGTCGCGGACCTCCGGTGCGAGGGCGGAATCGGTGCGGTCGAAGCCGACGGCGGGGATGGGCGCGCGGTCGAGGGCGCCGAAGCGGGCGCTGAACGCCATCAGGCTCGAGTCGTCGATCCTCTGGCCCGAGAAGCGCAGCACCAGATGCTCGTTCCAGGCCGCGAGGATGCGCCGGAAGTCGGCATCGTCGACGGGCCGCGAAAGATCGACGCCGTGGACATCGGCGCCGAGGGCCGCGCCCGTGGGCTGGATCCAGATGGCGCTCATGATGCTCCTCCCGCGCCTCTAGCCGTGCATGGTCAGGCCGCCCGAGACGCTGATGGTCTGGCCGGTGATGAAGGCGGCGTCGTCGCTGGCCAGGAAGCAGACCGCACCGGGAATGTCCTCCGGCTGGCCGACCCGCTTCATCGGGATGGCACCGACCAGGGCGGCGCGGACCTTCTGGCCGCGCTCGTCGTCGCCCGCCACTGCCGCCAGCAGCGGCGTGTCGGTGGGGCCGGGGCAGACCGCGTTCAGCGTGATGCCCTTGCGGGCCACCTCGCGCGCCACCGTCTTGGTGAAGGCGATGATGCCGCCCTTGCAGGCCGAATAGACCGCCTCCTGCGAGGAGCCGACGCGGCCGGCGTCGGAGGCGATGTTGACCACGCGGCCATGACCGCGGCTCACCATGCCCTTGAGCACGAAGTGGGTCACATTGAGCGGCCCGCGCAGGTTGATGGCGATCAGCTGGTCCCAGAGGTCGGGCGTGGTGTCGACGAAGTTGGCGAACCGGTCCCAGCCTGCGTTGTTGACCAGGATGTCGGTCGGGCCGGCCTCCTGCTCGAACCGGGCGACCGCCTGACCGACCGCATCGTAGTCGGCGATGTCGACGCCGTGAGCGAAGCCGCCGATCTCATGGGCGACCCTCTGGGCCGCCTCGAGGTTCTTGTCGAACACGCCCACCCGGGCGCCGTAGCCGGCGAAGCGCCGGCAGATGGCGGCGCCGATCGCGCCGCCGCCGCCGGTGACGATGACGTTCCTGCCCTCAAGTCCGCGCATGGCCGCCTCCTAGAGCGGGGAGTAGGGATCGAACCTGGGCTTGCGCTTCTCGAGATGGGAGGCGAGCCCTTCCTTCACGTCGGGACCGAGGAAGCCCAGCATCTCGAGGCCGAGCGAGGTATCGAAGGTCGGCCCCATCATGCGCAGCCAGTTGTTGAGCGCGTACTTGGTGAAGCGGATTGCGGTCTGCGCGCCTTCGGCGAGCTTGGTCGCGATCTCCACGCCCTTGGCCTCGAGCTGGTCGTCCTCGACGCAGAGCGAGACGAGGCCGATGCGCTCGGCCTCCTCGCCGTCGACCGACTCGCAGAGCAGCAGGTAGTACTTGGCCTTGGCCATGCCGCAGAGAAGCGGCCAGACGATGCAGGCGTGATCGCCGGCAGCGACGCCCAGCCGCGTATGGCCGTCGATGATGCGGGCCTTCTTCGACGCGATCGAGACGTCGGCGAGGATACCCGCCACCAGGCCGGCCCCTACCGCGGGGCCGCGGATGGTGCTGACGATCGGCTTGGAGCAGTTGATGACGTTGTAGACGATGTCGCGCGCTTCCTTCCAGGTCCGTAGCAGCGCGTTGTGGTCCTTGATGTTCTTCTCGATGATGTCGAAGTCGCCGCCGGCCGAGAACACCTTGCCGCCCGCGCCCTGGATGATCACGCAGTTGACCGTGTCGTCGCCGTCGATGTCACGCCACACCTCGACCAGCTCGCGATGCATGATCGCGTCGGTGGCGTTGTACTTCTCCGGTCGGTTCATCGTGACGCGCAGCACCTTGGGGTGCGGGCGATCGAATACCAGGCGCTGGTAGCGCTTCTGCCAGTCTGACATGTCGTCTCCTCCGTTGAGGAGGAGCCTATCACTCCGACGGCGTTACTCCAGCCGTGCCGTCTTTCGCGGCGCGAACCGACCGCCATTGGCGGCCGGAATCGGTTGCGGGGAGGTCCATCGCCTACAATACGCGGACGATGGCGAAGTTACGGAGATGCGCTTCGGCGGGCTCAGCGGCGGGTATTGCCGGCGTTCCAGTTGCCGGCGGAGGCGAAGCGCACCGCTTCATCGGCAGCGCGGACGAGGGCGCGCGCCTTCTGGATGCTCTCCTGGTATTCGGCCTCGAGGTCGGAGTCGGCCACGACGCCGACGCCGGCCTGAACGTAGAGGGTGTTGTCCTTCACCAGGCCGGTACGCAGCAGGATGCAGGTATCCATCGAACCGTTGGCGGCAAAGTAACCGGCGCAGCCGGCATAGATGCCGCGGCGAACGGGTTCGAGTTCGTCGATGATCTGCATGGCGCGCACCTTGGGCGCACCGGACAGCGTCCCGGCCGGGAAGCCGGCCTTCAGCGCGTCAATGGCCTCGAGGCCTTCCTGCAGCTTGCCTTCGACGTGGCTGCTGATGTGCTGGACGTGGCTGTACTTCTCGATGGTGAACTGCTCGACCACCTTCACCGAGCCGATCCTGGAGACGCGGCCGACGTCGTTGCGGGCCAGGTCGACCAGCATCAGGTGCTCGGCGCGCTCCTTGGGATCGGCCAGCAGTTCCTCGGCGAGCCGCTTGTCTTCTTCCGGCGTCGCGCCGCGCGGCCGCGTGCCCGCAAGCGGGCGGATGGTGACGGTGTTGTCGCGCAGCCGCACCAGGATCTCCGGGCTCGACCCGACGATCGAGAAGTCGCCGTAGTCGAAGAAGATCAGGAACGGCGACGGGTTGATGCGCCGCAGCGAGCGGTAGAGCGACAGCGGCGGCAGCTTGAACGGCAGCGAGAAGCGCTGCGACGGTACGATCTGGAAGGCGTCGCCGGCAAGGATGTACTCCTTGCAGGTCTGGACCATCTTCTTGAAGTCGTCCTTCGACATGTTGGCCTGCGGCTCGGGCAGGCTGTCGAGCGCCTCGGCGTTCTCGCGGCGATAGGGCAGCGAACGCTCGAAGTCGGAGATGGCGTCCGCCAGCCGCTCCTCGGCCGCCTCGTAGGCGGCGCGCGCGCCGATGCCGGCCTGCGGCCACACCGGCGTGACCATGGTCACGTTGTCCTCGAGGCGGTCGAAGATGCAGATGAGCGTCGGCCGCACCATGATCGCTTCCGGCAGGCCGAGCGGATCCGGGTTCTTGTCCGGCAGCCGCTCCATGTCGCGGACCATGTCGTAGCCCAGGAAGCCGAACAGACCCGAAGCCATCGGGGGCAGGTCCTTGGGCATGTCCATCTGGCATTCGCGGATCAGGCCGCGCAGCGTCTCCAGCGGCCGGCCTTCGAGCGGCTCGAAGGCGTGCGCGTCGGAGCGGGCGCGGCGGTTGATCTCGGCCTTGCCGTGGCGGCAGCGCCAGATCACGTCGGGCTTGAAGCCGATGATGGAGTAGCGGCCGCGCACCGAGCCGCCCTCGACGGACTCCAGCAGGAACGAATTGGGCCGGCCGTCGGCGAGCTTCAGATAGGCCGAGACCGGCGTCTCGAGATCGGCCACCGCCTTCGTCCACACGAGCTGCGGCTTGCCGGAGTCGTAAACCTTGGCGAAAGCGTCGAAATCGGGAGAGGCGGTCATGACTCTTACTGGGGCTGCTGTGACTGGAAGGCGGCCTGGAAGACCTGTTCGTTCACCTGCACGCCGTACTTGGCGCGCAGGGCGGCCAGGAGCTGGGTCACGAGATCGTTGGCGATCATCGAGTCGAGCTGCGAGCCGAAGCGCTCCAGCCGCTCCTTGTCCTTTGCGAGATCGGCGGGCTGGATCTCCTTGGCCCGCACGATGACGTTGCCGTCGGCGGTACGCACCGCCTGGACCTTGCCGACCGCCAGCTTGAACATGGCCTGTGCGACGGGCTGGCTGAGGTAGTTGCCGGTGTCCGAGTCGAACCGCGTGACGGCCTTGGTGGTCCTGAGTTCGAGGCCGAGCTCCTTGGCGATGGCGCCGAGGTCGCCGTCGGCGTTCGCCTTGTCGACCAGCCCCTTGACCTTCTCGTCGGCGAGCTTGCGGCGCTGCTCGGCTTCCCAGGCCTCGACCACCTTGGGCTCGACCTCGGACAGGGCGGGGATGCGCGCTGGCGTGATGCGGTCGGTATGAACGATGAAGTACTCGCCCTTCGAGGTCTCGAGCAGATCGCTGTCGGCGCCCTCGCGGGTGGAGAAGGCGGCCTGCACGAGCTCGGTCGCGGCGGGGCCGATCACGATCTGCTTGCCGGCGGGGTCCTGGCCGCGCGCGTCGACGTTCTCGACGGTCGTGACCTTGAGGCCGAGCGCCTTAGCGACATCGGCCATCGATTGGCCCTTGCCAAGCTCGCGGTCGAAGTCGTTGGCCAGCTTGACCAGCAGGTCGGGCGCCGCCTGGTTCTTGAGATCCTGCTCGAGCTTGGCCTTGACCTCGTCGAACGGTGTCACCTTGCCGGCGTCGATCTTGTTGATGCGCACGACATGCCAGCCGAGCGGCGACTTGATGGGGGTCGGAGCGACGCCCTCGGGCAGGCTGAAGATGCCATCGGCAAGGGGGCCGGCCGGGAGATCCTTCTTTTGGACGAGGCCGAGCTTGATCACGCCGTCGGCGCTCCCGGTCACTTGCTTGGTCGCATCCTCCAGCGACTTGCCTTCCTTGACCGCGGCGATGATGGCTTTGGCCTTGTCCTCGCTGTCGGTCATCGCTTGGTCGACGTCGCGCTTCTCGGGGATGCCGAACTCGGCCGCGCGAGAATCGTACTCCTGCTTGACCTGGTCTGGAGTCACGGTGACCTGGCCCATGACGTCGTTCACCGTCAGCAGCACATAAGAGAAAGCGCGGAACTCGGGGATCTGGAAGCGCGCCTTGTTGGCGTCGAAATAGGTGCCGAGCTGTTCCGTGGTCGGCTTGGGCACGTCGGTGATGATCGAGTCGGGTACGTATACCGTCTCGCCGACGCGCTTCTCGCTCTCCATCTTGAAGATCTCGTCGCGCAGGCTCTTGGGACCGATGCCGTCGGTCCGGATGGTGCCGAACAGCTCGGCCGACGCCAGCTCGCGCCGTATGTCGGCCACGTAGGACGCCTCGCTGATCCGCGCCTGCTGCAGGAGGTTGCGGTACTTCATGGGATCGAACTTGTCGCCCGCTCCCTTGAAGGCCGGATTCTGGGCGATCGCCAGCCGCACCTGGTCGTCGCTGACCACGATGCCGTAGTCGTTCATCGCCTGGTCGATGACGGCGCGCTGCACCACGTCCTCGAGGGCGCGCACGTTCAGCCCGTAGCGCACGGCCTGCGCAGGATCGGGGCGCTGGCCGGTCTGACGCTGGATCTGGTCGAGCTGGCGGTTGAAGCGCTCCCGTACTTCGTCGACGGAGACGGAGGTACCCCCGAGCCAGCCATAGAGCGGCACATGGACGCCGCCGACATGGGCGACCTCGTTGCCCGATCCGCCCATGCGCAGCATGTCGCCGATGCCCCACAGCGCGAAGCTGATGATGAGCATGCCGAGGAGCACGGTCATGATGAGGTAGCTGGCGTATTTTCTGAACTTGTTCACTGGACGGGCTTCGTGGGGCAGAGGGACGGCAGAGCCGCAAGGCGGGCGCATGCCTAGCACCCGTGTCGGGGACAGGCAACCAAGCGGCCTTTACCGCCGGCTCCGCCGCCGCTAGACACGCGCCAAGCAAGAAAGAAAGGATATTCCATGGCGCGCACCAGACGGCCGCTGATCGCCGGCAACTGGAAGATGAACGGGCTGAAGGCGGATGCGCTCGTCCTGGCGAAGGGCGTGGCGGACGGGGTGAAGCAGGCCGGCTGGACCGACCGTGACCTCCTGGTCTGCCCGCCGGCGACGCTCGTGATGGCGGTCGCGGAGGCGGTGAAGGGGAGCACGGTGCTGGTCGGCGGGCAGGATTGCCACGCCAAGCCCAGCGGTGCTCACACCGGCGAGATTGCGGCCGAGATGCTGCGCGACTGCGGGGCCTCTTATGTCATCGTCGGCCACTCGGAGCGCCGCGCCGACTGCGGCGAGACCGACGCCGTCATCCGTGCCAAGGCAGAGGCGGCCTGGCGGGCGGGGCTGGTGCCGATCGTCTGCATCGGCGAGACGCTGGCCGAGCGGGAAGCCGGCATGACCTTTTCCGTCCTGGCAACGCAATTGAAGGGCAGCGTGCCGGCCGGCGCCTCCGCGGTCCGGCTGGTCGTGGCCTACGAGCCGGTCTGGGCGATCGGTACCGGCAAGACCCCCACCACGGCCGAGGTGGCGGCTGCCCATGCCCATATCCGCAAGGTGCTGGACGGGCTGGTGGCGGACGCCGTCGACGTGCGGCTGCTCTATGGCGGTTCGGTGAAGGCGGGCAATGCCGCCGAATTGTTGGCTGCCGGGGACGTGGACGGTGCCCTGGTGGGCGGGGCGAGCCTCAAGGCGGACGAATTTTTGGCTATCGCCAAGGCGGTCTAAAGAGGCTAGAAGCGCCGGCTTGATCGAGGCCCCCATCTAACGCTGGACGAAATGGACGCGGTACGAGGCTTTCTGCACGATTGGCGCGTGGTGTTGCTGATCATCCATGTCGGCGTCACTGCCGCCATGATCGTCGTCATCCTGCTTCAGCGCAGTGAGGGCGGCGGCCTTGGCATGGGCCGGAGCGATGCGCTGTTCTCGGTCCGGGGACAGGCGAACATCCTCTCCCGCCTGACCGCGATCTTTGCCGGTATCTTCTTCTTCCTGAGTCTGCTGATGGCCTGGAGCGTTGGAGGGCCGGTCCGCTCGACCGGGTCGATCATGGACACGCTGCCGGCGGGGACGACTGCTCCTGCAACGCCTGCGCCGACGAGTCCCGCGCCGGCGACACCGACGGCGCCGCCTGCAGGCGGCACGACGCCCGGCGCGCCCTCGGCGCCCAACCGCTAGCAACAATGCGACGCGAAGACCGTTCCCTCGTCGAACTTCCGCCGACGGGGGCGATATCCCCATGGCCGCGTTCATCCATATTTGGTAGTCTGTAAGCCCATGACGCGCTTTATCTTCATAACGGGCGGCGTGGTTTCCTCGCTTGGTAAGGGTCTTTCGTCAGCCGCGCTGGGCGCGCTGCTGCAGGCACGCGGCTACCGCGTGCGCCTGCGCAAGCTCGATCCCTACCTGAACGTCGATCCGGGCACGATGAGCCCGTATCAGCATGGCGAGGTGTTCGTTACGGACGACGGCGCCGAGACCGATCTCGATCTCGGGCACTACGAGCGGTTCACCGGCGTCGATGCCCGCCAGAGCGACAATGTCACGACGGGGCGCATCTACTCGACGGTGATCGCCAGGGAGCGTCACGGCGAGTATCTCGGCGCGACGGTCCAGGTCATTCCGCACGTCACCGACGCGATCAAGGAATTCGTCGTCACCGACACCGAAGCCGAGGATTTCGTGCTCGTCGAGATCGGCGGCACGGTCGGCGACATCGAGAGCCTGCCGTTCCTCGAGGCCATCCGCCAGCTCGGCAACGAACTCGGCCGCGAGCGCACGATGTACATCCACCTCACGTTGCTGCCGTGGGTGCCGACGGCCGGCGAGCTCAAGACCAAGCCGACGCAGCACTCGGTCAAGGAGCTGCTGAGCGTCGGGATCCAGCCCGATTTGCTGGTCTGCCGATCCGGCGACAAGGAGATCCCGGCCAACGAGCGGCGCAAGATCGCCCTGTTCTGCAACGTGAAGGCCGAGCGCGTGATCGAGGCCCGCGACGTCGACACGATCTACCAAGTGCCAATCGCCTATCATGAGCAGGGCTTCGACCGCGAGGTTTGTCGCTATTTCGGTCTGGAGGCGGACAAGGAACCGAACCTGGAGCGCTGGCGCGGCATCGTCCGCTCGGTGCGCGAACCCGAGGGCAAGGTCACCATCGCCGTCGTCGGCAAGTACACGGTGCTGCTCGACGCGTACAAGTCGCTGAGCGAGGCGCTTACGCACGGCGGCTTCGGCAGCAACGTGAAGGTCGGGTTGGAGTGGATGGACTCCGAGATCTTCGAGCGCGACGACGCCGTGAGCCATCTCGAGAACGTCCATGGCATCCTGGTGCCCGGCGGCTTCGGGGAGCGTGGCACCGAGGGCAAGATCCACGCGGTGAAGTTCGCGCGCGAGCGCAAGGTGCCGTTCTTCGGCATCTGCTTCGGCATGCAGATGGCGGTGATCGAGGCGGCCAGGAACCTGCTGGGCATCGAGGATGCCTCTTCGAGCGAATTCGGCCCGACCGAGCATGCGGTGGTGGGCCTGATGACCGAGTGGACGCGCGGCAACCAGATCGAGAAGAGGGCGGCCAACGGAGACCTGGGCGGCACCATGCGTCTGGGGGCCTATTCCGCCCATCTCCGTCGCGGCACGAAGGTGCACGAGATCTACGGCCAGGATGTCATCAGCGAGCGCCACCGCCATCGCTACGAGGTCAATGTCAACTACAAGGACCGGCTGGAGCAGGTGGGGCTGCGCTTCTCCGGCATGTCGCCGGACGGACTGCTGCCGGAAATCGTCGAGATTCCCGACCATCCCTGGTTCATCGGCGTGCAGTTCCATCCGGAGCTGAAGTCGCGGCCGTTCGCGCCGCATCCGCTGTTCACCTCGTTTATCGGCGCCGCCAAGAACCAGAGCCGGCTGGTGTAGGGGCCGGGATCGGGTCGCATTTCCGTCACCTTTCTCGGCTGAAGTCGCAGGTCATGACCCGTTCGCTGTTCCTTGCCCTGATTGCCTTCTTGACCTTCGCCGGCGAGGCCGGAGCGCAGTACGCGGCAAACTCCTCGTACGGCAAGCCGGAACGCCGTGACCCGATCTTCCTGCGTTTCCCGGAGATGGCGCAGCGCTACTGGGTGAACACGGAGACGATGGCGGCGAGCCACAAGTCCGTCGCGGTGCCGATGCCGCGCCAGTGCTCGTTCCTCTACGCCGATACCTACACACGCGGCCAGATGAGCGAGCGTGAGGTGCAGGACACGGCCTTATCGGCCTGCAATCACAAGCTCGCCGAGCTCGGTCCGCTCGGCGAGAACTACAATGTTGCGTGCCAGTGCCGGGTCGTCATCAGCGACGACAAGTATGTCGTTCCTCGCGACACCATGCCGGATCAGGCCTACGGGCCGGCGTCGATCTTCTATCGCGACGCCCAGGGCAATGTCGCGAGACTGAACGGGAGCGCGCGCTATGGCGCACTGATCGGCCACGACCGCTCCGTCACCTTCTCCGTCGAGAACGTGAACGGCGCACCCGTGTGCGAAGGCACTTTCACCAACGAGGCGCCGTCGAACGGCCGCTTTTCGCTCTCCTGCTTCAGCGGCAAGTTCAGTGGCACCGGCACCTACGACAGTCGGACCGGTACGCCGAACGATCACATCATCGCCCGCGGGCAAACGCGCACCGGCCAGCCGATCGTGATGGTGATCGGCCTGCCTGCGCAACTCGCGCTCAATACATACGGCGGCATCTGAGATGCGGCCCTGGAGCCTGTTCGGAGTTCTTCTGCTGCTGCCTGCCATCGCGCTGGCGCAGAGCGCGGGCGAGGTCGAGCGCTGCTTCCAGAATCCGTCCGGCTGCGCGACGGGAGGCGGCGGCGGAGCGCCCGTCCAGGCGGCGCCTCGCGCGGCTGCGCCTGACTATGCGAGCGTCCTGAAAAGCCCGGAGGCCGAGCGCCGCAAGATCCAGGAATCCTTGCGGACGCTCGACAAGTACAACGGTCCGATCGACGGCGATCTCCAGTCGAAGGCTTCGGAGGAGGCCATCGCCAGCTGGCAAAAGGGGCATGGGTATGCGGCGGTCGGCAAGCTGACGCCCACCGAGGCCGCGACCCTGAACAGCGAGGCGGCGAAGGCCCCCATCAAGCGCATCAACCCGTCGACTGCGACCGCCTCGACGCAGACGCCTCCGCCATCGAACGCCGATCTGCTGAAGGCGCTGCAGGCGCGGCTGGCCGAGCGGCGGAAGGCTGCGGAGCCGAAAGCCGAGGCGGCGGTGCAGTCCCTCCTGCGTGACCTCAAGGCCTATGTCGCCGCCGACGGCAAGGGCGTGGCCGGCGAACAGTTCCCGGCCTTCGCCAAGTGGTACGCCGACAACAAGGCGGCGGGGCGCAGCGTGGGCGACATCACCCCGGCGGTTGAGGATTACGGCGAGGCCAAGCCCGGCGATGCGGTGGCTGCGGAAGTCACCTTCCAGACCAAGCAGGGCGACGCGGCCTATCCGCAGTGCGTCATGTTCGCCTGGATCGAGGGGAAGCCGCGCAAGGAGCCGCAGGCCTTCTCCTGCGACGACGTCGCCGGTCTCGAGAAATGGAAGACGGATCGGGCGCTCAGGAGCGCCTGGCACTAGCAGCAAAGCGTCGTCACGCCGATCATCGAGTTGCGCGTGACGACGGCCGGGAGCGTCGCCTCGTCGACGGGGAAGCGCTGCTTGCCCGACAGCGGCACCCTCAACGCATCAACGCGCCTTTCCCGGCGCTGGTAGTCGTGTTCAACCTGCTCGACGGGCCCGCCCGGAGGCCCTCATGTCCTGAATGCCACGCATGCGCAAAGTACAGGAAAACTGTGCTGCGCCGTCACTTGCCCACGGGAACGCGCGCCGCTAGACAGGCCGCGCTGCCAAACGGAGTTTTGTCCATGAGCGCCATTGTCGATATCCGCGCCCGAGAAATCCTCGATAGCCGAGGCAATCCGACGGTCGAGGTCGAAGTCGAACTCGAAAGCGGGGCCATGGGCCGTGCCGCGGTGCCGTCCGGCGCCTCCACGGGGGCGCACGAAGCCGTGGAACTGCGCGATGGCGACAAGAAGCGCTACGGCGGCAAGGGCGTGCTGAAGGCTGTCGGCGCCGTGAACGGCGAGATCATGGATCTTCTGTCGGGCCTCGATGCGCTGGACCAGATCAAGATCGACCGGGCCCTGATCCAGTTGGACGGTACGCCCAACAAGAGCCGGCTCGGCGCCAACGCCATCCTCGGCGTGTCGCTGGCGGTGGCCAAGGCGGCCGCGATGGACTGCAGCCTGCCTCTCTATCGCTATGTCGGCGGCAGCCAGGCCTCGGTGCTGCCTGTGCCCATGATGAACATCATCAATGGCGGCGCCCACGCGGATAACCCGATCGACATCCAGGAATTCATGATCATGCCGGTGAAGGCGGACCGGTTCGCCGACGCCCTGCGGATGGGCTCGGAAGTGTTCCACGCCCTGCGCAGCCAGCTGAAGGATGCCGGTCACAACACCAATGTCGGCGACGAGGGCGGCTTCGCCCCCAATCTCGCGACGGCAGACGAGGCGCTCACCTTCATCATGAAGGCGATCGAGAAGGCGGGCTACGCGCCGGGTGACGACGTCGTCCTGGCGCTCGATCCGGCGTCGACCGAGTTCTTCAAGGACGGCCGGTACGAGCTGGAAGGCGAGGGCAAGTCGCTCGATGCGGACGGCATGGTCGACTACTACGCCCGCCTCGTGAGCAACTATCCGATCGTGTCGATCGAAGACGGAATGGCCGAGGACGACATGGTCGGCTGGAAGACGATCACCGACCGGCTCGGCAAGAAGATCCAGCTTGTCGGCGACGACCTGTTCGTGACGAACCCCAAGCGCCTGGCCGACGGCATCCACAACGGGATCGCCAATGCCATCCTGGTGAAGGTGAATCAGATCGGCACGCTCACCGAGACGATGGAAGCGGTCACCATGGCCCGCAACGCGAGCTACGGCGCCGTCATGTCGCATCGTTCGGGCGAGACCGAGGACTCGACGATCGCCGATCTCGCCGTCGCGACCAACTGCGGCCAGATCAAGACCGGCTCCCTGTCGCGCTCGGACAGGCTCGCGAAATACAATCAGCTCCTGCGCATCGAGGAACAGCTCGGCACGCAAGCCCGCTACGCTGGTAAGTCGATCCTCCGCTGAAGCGAGATCCGATCGGTCCGGACGGCCTGCTTTGCGGGGCCGTCGGACCGAAGGCGGGATCCATGATCGTTATCGGGGAGGATGCCTCCCTGCGCTCGAGATGCGGCAGGCCGCCGAGGCGCCCACCTCACCGGGATAGGCTCTCGGAGCTCCCGAAGGCCACGTCGTAATGGCTGGCGAAGTCGTCGAAGGTCTCCAGCGCTGCGCGGCCTTCTGGTTCGACGACGGCGACGGAGAGATCGCCTCCGGCGAAGGCCCGGATGGCGTCGAGCGAGTCCCACAGTGTCAGGACCAGGAACTCGACCTGGCCATCGAGGTCGCGCCGCAGGAGCCAGGCGCCGCGATGGCCGGGAAGGGCGCGCAAGGCCGGGAAGACGGTCTCAGTGGCGTGCTGAAAATAGGCATCGGCTTTGGTTGCGGATGCACGGCCTTTCCAGAGGCGGGCTATCATCGTCGCAGGCTACCGACGGCCGTCGCGGCCGGTATTGGCGAAAATTGGCGGTTGCCGGGACGGAAGGTGCCGCTAACCTTGCCGTGTGGCCCGACGCGACCCGCACAATTCCACGCACTATTGGTGGGACCGGCATCTCTCCGGCCTGAGTCTCCTGTGCGCCGACTTCACGACGCACGAATATCCGCCCCATACCCATGAGGCGCTGGTCGTCGCCGTGACGGAGCAGGGCGGCTCGGTCGTTCGTAGCCGGGGACAGGTCGAGGAAGCGCATCCGTCGACGCTGTTCGTCTTCAACCCGGCAGAGCCCCATGCCGGCTGGATGGGGGGAAGCCGGCGCTGGCAATACCGCTCGATGTACCTCGCACAACCGGCGCTCGATCGCGTCGCTCTCGGCCTGGGCATCGACTCGGTGCCCTATTTCACGCGCAATCTCTTTCGTGATCCCGATCTCATCGAGGGGTTCCTCGCGATGCACCGGGCGCTGGAGGAGGGGCGCGACGTCTTTCGCGAGCGGGAACTGCTGATCGCCGCGTTCGGGACGCTGTTCCGACGGCACGGCAGCGGCGGCAGGAGCATCAGGGCGGCGCCTCGAGACCGGGTGCTGCTGAAGCGCGTGACGGCGCGCATGCACGCTGAGTTTGCCTCCGACCTCAGCCTCGATGCGCTGGCGGAAAGCGTCGGGCTCACCGTCTTCCAGCTCATCGGTCTGTTCAAGCGCACGGTCGGGTTGACGCCCCACGCTTATCTGACACAGGTCCGGCTCGGTATAGCCTGTCGCCAGCTGCAGCGCGCGCAATCGCCGGCCGAGGTTGCCGCAGCGGTCGGATTCTACGACCAGAGCGCGCTCAACAAGCACTTCAAGCGCTGCTACGGGATCACGCCGCTGCAGTTCGCGCGCGCGGCGGCGGCCTGACAATTTTTGCCAATACCCACATCCCGGCGGGGCATACCTGTCGCGGATGCATCTCTTCTGTCACGAACATCCGGAAACATTGAACCTGCAGGCGGAAGTCGCGGACGCGAAGCCGGGCAAGGTGGTTCTCACGCAATCCCCCTTCTATCCGGGCGGGGGCGGGCAATTGGCTGACCGCGGTGTGATCCGCTGGAAGGACGGCGAAGCCAAAGTCACGGGGTTCGAGTATGCTGACGGCAAGGTCTGGCACCTGCTGGACGGTCCGCTGGAAATCAGCGGCGCCGTGGAAGCCGCCGTCGATCCGGCGTTCCGGCGGATGATGCGCCAGCTCCATACGGATACGCATATCCTCAACGCCCTCGTGTTCCAGGCCTTCGACGGAGCCCTAGTCACGGGCGTGCAGATGGCCGACGACGGCACCGCCCGCATGGATTTCGACCTGCCGGGGGCCGACAACGAGCGTCTTCGAGGACTGGAAGGGCCGCTGAACGACGTCATCCGCCAGGACATTCCGGTGAAGCTCGACTACGTGCCAATGCATGAGGCCCAGGCCGAGCGCGGCCTGATCCGCAGCCGTTCGGTCGCGCCACCGCCCACGCCGGACGGCAAGGTGCGCATCGTCGAGATCGTCGGACTCGATCGGCAGGCCTGCGGCGGGACCCATCTCGCCTCGACGGGCGGGTCGCCGCCCATCCGCATCCTGAAGATCGACAACAAGGGGCGACACAATCGCCGGATCCGGATCGCCCTCTGCGAATAATCTTGACTTGGCCTCACCATATGTTGCCTTATTGTCCTAGAAAGACCGCATATGTTGTTGAGACCACGCCAGATTTTGGCCCCCGTGATCTTCGCCACGGTGTTCGGCTATTTCGGCTATCACCTTGTGAACGGTGATCGCGGCCTGTTGGCAATGGTCCATCTCCAACGGGAAAACCAGATCGCCGACCAGAACCTCGCGGAAGCCGAGACGACCCGGAAGATCTGGGAGAGGCGGGTTTCGGAGTTGCGTAACCAGAGCATCGATCCGGACATGTTGGACGAGCGCGCGCGCATCCTCCTCAACTACGCGCGCAAGGACGACATCATCATCTTCACGCCGACGCGATAAGCCGCATCGCTTGGCGGTCGTCTGAAAGAAACTGTCCGCGCCGATTGGCCGGACGCAAACAATCTCTCAATTGCTGCGACGCACCCGGGCCGAAGCTGGTTTTTTCCAGCTAGATCAACCACATCGCGATCGGCAATGCTATAAGCCGCAGCGGGCCCAATTTGAGAGGATTGCCATGGCGAAACCAGCCACGAAGGCGAAAGGGGAAACGCTCCCCGAAAAATCCAAGGCGGAGTCGAAATCGCCCCGGCCCGGCGACAACAGCGTCACCTCAGACCAGCTCAAGCATTTCTATCGCGACATGCTGCTGATCCGCCGCTTCGAGGAGCGGGCGGGGCAGCTCTACGGCATGGGCCTCATTGGTGGCTTCTGCCATCTCTATATCGGCCAGGAAGCGGTTGTGGTCGGCATGCAGTCGACCATCGGCAGCAAGGATTCGATCATCACTTCTTACCGCGATCACGGCCACATGCTGGCGGCGGGCATGGATCCCAAGGGCGTGATGGCGGAGCTGACCGGGCGCAGCGGCGGCTATTCGAAGGGCAAGGGCGGCTCGATGCACATGTTCAGCCGCGAGAAGAACTTCTTCGGTGGCCACGGCATCGTCGGCGCCCAGGTTCCGATCGGCACCGGACTCGCCTTCGCGCACAAGTACAATGGCAGCAGCAACGTCTCGCTGACCTATTTCGGCGACGGCTCAGCCAACCAGGGTCAGGTCTACGAGGCGATGAACATGGCCGCGCTCTGGAAGCTTCCGGTCATCTACATCATCGAGAACAACCGCTACGGCATGGGCACGTCGGTCGAGCGTGCATCGGCGATCACCGAGCTCTATCGCCATGGCGAGGCCTTCGGAATCCCGGGTGAGCGGGTCGACGGCATGGATGTCGTGGCCGTCCGCGCCGCCGGCCTGAAGGCCGTGGAGTACGCCCGCAGCGGTGCGGGCCCCTATATCCTCGAGATGCAGACCTACCGCTATCGGGGCCATTCCATGAGCGATCCCGCGAAGTACCGGAGCAAGGAAGAAGTGGACAAGTACCGCACCGAGCGCGACCCGATCGACCATGTGCGCAAGACCTTGCTCGACGGCGGGCAGACCGACGAGGCCGCACTCAAGGCCGTCGATGCCGACATCCGCAAGATCGTGAACGACGCGGCGGAATTCGCCCAGCATAGTCCCGAGCCCGATCCGTCGGAGCTGTGGACCGACGTCCTGGTCGGAGCCTGAGCCATGTCGATTCCGGTTCTGATGCCCGCTCTCTCGCCGACGATGACAGAGGGCAAGCTGGCGAAGTGGCACGTCAAGGTGGGCGATGCCGTCAAATCCGGCCAGGTGATCTGCGAGATCGAGACCGACAAGGCGACGATGGAAGTCGAGGCCGTCGACGAAGGCACCGTGGCCCAGATCCTGGTGCCGGAAGGTACCGAGGGCGTCGCGGTGAACGCGCCGATCTGCATTCTCGCTGCCGAGGGCGAGAGTGTCGCCGATGCGGCGAAAGCGGCTCCGCCGGCAGCGGCCAAGGCGCCTGAGCCCGCCGTGGAAAGCGCGCCCAAGGCCGAACCGTCTCCCGTGCCGGCCGCGCCGCCGGTCGTCGCCGCACCGGCCGCCGAGCCCGAATGGAAGGGCAAGACGGTCCGTCTCACCGTGCGCGAAGCGCTGCGGGATGCGATGGCCGAGGAGATGCGCCGGGATCCGGGGGTCTTCCTGATGGGCGAGGAGGTCGCGCAGTACCAGGGCGCCTACAAGGTGAGCCAGGGCCTGCTCGAGGAATTCAGCGCCAAGCGGGTGATCGACACGCCGATCACCGAGCACGGCTTCGCGGGACTGGGCGTCGGCGCCGCATTCGGCGGGCTGCGGCCGATCGTTGAGTTCATGACGTTCAACTTCGCCATGCAGGCGATGGACCAGATCGTCAACTCCGCGGCCAAGACGCATTACATGTCGGGCGGACAGATGACCTGCCCGATCGTCTTCCGGGGGCCCAACGGTGCCGCCGCGCGCGTCGCCGCTCAGCACTCGCAGTGCTATGCGAGCTGGTATGCGCACTGCCCGGGCCTGCGCGTCCTCGCACCCTGGAATGCGGCCGATGCCAAGGGCCTGCTGAAGGCCGCCATCCGCGATCCCAATCCGGTGATCTTCCTCGAGAACGAGATCATGTACGGCCAGCAGTTCGATGTGCCGGACGATCCCGAGTTCATCCTGCCCATCGGCAAGGCCAAGGTCGAGCGCGTGGGCAAGGATGTCACCATCGCCGCCTTCTCGATCATGGTCGGCAAGGCGCTGCATGCGGCCGACGAGCTCGCCAAGCAGGGCATCGAGGCTGAGGTCATCAACCTGCGCAGCCTTCGGCCGTTCGACACCGAGACGCTCGTCGCCTCGATCAAGAAGACCAATCGGCTGGTCTCGGTCGAGGAAGGCTGGCCGTTCGCCGGCATCGGCTCGGAACTGGCAGCCCAGATGATGGAGCATGCCTTCGACTGGCTGGACGCTCCGGTCAAGCGCGTCACGGGGCTCGACGTTCCGCTGCCCTATGCGGCCAACCTCGAGCATATGGCGCTGCCGCAGCCCGAGACCATCGTCGAGGCCGCGCGCGCGGTCTGCAATCGCTGAGCGGGGAGCCGGCGCATGTCGATCAACATCCTGATGCCCGCCCTGTCGCCGACGATGACGGAGGGCAAACTCGCCAAGTGGCATGTCAAGGTGGGCGACACGGTGAAAGCCGGGCAGGTCGTCTGCGAGATCGAGACGGACAAGGCGACCATGGAGGTCGAAGCCGTCGACGAGGGCAAGGTCGGGCAGATCGTAGTGCCGGAAGGCACCGAAGGCGTGAAGGTCAATGCCGTGATCGCAGTCCTTCTGGAGGAGGGTGAGACCTCGGTTCCGGCCGCCGCCGCGCCGGCTATCCCGGCCTCAACGCCGGCGGCGCCCAAGGCAGAGCCCGCTCCCGCACCTGCGGCGCCAAAACCCGCGGCGGCGCCGGCAGTGGCTGCCGCAGTGGCTCCAACCCATGGGCCGCGCATCTTTGCGTCGCCGCTCGCCAAGCGCATGGCGGCGGAGAAGGGTATCGACCTTGCAGCGCTCAAGGGCTCGGGTCCCAACGGTCGGATCGTGAAGGCTGACGTCGAGGCAGCCGGGCCGGGAGCGGCACGACCGGCAGCGGTTCCGGCGCCTGGCGCCGCCCCTGTCGCGCCGCGGCCGGCACCGAGCATTCCGGCGCAGCCGATCATCACGGCGCCGGGAGACCGGCATGTGCCGCACACGGCCGTGCGCAAGGTCATCGCCCGGCGCATGCTCGAGTCCAAGCAGACGGTGCCGCACTTCTACCTCACCGTCGAATTCGAGATCGATGCCCTGCTCACGGCGCGTCAGGCGATCAACGATGTCGCGCGCAAGCAGGGCGCCAAGGTCTCGGTGAACGACATGCTCATCAAGGCCTGCGCCAAGGCGCTGCGCGATCATCCGGATTGCAACGCCTCTTGGGCCGAGGAGGAGATGATCCAGTATGGCGCCGTCGACGTCTCCGTCGCCGTCGCGACCGATCGTGGCCTCATCACGCCGATCATCCGCAATGCCGACATGAAGGGCGTGGCGCAGATCTCGATCGAGATGAAAGATCTCGCCTCGCGCGCCAAGGTCGGCAAGCTGAAGCTCGAGGAGTTCCAGGGCGGCGGCTTCACCATTTCCAATCTCGGCATGTTCGGGGTGAAGGAGTTCGCCGCCATCATCAATCCGCCGCAGGCCATGATCCTGGCCGTCGGTGCGGCGGAGGAACGCGTCGTCGCGCGCAAGGGCGAGATGGTGATCCGCCACATGATGAGCTGCACGCTCGCCGTCGACCATCGCGTAGTGGACGGCGCCCTCGGTGCGCAGTTCCTGCAGACCCTGCGGGCCTATATCGAACAGCCGGCCGCGATGCTGGTCTAGGAGCCGAGCCATGGCCGATACGAACTTCGACATCATCGTCGTGGGCGGCGGGCCGGGCGGCTATGTCGCCGCCATCCGCGCCGCCCAGCTCGGCATGAAGACCGCCGTCGTCGAGCGCGAGCATCTGGGGGGCATCTGTCTCAACTGGGGCTGCATCCCGACCAAGGCGCTTCTGCGTACCTCCGAGGTCTACGGCCTCATCAAGCACGCCGATGCCTTCGGCCTGTCGGTGAAGGACGTCTCCTACGATGCCAGGAAGATCGTCGAGCGGTCGCGCAAGGTCGCGAGCCAGCTCAGCAATGGCGTCAAAGGCCTGATGCGCAAGAACAAGATCACGGTCTTCGACGGTACGGCCAAGCTGGCCGGCGCGGAAGCGAGCGGTGCGCGCAAGCTCGCGGTTGCCATGAACGACAAGACGAATGCGGCGCTGACGGCCAGGAACGTGATCCTGGCGACCGGCGCCCGCGCGCGGCAGCTTCCCGGCCTCGAGACCGACGGCAAGCTGGTCTGGAGCTACAAGGAGGCAATGGTGCCTCCGGAGTTCCCGAAGTCGCTGCTGGTGATCGGCTCGGGCGCGATCGGCATCGAGTTCGCGAGCTTCTACCGGACCATGGGCGCCGAGGTGACGGTGTGCGAGGTGCTGGACCGGATCCTGCCGGTGGAGGACGAGGAAGTCTCGGCCTTCGCCAAGCGGGCATTCGAGAAGCAGGGCATGAAGATCCTCACCTCCGCCACGGTATCGAACCTGAAGAAGGGGGCAAACTCGGTCACCGCGACCATCACCGTCGGCGGCAAGGCGCAGGAGATCACCGTCGATCGCGTGATCAGCGCCGTCGGAATCGTCGGCAATGTCGAGAATATCGGGCTCGAAGGCACCAGGATCAAGGTCGAGAAGACACATATCGTGATCGACCAGTGGGGCTTCACCGGCGAACCCAACGTCTATGCGATCGGGGACGTGGCGGGGCCGCCCTGGCTCGCCCACAAGGCGATGCATGAGGGCGTTCTGGTCGTGGAGAAGATCGCGGGCGTGAAGGGTGTCCACCCGATGGTGACCGCGAACATTCCCGGCTGCACCTACTGCCAGCCGCAGGTGGCCAGCATCGGGCTGACGGAAGCCGCCGCCAAGGCCAAGGGCCTGCAGGTGAAGGTCGGCAAGTTCCCGTTCATCGGCAATGGCAAGGCGATCGCGCTCGGCGAGCCGGAGGGGTTCATCAAGACGATCTTCGACGCCGGGACCGGGGAACTGCTGGGCGCGCACATGATCGGCGCCGAGGTGACCGAGCTGATCCAGGGCTACAGCATTGCCAAGACGCTGGAGACGACCGAGGCTGAACTGATGGCGACGGTATTCCCGCATCCGACGCTCTCGGAGATGATGCACGAATCGGTACTGGCGGCTTACGGGCGTACGCTCCATATCTAGGACGTCATGGACGGCTCGATCGACAAAGTTCCCCTCAGCCGCGCGGAGCGGCATCCGGAAAAGGCCCACCGGCCGGACAATCCAATTCCCCGCAAGCCGGAGTGGATTCGCGTGCGCGCGCCGAATTCACCGGAATATGCCGAGACCCGGCGACTGATGCGCCAGCAGGGGCTGGCCACCGTCTGCGAGGAGGCGGCCTGCCCCAATATCGGCGAGTGCTGGAAGCACAAGCACGCCACCTTCATGATCATGGGCGAGATCTGCACGCGTGCCTGCGCCTTCTGCAACGTCGCGACGGGCAAGCCCGGCGCCCTCAATCCGCACGAGCCTGCAAATATTGCCGATGCCGTCGGAAAGCTGGGGCTCGGCCATGTGGTCGTGACTTCCGTCGATCGCGATGACCTGGCGGACGGCGGGGCAGGGCATTTCGCCGAGGTGATCAACGCCCTGCACCGGTCGGCGCCGACCACCACGATCGAGGTGCTGACGCCGGATTTCATGCGCAAGCCGGGCGCCGTCGAGACGGTGGTCGCCGCGCGGCCCGATGTGTTCAACCACAATCTCGAAACGGTGCCGCGACTCTATCCGTCGATTCGTCCCGGGGCACGCTACTTCACGTCGTTGCGCCTTCTGGCGCGGGTGAAGGAGATCGATCCGGCAATGTTCACCAAGTCCGGACTGATGGTGGGGCTTGGCGAGACGCGCGAGGAGATCCTGCAGGTCATGGACGATCTCCGCGCCGCGGATGTGGATTTCCTCACGATCGGCCAGTATCTGCAGCCGACGCCCAAGCACGCGCCGCTCGATCGTTTCTGGACTCCCGCCGAATTCGACGAACTGGCGGCGCACGCCCGGGCCAAGGGATTCCTCATGGTTTCGGCTTCACCGCTCACGCGCTCGAGCTATCACGCCGGCGACGACTTCGTGCGCCTGCGCGCTGCGCGGGCTGCCCAACTCAAGACCTGAACGCTGTGACGACGACCCGGCATGCGGAGCGGAAGATCATCCCTTTCGCGCCAAGGCAGCTCTTCGACCTCGTGGCCGATGTGCCGCGCTATCCCGAATTCCTGCCCTGGTGCACGGCCGCTCGTGTGAGACGGCGCGAGGGACCGAATGTGGAGATCGACGAGCTTGCCATCGGCTTCGGACCGTTCCACGAGCGGTTCGTTTCGCGTGTGGTCCTGACGCCGGACGGTCCCGACGGGATGCGCATCGAAACGGTCGGCATCGAAGGGCCGTTCCGTACTCTCGCAAGCCGGTGGCTGTTCCAGGCGCATCCGGGCGGCACATTGATCGAGTTCTCACTCGAGTTCGAGTTTCGGTCCCGCCTGCTGCAGCACACGGTGCGCATGCTGTTTGCGGAAGCCGTGAAGCGCATGGTCGCGGCTTTCGAGGCGCGCGCCATCGAACTCTACGGGAAGGCTAGCGCTCCGCCAGGGACGCCAGCAGCGCAAGCGCAGTAAGCACTGCAGAGCGCCGGATATTGTCGCGGTCTCCGGCGAAGACGTGGCGCTCGGCGACTGGCTCGAAATCCTTGCGGCAGACCGCCAAATGGACGAGTCCGACCGGCTTTTCCGCGCTGCCTCCGCCCGGACCCGCTATGCCCGTGACGGAGACGGCGATGTCGGCGGCCGAGTTCGCGAGCGCACCCTGCGCCATCGCGGTTGCCACCGGCTCGCTCACGGCGCCGTGCTTCATGATCATGTCCCAGGGTACGCCGATCATGTCCCGTTTGGCTTCGTTGGAGTAGGTGACGAATGCCCGGTCGACGACGTCCGACGACCCCGCGATGGCCGTGAGCGTCGCGGCGATCAGGCCGCCCGTGCAGGACTCGGCGGTGACGACCTTCAATCCACGCTGTCGGCAGTCGTTCAGGACCCGCTCAGCCACGTCGCGCATTTCATGATCGAACATCGCCTCAGCTCCTTGGAAGCTCAACGGTCGCGATCGCCTGCGCGGCGATCCCTTCGCGCCGGCCGGTGAAGCCCAGCCCTTCGGTGGTCGTCGCCTTGACGCTCACCCGATCGGCCGGCACGCCGGTGATCTTCGCGATGCTGGCGAGCATCGCGTCGCGATGGGGGCCGATGCGCGGGGCCTCGCAGACCAGAGTGAGGTCGAGATGGACGATCCGGCCGCCGCGGGCGGCGAGCATGTCCACGGCATGGCGCAGGAAACGGTCGGATGATGCGCCCCGCCATTGCGGATCGGAGGGAGGGAAGTGCTTGCCGATATCGCCTGCGCCGATCGTCCCCAGCACGGCGTCTGTCAGGGCATGGAGCGCGACATCGGCATCGGAGTGGCCGGCCAGCGTCTGATTGTGGGGGATGGCGATGCCGCCCAGCATCACAGAGTTACCCGGCGCGAAGCCATGCACGTCGAAGCCGGTCGCCGTCCGGGTTTCCATCGCGGACGCCCGTGCGAGATCGGCGTTCGTCGTGATCTTCCGATTGTCCTCACTTCCTGCGACCATAACCACCTTCAGTCCTGCTCTTTCGGCCACCGCCGCGTCGTCGGTGAGCGCGGTTGCCTCGCTCTCGGCGAGCTTTGCCGCTGCACGATGTGCAGCGAGCAGCCGTTCGAAACGGAAGATCTGGGGCGTCTGCGCACGCCAGAGGTTGACGCGCGGGACCGTCTCCATCACGGCGCCGGCGGCGTCGGTACGCTTGACGGTATCGGCGAGCGGCACCCCCAGGACGGCCCCGTCGACACCCTCGGCCATGGCGGCCGCCAGACAGGCAGCAATCTCAGCCGGTCGCACGAAGGGACGGGCGGCGTCATGGATGGCCACGAAATCAGGGCCTTCGGGAACCAGGGCTTCCAGGCCATTGAGCACGGATTGCTGGCGGCTCGCGCCACCCTGGATGGGCGCCGGCAGGCCGAGCCCATGTACGGCAGCCTCGTACAACGCCTCGTCTCCGGCCGCGATCACCACCCGGGAGGCATTGATTTCCGGCGTGGCACGGTAGGCCAAAAGGGTGTGGCGCAGGACCGCCAGGCCGTTCAGGAGCGCATACTGCTTGGGCAGTGGACCACCGAAGCGGCTTCCTCTGCCGGCGGCGACGATAAGGGCGATACAGGTCGGCACGAGCCTTAGATAACATTGACTTAGGGGGCATGCACTTCCAGCCCTTGCGCCCGTCGGCAGGACCCGCTAATGCTGGCTCAATTATTGTGCACTGCACAAGTTGCCTATAAACTGATCATTCAATGAACCCCAAATCCCGCCTTCAACCCATCGACGTCGGTCCGGTCCGGATCGAGGATCCTGTGATCCTCGCGCCGATGTCCGGTGTCAGCGACATGCCCTTCCGCCGGATGGTGAAGCAGGGCGGGGCGGGGCTGGTCGTCTCGGAGATGATCGCCTCGACGGCGATGGTGCGGGAAAATCGGAAGACCCTGCTGATGGCGCAGAGCTCGCCCGAGGAATTCCCGATGTCGGTCCAGCTGGCCGGATGTGAGCCGGAGGTGATGGCCGAGGCGGCAAAGCTGAACGAGGATCGGGGCGCTGCCATCATCGACATCAATTTCGGCTGCCCGGTGAAGAAGGTCGTGAACGGCCACGCCGGCTCGGCTCTCATGCGCGACGAGGTCCATGCTGCGAAGATCCTCGAGGCGACTGTAAAAGCGGTGAAGATTCCCGTGACCCTCAAGATGAGAACGGGCTGGGACTCGGCGAACCGCAACGCGCCGAGGCTGGCGCGCATCGCGGAGGAATGCGGAATCAAGATGCTCACCGTGCATGGCCGCACGCGTTGCCAGTTCTACGATGGTCATGCCGACTGGGCTTTCATCCGCGAAGTGAAGGCGGAGACCCGCCTGCCGCTGATCGTCAACGGCGACATCAACACTCTGGACGACGTGGACGACGCCCTGGCCCAGTCCGGTGCGGACGGCATCATGATCGGCCGAGGCGCCTACGGCAGGCCGTGGTTCCTCAGCCAGGCCATCCACTACCTGCGGACGGGTGAGCGGTCGCCCGAGCCGTCGCTTGCCGGGCAATACGCCTCGGTGCGGGCGCATTTCGAGGCGATGTTGGAACATTACGGCACGGAAACTGGAGTTCGCATGGCGCGTAAGCATCTCGGTTGGTACTCGAAGGGGCTGCCGTCATCGGCGGAGTTCCGAGCCGCCGTGAACCGGGAGACCGACGCGGTCAAGGTGCGGGCTCTGCTTGCATCGTTCTTCCTGCCGGCGCTCGAAAGGCAGGCGGCGTAACCATGGCCCTTCGGCCCCTCAAGCGCTCCGATCTGCAGGGCGAACAGTTCTCGGGCGCGATCCTCGATTCGCTGTCGGAAGCGGTCGTCGTGGTCGACAGTGCCGGCATGGTCCGTTACGCCAATCTCTCCGCCGAGCAATTGTTCGGCGTGGGGCGTGCGCGCCTCGTCGGTCATCCGCTGAGCGAGTTCATCCCCGAAGATACGCCGCTTTTCTCGCTGCTCGACCAGGTGCTGGCCACCGGTGGCGCCGTCGCCGAGAACGGCGTGACGCTGCATTCGCCGCGTATCGGCAACCATTTCTGTGCCTTGCGCCTCTCTCCGATCGTCGAGAGCGATGGTCTGGTGTCGATTTCCCTCGTCGAGCAGTCGATCGCGCGCAACATCGACCGGCAGATGTCCCACCGCAGCGCAGCCCGTTCGGTGAGCGCATTGGCGGCGATGCTGGCGCACGAGGTGAAGAATCCGCTGTCCGGCATACGCGGCGCGGCCCAACTTCTCGAGCAATCGGTCCCCGACAGCGAGCGGGAGCTCACGAATCTGATCTGCGAGGAGACCGACCGGATCGTGGCCCTGGTGGACCGCATGGAAGCGTTCGCCGACGGCCGGCCGATCGAGCGCGGGGCCCTCAACATCCACCAGGTGCTCAACCACGTCCGACGCCTGTCGCAGAACGGCTTCGGCAAGAACGTGCGCTTCATCGAGAGCTACGATCCTTCGTTGCCGGAGGTGTTCGGCGATCGCGACCAGCTGATTCAGGTCTTCCTGAACCTGGTGAAGAACGCCTGCGAGGCGCCCGGCGATGGCGATCGCGAGATCGAACTCTCGACGGCCTATCGGCATGGCCTTCGCCTTGCCGTGCCCGGACAGCAGGCCAGGGTCAACCTGCCGCTGGTCGTATCGGTCCGCGACAACGGAGGTGGAGTTCCGGACGAGATCCGCGGGCATCTGTTCGATGCCTTCGTCACCAACAAGCCGACCGGCACCGGCCTCGGTCTCGCGCTCGTTGCCAAGATCATCAACGATCACGGTGGCGCCATCGAGTACGACAGCGAGCCCGGCCGGACGATCTTCAGAGTCATGTTGCCGTTGCAGTCACCCCAAGCCCAGACATGAGTACCGGTACCACCATTCTCGTCGCCGACGACGACCGCGCCATTCGGACAGTTCTGCATCAGGCTCTGGGGCGGCAAGGCCATACCGTGCGCAGCACCGGCGCCGCTGCGACGCTCTGGCAGTGGATTCAGCAGGGCGAAGGGCAGCTCGTCATCACTGACGTCGTCATGCCCGACGAGAACGGCCTCGATCTCGTGCCGCGCATCCGCAAGCTGCGGCCCGATCTGCGCATCATCGTCATGAGCGCGCAGTCGACGCTGCTCACGGCCGTTCGGGCGACGGAGCGCGGCGCCTTCGAGTACCTGCCGAAGCCCTTCGACCTCAACGAGCTCGTCTCGGTCGTGAACCGGGCCCTTTCGGCACCGGCGTCATCCATGACACGACCGGCGTTGCCGCCGGAAGAGGGCGAGCGGCTGCCGTTGATCGGCCGGTCTCCGGCGATGCAGGAGATCTATCGGGCGCTGGCGCGGCTCATGGCCACGGATCTAACCGTCATGGTGACCGGCGAATCGGGAACCGGCAAGGAACTGGTCGCCAGGGCATTGCATGACTATGGCAAGCGGCGGAAAGGTCCGTTCGTCGCGCTCAACATGGCCGCGATCCCGCGTGAGCTGATCGAAAGCGAGCTCTTCGGGCATGAACGTGGTGCGTTCACCGGCGCGGTTCAGCGGTCTGCCGGCAAGTTCGAGCAGGCGGCGGGCGGGACGCTGTTCCTGGACGAGATCGGCGACATGCCGCCGGAGGCGCAGACACGTCTGCTGCGGGTTCTCCAGGAAGGCGAATACATGACCGTCGGCGGCCGCACGCCGATCAAGGCCAACGTCCGCATCGTGGCAGCGACTCATCGCGACTTGCGCCGCCTGATCCAACAGGGGCTCTTCCGCGAGGATCTCTTCTACCGCCTGAACGTCGTGCCGATCCGACTGCCGCCGCTGCGCGAGCGGCTGGACGACATTCCGGAACTGGTCAATCATTTCCTGCGGGCGGCCACTGTCGACGGACTCCCGACCAAGGTGCTGTCGCCGGATGCGATGGCACGGCTGCGGCAGCATCGTTGGCCGGGTAATGTGCGCGAGCTGGAGAACCTCGTCCGTCGTCTGTCCGCCCTCTATTCGGAGGAAGTGATCGGTGTCGAGACGATCGAAAATGAGCTCGCCGATGCCATCCTTGCCCCCGAGGCGGAATCGTCTGGGGCAGCGGCGGCGACAATGGACGCGACCCTGACCGACGCGGTGGACCGGCATCTGCAGGCCATGTTCGCCGCCCATGGCGACCGGCTCCCGCCGGACGGCATGTACGACCGCGTCATTTCCGAGGTGGAGCGGCCGCTGCTGTCTCTGGCGCTGGGCGCGACCCGCGGTAATCAGTTGCGCGCGGCCCGTCTTCTGGGGCTCAATCGCAATACGTTGCGGAAGAAAATCAAGGACCTCGACGTCCCGGTGGTTCGCACGCCCCAGGTCCGCCGAGGCGGGTGACTTTGGTGACTGCTTCGCTGGGCGTTTCACGCTTTGGCGAGAAGATGAATGCGATCGGCCGGGCGCTCACCGGCCGCGTTGCGGCGATCTCGCTCGCTACCGTTGCCATCGCCGCGGGTACGGCCACCTATGCCTGGCTGGCCGGCTTCGCGCCGGCGAGCTTCAGCACGACCGGCTGGATGACCGGCCTGCTCGTGGCCGACCTGGTCGTTGCAACGGCGCTCGTGGCGGTCCTTGCCGTGCGGCTCACGCAGCTCTGGCTCGATCGGCGACGGGGAGCGGCGGGGTCGCGCCTTCACATGAGGCTTGTCCTCGTCTGCAGCATCTTCACCGTTGCGCCGACGCTCGTGGTTACGATCATTCTGTCGTTGCTGGTCATCAATCTGACCGACTTCGTCGTGAAGCCTTCCCAGGCCGCCTACGAAACCGCACGGGCAATCGGTGAGCCGGTGCGGCGGGCGCGGGAGGAAGAGATCTTTCGCGACATTGCAGCGATCTCTGCACCGCTGCAGGCCATGGGAGTGGATGCGCTGCGCGACAAGGAGGAGACGCGCAAGGCGCTTGCCCGCCTGATCGAGGGAAGGGCGCTGATAGAAGCTGACGTGATCGACGGCGACAAAGGGTTGATTGCGCGTGCGGTCGCCCCGGATGCCACACCGATCGCTGATCCGGTGCCGGCGGCGAAGTTCCTCTGGCAGGCGGTGAGTCTGGCCCGACCGGTTCAGTTCGAGTCCAGCCAGGGCGCGTACTTTGTCATGCAGCTCTTCGTCGACCAGCCCCTGTTCCTCGTCACCGGGCATGCCGTCGACCTCCGCGTGGTCGATTACATCAAGAGCATCGAATTCGCCGGCAAGTTCTATGCGCAGATCGAGCAGCGGCTCCAGCACAGCCAGCTCATCATCTTCGTCATATGTGGAGCAATCGCCCTTCTGATGCTTCTCGCGGCGGTGTGGCTCGCCATCCAGGTTGCCACGCGTCTTACGGCGCCGATCGGAGGGCTGATGGCCGCCGCCGAGAGGGTCCGCGGCGGCGACCTGGGCGCCCGGGTCGAGGAAGGCCCGCCGGACGACGAGCTTGGTCAGCTCGCGCGCTCCTTCAACCGCATGACGAGCCAGATCGAGCAGCAGCGTAGCGAACTGGTCGCTGCCAACCAGGAACTGGACCGTCGTCGGCGGCTGACCGATGCGGTGCTCGCCGGTGTGTCGGCCGGCGTGCTGAGCGTCGACGTCGCCGGACTCGTGACCCGCAGCAACCGCTCGGCTCTCGACCTGCTCGCCTTGCCCGAGGACGGCGTACTGGGACGGCGTCTCATCGAAATCATGCCGGAGATTGCGCCGCTGGTGGCGCAGGCAGCGGAGCGACCAGGGCGCCTGACGCAGGGTCAGGTCGAGATCCTTCATCGGGGTACTCGCCGAATTCTCCTGGTGCGCATCAGCGCGGCGTCCGACTCGGGCTCGGTCGTCACCTTCGACGATGTCACGGATCTCATGTCCGCCCAGCGCATGGCGGCCTGGGGCGACGTCGCGAGAAGGATCGCTCACGAGATCAAGAATCCGCTGACGCCGATCCAGCTTTCGGCCGAGCGCCTGCGGCGGCGCTACCTCAAGCAGATCAAGGAGGATCCGGAGACCTTCTCGACCTGCACCGACACGATCATCCGGCAGGTGGGTGACATCGGCCGCATGGTGGACGAGTTCTCTTCCTTCGCACGCATGCCCCGGCCAACAGTCCAGGCCGAGGATGCCAAGGAATTGTGCCAGCAAGCCCTGTTTCTCCAGCGCAACGGCAACGCCGACATCACCTATCATGTCGACCTGCCAAATCGTTCCGTGCCGCTGATCTGCGATCGGCGACAGGTAGGCCAGGTCCTTACCAATATCCTCAAGAACGCTGCGGAGGCGATCGAAGGGCGCGACGCGAGGCCCGGCGAGACGCTGCCGCGGGGCGAGATTTCTCTGTCACTGAAGGATGAGGGGACTGCCGTCCGCATCATCATCGAGGACAATGGCAAGGGCCTGCCGAAAGAGGGGAGGGAAAGGCTCACAGAGCCATACATGACGACACGCAGCAAAGGCACCGGCCTTGGACTCGCGATCGTCAAGAAGATCATGGAAGATCATGGCGGCTCGCTCGTTCTGGCCGACCGTGAGGGTGGCGGCGCACGCATCAGTCTGGTATTCCGACGGGACGCGAAGGAAGTCGCGTCGGTTTCGTCCCAGGCGACAGCCGCACAATGAGTTAGCTGAACTGCTGCGGACTGCTGAAGAGTCATGGGTCACGATATTCTCATCGTCGACGACGAGCGCGATATCTGCACATTGATCGCCGGCATCCTGGAAGATGAAGGCCACACCGCTCGGCGTGCGCATAACAGCACCGAGGCGATCGAAGCCATTCGCCAGCGCCGGCCGGCGTTGGTCATTCTGGATGTGTGGCTGCAGGGCAGCGAACTCGATGGCCTGCAGCTCCTCGAGGTCATCCGCCGCGAGGAACCGCCGATTCCCGTCGTGATGATCAGCGGCCACGGGACCATCGACACGGCGGTTTCGGCCATCAAGAGCGGGGCCTACGATTTCATCGAGAAGCCTTTCAAGGCGGATCGTCTCCTGCTGGTCGTCGATCGCGCCATCGAGGCCGATCGGCTGAAGCGGGAGAACGCGACGCTGCGCCGGCGCGCCGGCGGCGAAGTGGCCTTCGTCGGATCGTCGTCGGCGGCGAGCAACGTTCGCTCGCAGATCGAGCGTGTGGCGCCCACCGGCAGCCGCGTCTTGATCATGGGGCCGTCCGGCGTCGGCAAGGAGACCGTTGCGCGCCTCATCCACCAGGAGTCGAAGCGCGCGGAAGGCCCTTTCATCGTGGTCAATTGCTCTAGCTTGCCTGCGGAGCGGCTGGAGATCGAGCTGTTCGGCACGGATGGCGAGACCGACCATGATACGCTGCATGTCTCCGGTGCCTTGGAGCTGGCGCATGGAGGCACGCTGCTTCTCAAGGAGGTGGCAGACCTGCCGCTTCCGCTGCAAAGCCGCCTGGCCCGCGTGCTGCAGGAGCAGTCCTATCTGCGCGACGCGGGCAAGACGCGGGTGGAGATCGACGTCAGGGTCCTCGCTTCGACAGGCCAGTCGCTGCAGGAGAAGATTACAGCCGGCGAGTTTCGCGAAGAGCTGTTCCATCGGCTCAACGTCGTCTCGTTGCGGGTGCCACCGCTCAGCGAGCGGCGCGAGGACATTCCCCAGCTTGCGTCCGATCTGCTGCGCCGTGTTGCCGATGCCACGGGATTGCCGGAGCGCCTGCTGGGAGAGGATACTTCGGCGGCCCTGCAGGGACACGACTGGCCGGGAAACATCCGGCAATTGCGCAACGTCATCGAACGGCTTCTCATTCTGGCGCCGTCAGACGGCGGACCGATACGTGCCGACGTCCTGCCCAACGACGTCAGCGAGGATGCGCCCTCTGTCCTGCGTTGGGAGAAGGGCGGAGAGATCATGCAGCTGCCGTTGCGTGATGCGCGCGAGGTCTTCGAGCGGGAGTATCTCCTCGCTCAGGTGACGCGATTTGGCGGCAACATTTCCCGCACGGCGACTTTCGTCGGAATGGAGCGGTCGGCGCTGCACAGGAAGCTGAAATCGCTGGGCCTGCATGGGGCCGCGGGTGACGAGCGTGCGGGTAGCGAGCCGGCTGCCTGAGCGGAAGGAGAAGCGTTTATGGCGCGTTATGCCTATGTCAACGGTCGCTACGTCGATCATCATGATGCGAGCGTCCATATCGAGGATCGGGGATATCAACTCGCAGACGGCGTCTACGAGGTCGTCGGCGTGCGCGACGGGAAGCTGATCGACGAGGGCCCCCATCTCGACCGTCTGGATCGCTCCCTGAAGGAACTGCGCATTGGTTGGCCCATATCGCGGGATGCCCTGAGATTCGTCATCCGCGAACTGATGCGGCGCAACCGGCTCCACGATGGTCTGGTCTACATGCAGGTGACCCGCGGCGTTGCGCGTCGTGATCATGCCTTTCCCACGACGCCAGTGAAGCCGTCGCTCGTCCTGACGACCAAGGGCACCAAGCATCTGGACGCCGATACGGGCCCCGGAATCGCTGTGAAGAGCATGCCGGACATCCGCTGGGAGCGCTGCGACATCAAGACGGTCGGCCTGCTGGCGAACGTCCTGGCCAAGCAGGCGGCCCGCGAGAGCGGCGCCTACGAGGCCTGGCTGGTCGATGCGGACGGCTACGTCACCGAAGGAGCCTCGACCAACGCCTGGATTGTCACACAGAACGACGAACTGGTGACACGACATACCGACAACGGGATCCTGGCAGGCATCACGCGCGCGACCCTGAAGTCGATCGCCGATGCGCTGCAGCTCAAGCTGATCGAACGGCCGTTCACCATTGCGGAGGCCAAGCGCGCGAAAGAGGCCTTTATCACCAGCGCCACGTCGTTCGTGACGCCGGTGGTGAAGATTGACGGTGAGGCGGTCGGGGCCGGCACGCCGGGACCGGTCGCACATCGCCTGCGCGAAGAGTATGTGCGCTTTGCCGACGCCGGGGAACTCGTCGCATGAATGACCCGGCCGCCTTCCGGCCGCGCGCTATCCTGTTCGACTGGGACAATACGTTGGTCAATACGTGGCCGACGATTATCGAATGTTATCGCGATACGTTTGCCGCCATGGGGTTGCCCCCTTGGACGGCCCAGGAAGTGCGCGACAGGGCGCACGGCTCGCTTAGAGACGCCTTTCCCCGGCTTTTTGGCGAAAGGGCGGCAGAGGCGGAACGGGTATTCTACGAGACGTTTCATCGGATCCATCTCGAACGCCTGGAACCGCTTCCAGGCGCCGAGGATCTCCTGGCAAAGGCTCGCTCGATCGGATGTTACGTTGCCATCGTGAGCAACAAGGTCGGCGACAATCTCCGGACCGAAGTCACGCATCTGGGATGGGATCGGTGGATAGCGCGGGCGGTCGGAGCCAGGGATGCCAAGCGGGACAAGCCTGCGCCGGACCCGATCTATATGGCGCTCGACGGCACGGGAATTGCCCCGGACCAGGACGTGTGGATGGTCGGGGATACCCCGGCCGATCTGAGATGTGCCCATGCCGCCGGATGTTTTCCCGTTCTTTTCGGGGGTGTGAGGCAGATTTCCGAGCGGCAGGAGGAGTTCCCACCACGTCTGCACGCACGTAATTGTCATGAGCTTGCGGCATTGCTTTGACAGCAACGTCGCCTATATTTGGAGCAACTCGGTAGCGGGTAGAGACCCGTACCCTCGAACCGGTGACCTTCTCGGGCGCCGGACGCCCAGCAAGAGGCCAAGAACATGAGCGAAAAGGCACAGAATGTTCAGGACGTCTTCCTGAACCATCTGCGTAAGAACAAGACGCCCGTCACGATCTTTCTGGTCAACGGCGTCAAACTGCAGGGTATCGTAACCTGGTTCGACAATTTCTCGGTGCTGCTGCGCCGGGATGGTCATTCGCAGCTCGTCTACAAGCACGCGATCTCGACCATCATGCCGGTAACGCCCGTGCAATTGTTCGACGGGGACAA
>JAFEFG010000059.1 GCA_018240685.1 Pseudomonadota bacterium | reverse complement strand
CATGCCGTAGGCGATAGTGACCTCGCCCATGTGCATCTGGCTCTGCACGCGCTTCATCACCTCGATCGGGCAGGGCGAGCCCGCCATGATGCCGGTGCGCAGGCTCTTGAGATCGAACTTCGCGAACTCGGGATGGTCGAGCTGGGCGATGAACATGGTCGGCACGCCGTAGAGCGCCGTGCAGCGCTCCTCGGCGACGGCCTGCAGCGTCGCCAACGGGTCGAAGGCCTCCGCCGGATAGACCATGGTCGAGCCGTGCGTCAGGCAGCCGAGATTGCCCATCACCATGCCGAAGCAGTGATAGAGCGGTACCGGGATGCAGAGCCGGTCCTCGGCCGTGAGCTTCAGGCCTTCGCCGACGAAGTAGCCGTTGTTCAGGATGTTGTGGTGGCTGAGCGTGGCGCCCTTGGGGAAGCCGGTCGTGCCCGAGGTGAACTGGATGTTGATGGCGTCGTCGAACTGCAGCCTGGGCCCGAGCTCGGCGAGCATCGCCTTCTCGGCATTGCCGCCGGCCGTGGCAACGTCGTCGAAGTTCAGCATGCCCGGGGTCTTCTCGGCGCCGAGGCGGATGATGTGCTGCAGATGCGGCAGCTTCCGGTCCTTCACCAGATCGGCCACGATCTCGAGATAGTTCGAAGTCTTGAGCGAGGGCGCCAGGATCAGCGCCTTGCACTCGACCTTGTTCATCGCATATTCGAGCTCGGCGCGGCGGTAGGCCGGGTTGACGTTCACCAGCACCAATCCCGCCTTGGCGGTGGCGAACTGGGTCAGCGTCCATTCCGAGTTGTTGGGCGACCAGATGCCGATGCGGTCGCCACGCGCCAATCCCAGCGATGCCAGGCCGGCGGCAAGATCGTCGACGCGCCGGCCAAGTTCGCCCCAGCTCCAGCGGACGTTCTGGTGCTTCACCACCAGTGCGTCGCGATCGCGGTGGGCCTCGACCGTGCGGTCGAAGAAGGCGCCGATCGTCTCACCGATCAGCTTCTTGGGCGAAACGCCGTGGTCGTAGGAAATCTGGGTCATCAACGCTTCCTCAATGGCGCACTTCGTTCTTTGGGAAGCCGACACCTGACCGCAGACCCGATGAAGCCATGTCATCTGGTCCGACGGCGCCGCAGGCGGTCGCCGTCGCACAGGCCAAGTGTTTTTCCTCCCGGGCACAAGTTAATCTCGCTCAGCCCCCTTTCGGCAAGCGGATAGGCTGGCGCCATGCAAATCCCCTTCACGACCGTCGACGTCTTCACCGAGCGCAAGTTCGGCGGCAATCCGCTGGCGGTGATCACCGATGCCCGGGGGCTGTCGGGCGAGCAGATGCAGGCCATCGCCGCCGAGTTCAACCTGGCCGAGACGACCTTCGTCCTGCCGCCGGCCGACACGGCGCACACCGCCCAGGTGCGCATCTTCACCCCCAAGGCCGAGATGCCCTTCGCCGGCCACCCCAATGTCGGCACCGCCTTCGTGCTGGCAGCCGCGGGCACCTGCCTCGGCCGCAAGATTGCCGCCGATCGGCTGGTGTTCGAGGAGAAGGCCGGCCTCGTCCCGCTCGACATCGTGCGCGACAACGGAACGGTGATCGCCACCCGTCTGGCGGCGCCGCAGCCGCTCACCTTCGGCGAGGAAATCCCCGTGGAGATCGTCGCGGCGGCCTGCTCGTTGAAGCCAGGCGACATCAAGACCGACATTCATCGGCCGGTCATGGCGTCGTGCGGCGCCGGGCTGCTGTTCGCGGAACTCGCCTCGCGCGAGGCACTGAAGGCAGCCGCGCCGCGCGCCGACGTCTTCGCCCGCGACCTGCCGCGCGACCGCACCGTCGGCCTTCACCTCTATGTGCGGGCGCCGGACGGCGACATCGATATCCATACCCGCATGTTCGCGCCGGAGCATGGCATTCCCGAGGATCCGGCGACCGGCGCCGCCAACGTGGCGCTGATCGGTCTGCTGGCCCATTTCGACAAGAGCGCCGACCTGACGCTCACCCGCACCATCGGCCAGGGCTTCGACATGGGCCGGCCCTCCATCCTCCAGGCCTGCGCCGAGAAGAAGGCGGGCAAGGTAGTCGTGACCCATATCGGCGGCCGCTGCGTGCCGATGATGACGGGCACGATCGAGATCTAGACCCGCCGGGGCCGCAGGCCTGCGGCCCTGGCCGACGGACCGTCACTTTGCCGTCCGTATTCCCGCCAGCGCATCGGCGAATCCCGTCATCCGACCGGAATCCGCGACGGCGCGGACATTGGCTTCGAGCAGGGCAAGCGGCTGGCCGAGGTCGCAGCCCGCGCCCGCCAACCATCGGATGTTGGCGAGCTGCTCCTCGAGGTCCATGGCCGCCGACAGGTAGTCCGTGCGCTGCCGGGGCGAGACCTGGGCCGCGGCAGCGGCCAGGGCCTCGCCGTAGGCCCGGCAAAGATCCGGTGCCGCCTCCAGGTTGAAATCGTGCAACGCCGCGAGATCGTGCAGCCGGCCCCGCTGCAGCAGCACGACGGCGTCGGCCTGCCGGCTCTTCACGGCGCGGATGCCCTGGAGCGCCGCCGCCGCGCGATCGCCATACAGATAGTCGAGATAGTCCCCGAGCGAGGAGTCGGGCCCGAGCCGCGCAAAGGCGGCGGCCTCCTGCTCCTGCGCTTCGCGGATGCGCTGCCGCTCGGCCTCCTCGCGCGCCTTCTGCTCCGCCGCGAGCCGCGCGTCGCGTGCGGGATCGGGAAGCGTCTGGCGCCAGTACAGGCCCAGCGGCAGGGCCGTGAGGGTGAAGATCGAGACGCCGAGCGCAAGGGTCGCGGGCAGTGGCGGCAGGGCCTTCTGCAGCGATGGCCAGCGGGCCCAGACGGCGTAGAGCGCGAACAGCGGCGGCAGCAGGGCAATGACGGCGAGGGGCCAGCTCTGCTCGCGATCGTAGAGCGAGGCGGCGGCAAAAGCGCCGACCGCCGAGGCCGGCAGAAGGAACGCTGCGGCGACGATGCCCGCGAGCGGCATGTGCCCCTTGACGGCAGCGACCGCCACCAGGGCGGCGAGCACGATCCAGAGCAGGAGGCCGACCAGGGTGGCGAACGCCTGGGCAAGACCGCGGCCGGCCGCGTCGGAGGCATCGGCATCGACCAGGCTGGCGATCATCAGCGCATGGAGCAGGCCGGCCAGGCCGAGGAGAACGATCGTGCCGATCGGTGCCCGCGCGGCACCCGCTGCCCTGGACATCTCGCCCGCATCCTCCCGTTGCATGAGCTTACCAGAGATCGATCGTCAGCCGCGAACCCCCTACTGCAGCGGCAGCGCCGTGCCCTGCTTCACCGGGCGCAGCGCGAACGAGCTTCGGATCTGGGCGATGCCCGGGATCTTGGTGAAGTCCATGACGAAGCGCTCGTAGGCTTCGAGGTCGGGCACGACGATGCGCAGAAGGTAGTCGCTGTTGCCGGTCATGAGGTAGCACTCCATCACCTCGGGCCGCGCCGCGGCGGCGTGCTCGAAGTCCTTCAGCGACTTCTCGTTCTGGGTCGACAGCGACACGTTCATGAAGACGTTGACCGAGAGCCCCACCGTCCGGGCATCGACCAGTGCGGCATAGCCCTTGATGACGCCCGCCTCCTCCAGCGCCTTCACGCGCCGCCAGCAGGGCGAGGCGCTGAGGCCGACCCTGTCGGCCAGTTCGGCGTTGCTGAGGCGACCTTCCTGCTGCAGCCTCTCCAAGATGCGCCGGTCGATGGCATCGAGGGTGATCATTGCTTAAAATTCCCATTTTTGGCGCAATTATACCCTATACAGCGGCGGAACCGGTTCAAACGCAAGGATATTCCCCAATGCTGGGCGTATCCCGGATGGCATGACCTCCATGGCCCCCCTTCAGCGCCTGAAGCTCCTGCGTGAGCTGGAACGCAAGGTCCTGTGGCTCAGCGCCTGGACCATCCATCACGCCAACCATGTGCGGCCCAACCGCGACGGGCTGAAGGTCGGCGGCCACCAGGCCTCGTGCGCCTCGCTGGCGACGGTGATGACGGCGCTCTATTTCTCGGTGCTGAAGCCCGAGGATCGCGTGGCGGTGAAGCCGCACGCCTCGCCGGTGTTCCACGCCATCCAGTATCTGTTCGGCCACCAGACACAGGAGAAGCTCGAGCGCTTCCGCAGCCTGGGCGGCGCGCAGTCCTATCCCTCGCGCACCAAGGACGTGGACGACGTCGACTTCTCGACCGGCTCGGTCGGGCTGGGCGTGGCGATGACCCTGTTCTCGTCGATCGTGCAGGACTACGTGCGGCTGAAGAAACTCTCCGCCACCGACCGGCCGACCGGCCGCATGGTGGCGCTGGTCGGCGATGCCGAGCTCGACGAGGGCAACATCTTCGAGGCGCTGCTCGAAGGCTGGAAGCACGACGTGCGGAACCTCTGGTGGGTGATCGACTACAACCGCCAGAGCCTCGACGGCGTGGTGAACGACCGCCTGTTCGGCCGCATCGGCGAGATGTTCGAGCTGGTGGGCTGGCGCGTCGTCACGCTGAAATACGGCAAGCTGCTGGAAACCGCCTTCGCCCAGCCCGACGGCGAGCAGCTGCGGCAATGGATCGACGACTGCCCCAACTCGCTCTATTCGGCGCTGGTGTTCAAGGGCGGCGCCGGCTGGCGCGAGGCGCTGACGCGCGATCTCAACCAGCATCCCGGCATCCGCCGCATCCTGGAGCAGCACGACGACGCCTCGCTGCACCGGCTGATGACCAACCTCGCCGGCAACGACATGCAGGCCGTGCTCGATGCCTTCGAGGGCGTGGCCGACGACACGCCGACCTGCTTCATCGCCTACACCATCAAGGGCCAGGGCCTGCCCTTCGCCGGCCACAAGGACAACCATTCCGGCCTGATGACCGTCGAGCAGATGGCCGGCTTCAAGAAGGGCATGGACATCGCCGACGGCCAGGAATGGCAGAAGTTCGCCGGCCTCAAGGCGCCGGTCGAGGAACTCGAGGACTTCATCCGCCAGGCGCCGTTCAACGCCGAGGGACGCCGCCGCACCGCGGCCGCGCCGGTCGCCATTCCCGCCGCGCTGCCGCGGCCAAGCGACAGGAAATCCAGCACCCAGGAGGGCTTCGGCAAGATCCTGAATGCGATCGCCGCCGAGGACAGCGACCTTGCGCGCCGCATCGTGACCACCTCGCCGGACGTGTCGGTCTCGACCAATCTCGGCCCCTGGATCAACCGGCGCGGCCTGTTCGGCCACACCGAGGCCGAGGACGTGTTCCGCGAGCTCAAGGTCGTGTCGGCGCAACTCTGGCGCAAGACGCCGCGCGGCCAGCACATCGAGCTCGGCATCGCCGAGAACAACCTCTTCATCCAGCTTGCCGCGCTCGGCCTCAGCCACGAGCTGTTCGGCACGCGGCTGCTGCCGATCGGCACGCTCTACGATCCCTTCATCGCCCGCGGCCTCGATGCGCTGAACTATGCCTGCTACCAGGATGCGCGCTTCATGCTGGTGGCCACGCCCTCGGGCATCACGCTGGCGCCCGAGGGCGGCGCGCATCAGAGCATCAGCTCGCCGCTGATCGGCATCGGCCAGCCGGGCCTGCTGTCCTACGAGCCCGCCTTCGTCGACGAGCTCGCCGTGCTGATGCGCTTCGGGCTCGAGCACATGCAGCAGCCGAAGGGCTCCTCGATCTACCTCAGGCTCTCCACGCGCAGCCTGCCGCAGCCGGAGCGCACGCTGTCGCCCGCGCAGGAGGCCGACCTCATCGCCGGCGGCTACTGGTACGCCTCGCCCGCGCCGGGTGCCGACGTGGCGCTGGTGGCGATGGGCGCCGTGACGCCGGAGACGATTGCCGCCCATGCGAGTGTCGCGCGCGATTTCGCCGGCGCCGGCCTGCTGGTGCTGAGCTCGCCCGACCGCCTGCATGCCGACTGGCTCGCCGCCCAGCGCGAGCGCGGCCGCACCGCCGGCCTCGTCGACCGCGGTGCGAGCCCGATCGAGCGGCTGCTGGCGCCGCTGTCGCGCGATGCGCGGCTGGTGACGGTGCTCGACGGCCATCCGCTGGCGCTGTCCTGGCTGGGCTCGGTGCGCGGCCAGCGCGTGGTGCCGCTCGGCGTCGAGACCTTCGGCCAGTCCGGCGACATTCCCGACCTCTATCGCACCTACGGACTCGACGCCGCGGCCCTCGTCGACGCGGTTGCGAGAGCGATCTCTTGACCTAGAGCGCCCCAGGCCCGAATTTCCGGGCGTCATGTCACTGGATGTTCCGCCCGGCTACCGGGCCCTGAAGGAAACCGACGTCGCCACCTACCTGGCGGGGATTCCGGCCGTCGCCGCCACCCTCGGCGGACAGCCCGCAGAGTGGAAAGTGCGGGAAGTGGGCGACGGCAATCTCAATCTCGTCTTCGTGGTCGAAGGCCCGCGCGGCGGCGTGGTGCTGAAGCAGGCGCTGCCCTACCTGCGACTGGTCGGCGAGAGCTGGCCGCTGCCGCTGCGCCGCGCCTTCTTCGAGTACCATGCGCTCACCGCGCAGGCGAAAGTGGCGCCGCAGCATGTGCCGAAGCTGTTCCATTTCGACGAGGCGCTGGCACTCACCGTCATGGCCTACCTCAACCCGCACATCATCCTGCGCAAGGGGCTGATCCGCGGCACGGTGTATCCCCGGCTCGCCGACCACATGGCGACCTTCATGGCGGAGACGCTGTTCGCGACCTCCGATCTCGGCCAGCCCGCGGCCGAGAAGAAGAAGCACACGGCGCTCTTCTGCGACAACATCGAGCTCTGCCGGATCACCGAGGACCTGGTCTTCACCGATCCCTGGCGCGTGGCGGAAGCCAACCGCTGGACCAGCCCGCAGCTCGACCTCGCCGCCGCCGCCGTACGCACGGACGGTCCGTGGAAGCGCGCCGCTCAGGAGTTGAAGCTCAAGTTCCTGGGCGAGGCCCAGGCGATGATCCATGGCGACCTGCATTCGGGCTCGATCATGGTGACGGAGTCGGAGACCTACGCCATCGATCCCGAATTCGCCTTCTACGGCCCGATGGGCTTCGACGTCGGCGCGCTGATCGCCAATTTCTATCTCGCCTACTTCTCGCAGAGCGGCCACGAGACCAGGCCGGGCGGCCGCGACGACTACCGCGACTGGATCCTCAAGACCATCGGAAGCGTCTGGACGCTGTTCGACGAGCGCTTCCGCGCTTTGTGGAACAACGCCCATGCCGGCGACGTCTTCGCGCCGGCGTTGTTCGGCAGCAACCAGGAGCCGCTGGCGCTGAAAGCGGCCCAGGACGCCTATATGCGCCGCCTGTTCGTCGATTCGCTGGGCTTCGCCGGCGCCAAGATGACCCGCCGCATCCTGGGCCTCGCCCATGTCGAGGACCTCGAAAGCATCGTCGATCCCGATTTGCGGGCGAGCTGCGAGAAGCGGGCCCTCAAGCTCGCGCGCACGCTGATGGTCGAGGCCGCCGGCTTCCCCGGCATCGCCGCCGTCAACGACGCGGCCCGCGCCGTGCAGCGCGAGGCCGTCAAGTGAAGGTCGACGGCAAGCCCTACCGCACCATCTGGCTGGGCGCCGACGGCCGGACCGTGCAGGCGATCGACCAGACACTGCTGCCGCACCGCTTCGTCATCCGCGACCTCGCGACCGTCGAGGACGCCGAGCGCGCCATCCGCACCATGGTGGTGCGCGGTGCGCCGCTGATCGGCGCCGCGGCGGCCTATGGCATGGCGCTGGCGATGGCCACCGAGCCGTCGGATGCGATGCTGGGCCGCGCCTATGCGCTGCTGCTCGCCTCGCGACCGACCGCCGTCAACCTGCGCTGGGCGCTCGACGAGCTGCGGGCCCTGCTGGCGCCGCTGCCGGCCGCCGCACGCCGCGAGGCCGCCTATCGGCGTGCCGCCGAGATCTGCGACGAGGATGCCGAGATCTGCCGCCGCATCGGCGAGCACGGGCTGGGCGAGATCCGCCGCCTGAAGCCACGCAGCGGCGAGCGGCTGAACGCGCTCACCCACTGCAATGCCGGCTGGCTCGCCACCGTCGACTGGGGTACGGCGCTGGCGCCGATCTACCAGGCGCACAATGCCGGCATCCCGATCCATGTCTGGGTCGACGAGACGCGGCCACGCAACCAGGGCGCCAGCCTGACCGCCTGGGAACTCGGCAAGCACGGCGTGCCGCACACCGTGATCGCCGACAATGCCGGCGGCCACCTGATGCAGCACGGCAAGGTCGACTTCTGCATCGTCGGCACCGACCGCACGACGCGGCGCGGCGACGTCTGCAACAAGATCGGCACCTACCTGAAGGCGCTGGCCGCTCACGACAACGGCGTGCCCTTCTATGTCGGCCTGCCCTATCCCACCATCGACTGGACGATCGAGGACGGCCATCGCGACATCCCGATCGAGGAGCGCCACGCCGCCGAGCTGTCGCGCATCTCCGGCCGCACCGAGAGCGGCGAGGTCGTCACGGTGGAGGTGCTGCCCGAGGGCAGCCCGGCCGCCAATCCGGCCTTCGACGTGACGCCGGCGCGGCTCGTCACGGCGCTCATCACCGAGCGCGGCGTCTGCCCGGCGAGCGAGGCCGGCCTGCTGTCCCTCTATCCCGAACGGGCCCGGGCGGCATGACTTGCCGATGATCCGCGCCCTCGGTGGCGCCACCATCTTCGCGCCCGTGGGCCGCGCCACACTCGGCCTCGGCATCACGCAGATCATCGGCTGGGGAACCACCTTCCTGCTGCCGTCGGTCCTGGGGCGGCATATCCAGGACGAGCTCCACGTGCCGAGCGAGCTGGTCTTCGCCGGCATCACCGTGATGTTCGCCGTCGGCGCGCTGCTGGCGCCGCGAATCGGCCGCCTGATGGATCGCACGGGACCGCGGCTCGTGATGGCGTCCGGCTCGCTGCTCTATGCCGTGTCGCTGCTGGTGCTGGCCGTCAGCCAAGGGCCGGTCGTGTACCTGCTCTCGTGGGCGGGTATGGGGCTTGCCTCCACGCTCGCGCTCAACACGCCCTCGAGCATCGCGCTGGCCCAGGTCGCGGGACCGCAGGCCCGCCAGGCCATCGCCATGCTGGCGATCATCGCCGGCTTCGCCTCGACGGTGTTCTGGCCTCTCTCCGGCGCGCTCGACCTGCTGGTCGGCTGGCGCGGCACCACCCTCATCTATGCCGCGACGCACCTGCTGGTCTGCGCGCCCATCCATTTCCTGGTCCTGCCCCGCACCGCACCGCCGCAGCCCGCCCCTGCCTCGGCCGTGTCGTCGGCCGGCGGCGGCGTCCCCGAAGAGGACCGGTCGCACGTCTATCGGCTGCTCAACATCAGCCTCTCCTTCGGCGCGTTCGTCTTCACCGGCTTCATCATCCACCTCATCGAGGTGCTGCGCGGGCTCGGCCATCCGGCCGCTTCGACCCTGTTCCTCGCCTCGCTGGTCGGCCCCTCGCAGGTCGGCATCCGCATCGTCGAACTCGCCTTCGGCCATCGCTATTCGTTCATGATGTCGGCCGTGTTCGGTTCGGCGCTGCTGCCGTTCGGCCTCGGCCTGATGCTGCTGGACGGCAGCAACTGGGCGGTCGCCGTCCTCTGCGTGATCGCCTACGGCATGGCCAACGGCCTCAAGGCGGTGCAGCGCGCAACCCTGCCGCTTGCCCTGTTCGGCCGTGGCCAGTTCGGCGCCTACATGGGCCGGCTCGCCCTGCCGCAGGGCATCATGTCGGCGAGCGCGCCGACCGTGCTGGCCGCCGTGCTCGACCGCTTCGGCGCCCCGGGCGCGCTCTGGCTCACCTTCACGTTCGGCGTGATCTCGCTCGTGGCCATGGTCCTGCTGGCGCGCCGCAGCCGCACGACCCGCTGACGCGCCTCACACGACGAAACGATAGGCATCGCCTTCCCGCACGACCGTGCCCGCGGTGGGGCCGGCGAAGTGCGTGCCGATCACCAGGGTCGGGGTATCGGCGAACTGCCCCAGGAAGGCATGACGGGTGGCGCGCGATCCGTCCTGGTCGCTGTCGAAGCCCGACGACCAGTCCGGCCGCGCCATCTGGCAGGGATGGTGCATCAGGTCGCCGGTGATGACCGCCCGCGCCCCCCGCGACTCGATGACCACGCTGACATGGCCGGATGTGTGGCCCGGGGTCGGCATCAGGCGGATCTCGGGCGAGAGCCGCGCATCCATCTCGACGAAGGTCGCAAGGCCGGCCTCCACGACGGGCTGGATCGAATCGGCAAAGAGGGCGCCGTCGTGCGAGCGGACGTTGCGCTCGCGCGCATCGCGCTCCGTGTCCTCGAACTCGCGGCGGCCGAAGTAGTAGCGGGCCCTGGGGAAAGTCGGCACCCAGCACCCGTCCACGAGCATCGTGTTCCATCCTACATGGTCGACATGCAGATGCGTGCACAGCACCGCCTCGACGCTGTCGCGCGTCCAGCCGGCCGCGTCGAGGTCCTGCAGGAAGCGCGTCTGCAGGCGGTCGAACAGGGCGCCGTTGCGCGGCTTGTCGTTGCCGATGCAGGTGTCGACGACGAGGCGCAGCGACGGTGTCCGCACCAGCAGCGCATGCACGCTCAGCTTCAGGTGCCCCTCCGGCGTGACGAAATGCGGCGCCAGCCACCCGATCTGCCGGACGGCGTCGGGATGCGCGTCGGGCAGCATCGAACCCGGGCTGCCGCCGCCCGGGACGGCGGCCTCGACCTCCACCAGCTTGGTGATGCTGACATCGCCGACTTTCCAGACAAGCATCGGGGGCACTCCGGTTGATGGGGCTCGCTCGACCCTATGGAAGTGCCGGCAGGGCGACATTATCTTTGGTTAAGTGAAACAGGTTTACGACAGCCACCTCGATCTGATCGCCGTCCTGGAAAGCCGCGTCGGCCATGCCTTGCCGCGCGCTGCCGAGCTCCGGTCCCGCCTGGTGCACCGGTCGTGGCGGCGCGGCGAATCCCTGTTCCATGCCGGAGATCGCGTCACCTACATCGCCCTGGTCAAGCGCGGCGTGCTCAAGTTCAGCTATCGCTCCGAGGAGGGGACCGAGCGCATCCGCGACTTCCTCGCCGAGGGACAGGTCGCCGCCTGCGTCGGCACGCTGGGCGGCGAAGGAGCGGTCGCCTACGACGGCGTCGCCTGCGAGGACACGGTGACGGAAAGCCTCGACGTCGAGCTGCTGCGGTCGCCCGTGAAGACCGACCCGGCCTGGGCCCATTGCCTCAGCCTCTTGCTCTACGACAAGAACCGCCACCTCGCCGAGCGCGAGCGCAGCCTGCTGACCCTCAGCCCGCCCGAACGGCTGGCCCACGCCATCGCCGAGCGGCCCTGGCTGTCCGAACGCGTCACCCAGCAGGATCTCGCCGCCTATATCGGCATCACGCCCGTTTCGCTTTCGCGGCTCAAGGCGCGCCAACGCCAGCGTGCAAGTGCGGCCGCCTAGCCGGCGGAGGCGCCTTCACTGCGCGGCGACCCAGCGGGCGATGTCCGGCCAGTGGTTCTTGAGCGTACTCGCCCCCATGAACAGGCCGATATGCCCGCCGGGCACGGTCTTGCGAACGATCTTGTCCGGCGGCGTTCCGATGTACTTCGCCGCATCGAGAACCTGCTCGGGAGTCGTGATGTCGTCCGACGCGCCGGCCAGCAGATAGGTCGGGCAGGCGATGGCATGCAGGTCGAGGCGGCGGCCGAGGCCAATGAACTGGCCCTTGGCGAGCTGGTTCTCCTTGAAGAGCTGCCGGATCGCCTGCAGATACCAGCGCCCCGGCAGGTTGATGGGGTTCTCGTACCAGCTGTTGAAGGTCTCTTCCTTGGCGACGTAGGCGGGATCATCGATGTGCTCGTAGAGGTCGATGTAGTCCTGGATGTAATGCTGGTCGGGATGCATGTTCTTCCACCCCTGCAGCATGAACGCGCCCTTCATCACGCCGCCGCCCATCGCAACCAGTTCCTCGTAGAAGGACAGCGGCGTGCGGTGCGCCATGTTCTTGATCGGACCGTTACCGGCATCGGTGTCGATGGGAGCGCCTGCCAGGACGAGCGAATTCACCTTTTCCGGAAAGCGGGCGGCGATCATCGCGGAAAGCCAGCCGCCCTGGCACAGACCGACGAGGTTCACGCGCCCGCCCAGGTCGTCGATGACGACCACCATGTCGGCGAGATAGTTGTCGATCTCGAGATCCTTCATGTCGTCCGTCGCCGACTTCCAGTCGGTGAGCAGCACGCGGCCGACCCCGTTGGACAGAAGCGTCTCCACGAGGCTCTGTCCCTTGTGATAGTCGGCGATCATCGCCGAATGGCCGGCATAGGGCGCGTCGACCAGCGTCGGCAGGCCGCCCGGTCCGCCGTAATCGCGCAGCCTCATGGTCCTGAGGTCGAGGCGCATCTCGTTCGCCGTCGCGAGCGTCGGCCGCAGGCGATCGTGGATCTTGATCTCCTCCTCGACGAACTTGATGTCGCGGGCGTAGAGCGCCGCCCCCTGTTCGGCCAGGTCCGCTGCCAGAGCCATCGGCCAGAAGGCGGGAACACTCAGGTTCGGAGACGCAGAAGAACGGGCATCGTCGACCATCACTGAACCTCACACGCGATATTCGGATCGGAAGCAGTCAACTCTCCAGCCCGGTCCCGCCCGGTCGCGAACGATGCGCGACCGTCGGCAGATCAGGCTGCCTTGATCGTCTGTCCGTCCGGCGTCACGACCTTGAGCGTATAGGGAATGCCGGCGCGGATGCTCTGGGACACCGTACAGAAATCCTCGAACTGGACCAGGGCGCGTTCCAGGTGCGGAAGCGACTGGGGCGAGGTGCCGAGCGTCAGGGTCAGATCGACTCCCGTCACGCGCAGCCTGTTGCGTTCGTTGCGCCCGACGGTGCAGGTGGCGGTCATCGTCAGTGGGCCGGGATCTTCCTTGAACTTGCCCAGAGCGAAAACAAAGCTCGCCGACAGGCAACTTGCCATCGCCGACGCGAGCGCATGCACGGGCGAGGGCCCCTCTCCCGCCCCCAGCGGCGGCGGTTCGTCCATGACTGCGGCCGGCATGCCGGCGCCGTAATCGACCAGGAACTTGTAATTGGACTGTCGCGTGAGCGTAACGGAAACGGTATCGGTCATGACAGCGCTTCTAGCGAAACGCGGCGGCGCGGGCCTTGACCAGGATCAAAACCCCGCCCGCCGCCCGGTCGCTCACTTCGCGACGTAAGGCCTCACCATCTTCGCGGGATCGACGACGCGATCGAACTCCGCCTCACTGACGAAGCCCAGCTGCAACGCCGCCTGTTTCAGGGTGAGATCGTGATCGCTGGCATAGTGGGCGATCTGCGAGGCCTTGTCGTAGCCGATCACGGGCGCAAGCGCCGTCACCAGCATCAGGGACCGCTCGACATATTCGGCGATCTTCTTGCGGTTGGGCTGGGTGCCTTCGACCAGGAACTTGCGGAAGTTGGCGCAGCCGTCGGTCATCAGCGTGATCGAATGCGTGATGTTGTAGATCATCAGCGGCTTGTAGACGTTCATCTCCAGGTAACCGCCGGCGCCGCCGAAGCCGACCGCCACATCGTTCGCCATGACCTGGACCGCGAGCATGGTGAGCGCCTCGGCCTGGGTCGGATTGACCTTGCCCGGCATGATCGAGGAGCCGGGCTCGTTCTCGGGGATGTGCAGTTCGGCAAAGCCGGCACGCGGGCCGCACGACATCAGCCGGATGTCGTTGGCGATCTTGTAGAGCGAGGCCGCCAGCGTGCGGAAAGTGCCCGAAAGCTGGACCAGCGCATCGTGCGCTCCCTGCACCGTGAACTTGTTGGGCGCGGAGACAAACGGCAGGCCGCTGAGCTTGGCGATCTCCGCCGCCACCGCCTCGGCGAAGCCCGGCGCGGCATTGATGCCGGTGCCGACTGCCGTTCCGCCCAGGGCCAGGTGGTACACGCTCTTGAGCGCATCCCGCAGCCGCTCGAGATTGTCGGCCAGCATGCCGGCATAGCCGGACCATTCCTGGCCCAGCGTGATCGGCGTCGCATCCTGCATGTGGGTGCGCCCGATCTTGACGATGTCGTCCCACTCGCTCGCCTTGGCGTCGATGGCGTCATGCAAGGTCTGCACGGAGGGTATCAGGCGCCGCGTCGTCTCCATCGCCGCAGCGATATACATCGCCGACGGAAACGAATCGTTCGACGACTGGGACATGTTGACGTGATCGTTGGGATGGACCGGCTTCTTCGAGCCCAGCGGCGTACCGGCGAGCTGGCAGCAGCGATTCGAGATCACCTCGTTCACGTTCATGTTGAACTGCGTGCCGCTGCCCGTCATCCAGACATGCAGCGGGAACATGTCGTGATGCTGGCCGGCCATGATCTCGTCGCAGACCTGAACGATCAGCTTGTGCGCCGTGTCGTCGAGCCGACCGCCAGCATGATTGGCATTGGCCGCGGCCTTCTTCAGCAGCGCATAGGCGGTGATCATCTCCCGCGGGATGAGATCCTTGCCGATGCTGAAGTGCTCGAGTGAGCGCTGGGTCTGCGCCCCCCACAGCTTGTCAGCCGGAACATCGACCTCACCCAGGCTGTCGAACTCTTTGCGAACGTCCGCCATGTCACTTCCCTAATTGATTTGCCGACGAACGCTAACAAACGCGACCCAGCGGCGAAAGGCGGCTAGAATGCGCCTCATCGATGACGAAGCGGGAGATACGGATGATACAATGCATCCGGCTGTGGACTGGACAGGACGAACAATCCCACTTCGAGGCAGGGGGAATAACGCTGGATGGGGGTGTGCACGGAGACCTGCTCAGCGGCTCCATCCCCGCCACTCGAGTATCCTTCCAGGAAACCGCATCAGGCGGCACGCTCGACTGGCACACGGCGCCGGTCCGCCAGTTCGTCATCACCCTGAGTGGCACGCTCGATTTCCAGACCCGCTCCAACCAGCATTTCACCCTCAGACCGGGCATCGTCCTGCTGGCCGAGGACACCGCCGGCGGAGGACATTCCTGGCGGCTGGTCGACGGCGAGCCTTGGCGCCGCATCTACGTGGTGCTGGGAGACGGCGCCAAGGTCCGCTTCCAGCGGGAGGAGCCCAAGTGAACGATTCAAAGGCCATCCCCGAACTCGACGTGGTCATGGTCGGCGCCGGCATCATGAGCGCCACCCTGGCGACGTTCCTGAAGGAACTGCAGCCGTCGCTGCGCCTCGAGATCTTCGAGGCCCTGACGGGTCCGGCCCAGGAAAGCTCGAATGCCTGGAACAATGCCGGCACGGGCCACGCGGCGCTGTGCGAACTGAACTACACGCCGATGCGCCCGGACGGCAGCATCGACATCTCGAAGGCCCTCGAGGTGAACGTCGAGTTCGACCTGTCGCGGCAGCTCTGGTCGCACCTGGTCCGCAAGGGCGCCATCGCCTCGCCGCAGTCGTTCATCCATTCCGTCCCGCACATGAGTTTCGTCCATGGCGACGAACACGTTGCCTTCCTGAAGAAGCGGCACGAGGCGCTCGTGGCGCACCATTGCTACTACGGCATGGAATATTCGGAGGACCCGCGCCAGATCGCCGAATGGGCACCGCTGGTGATGGAGGGGCGTGATCCCGGCCAGAAGGCGGCCGCGACCCATATGATCACCGGCGCCGACGTCGACTACGGCGCCCTTACCCGGGCCCTGGTCGCCCATCTCGCGACGCTCGACGGCTTCGCCATCCACTATCTCAACCGTGTCATCGGCCTCACGCGCCGGCCCGAAGGCTGGCTGGTCGAGGCCAGGAACGAGGCCACGGGCGAACGGCGGTCGGTGCTGGCCAAGTTCGTGTTCCTCGGCGCCGGCGGCGGCGCCCTGCCGCTGCTGCAGCGCTCCGGCATCCCGGAGGGGCATGGCTATGCCGGCTTTCCGGTCAGCGGGATCTGGCTGCGCTGCGACGATCCCGCCGTGACCGAGCGCCACAGCGCCAAGGTCTACGGGATGGCAGCGGTGGGCTCGCCGCCGATGTCGGTCCCGCATCTGGATACGCGCATCATCGATGGCAAACGGTCGGTGCTGTTCGGACCCTATGCCGGCTTCTCGACCAAGTTCCTCAAGCACGGCTCGCTGCTCGACCTGGCGCTGTCGATCCGACCCGACAACCTGCTGCCCCTGATGGCGGTGGCGCGGGATAATTTCGACTTGACGAAGTACCTGATCGAGCAGGTGCTGCAGACCTCTGCCCATCGCTACGCCGCGCTGCGCGACTTCTATCCCACCATGCGGCAAGCCGACTGGAAGCTCGAAGTCGCCGGCCAGCGGGTGCAAATCATCAAGAAGGACCCGACCCATACCGGCGTCCTGGAGTTCGGCACCGAGATCGTCCACGCCGCCGACGAATCGCTCGTGGCGCTGCTCGGCGCGTCGCCGGGCGCCTCCACCGCGGCCTTCATCGCCATACGCGTGCTGGAAGACTGCTTTGCCGACCGTCTGAAGGACGGCTGGGGACGGACACTCAAGGAGATCATCCCCTCCTACGGGGAGTCCCTGATCGAGAACTCCGACCTCTGCCAGCGCATACGCCGCGATACGGCCGCCGTCCTGGGCCTGAAGGCGATTTGAGCACCGGTTCCCCCCTCGACAGGGCGCTCGACGTGATCCTGCGCTTCGGTGCGATGATGGTGCGCACCGGAGATGCCGGCTTTCGCGTCGTCGCGGCCCTCAAGGCCCTGGCAGGGCGCTTCGGCCTCGACGATCTGGCCGTCGACCTCGCCGTCACCAGCATCACGGCCACGGCGACCCGGGGCGGCGAACGCCTGACGGTCGTCCGCGAGATCGGCCCGCTCGGCATCAATGCCGATCAGCTGGCGAGCCTCGAACGGCTGGCGCATGAGAGCGCCGAACCTGCGACGCCCTCTTCCATCACCGCCGCCCTCGACACGCTCGAGCACGCAGCGCCGCTCCATTCGTGGCTGACGGTCTCGCTCGCGGTCGGTGCCGCCTCGGGGTCCTTCTCCTATCTCAACGGCGGCGACCTGCCGGGAACGATCTCCGCCGTCGTCGGCGGCGCGGCCGGCCAGGCCCTTCGTCTGGCGCTGTCCCGCCGCCATCTCAATCAGTACGTGATGACGGCGATCTGCGCCTTCGTCGCGGCCGGCGTCTACTATCTCCTGTCGTCGGTGCTGGCGGATGCCGGCGACGCCAGCCGGCACGGCATCGGCATCCTTTCGTCGGTGCTGTTCCTGATTCCGGGTTTCCCGCTGGTGGCCGCCCTGCTCGACCTGTTGCAGCGCCAGACACGTGCCGCCGTGGTACGGCTGGCCTATGGCGGCACCCTGATCGTCGCGGCAGCCTTCGGCCTCGGCATCGTTGTCACCATCGCGGGCTACAGCCTGCCGCAACCCGCGGCGATGCCGGCAAACCCGGCCCTGGTGCTGCTCCTGCGCGGCATCGCGAGCTTCCTTGGCGGTGTGGGCTTCGCCCTCCTCTACAACAGCCCGTGGCGCGTCGCCTGGGTGGTCGGCCTCCTCACCCTGGTGGGCAACGTGCTGCGCCTGTCACTCCATGACGCGGGAATAAGCCTGGCTTCCGCGACCTTCGTCGGCGCCTTCACGGCGGGGGTGCTGGCGTCGCTGGCGAAGATACCGCTGCGGCAGCCGCGGATGGTGCTGAGCGTACCCAGCATCATCATCATGGTCCCGGGCAGCTTCGCCTTTCAGGCGACGGTCCTCTTCAGCCAGGGCAACGTCGAACGCGGGCTGCAGGCGGCCGTCGTCGTCGCCTTCGTCGTCGGCGCCATGGCGCTTGGCCTGGCCACCGCCCGGTTCGTCAGCGAGCGCCGCTGGCTGATCGAAACGTAGCTCCGGAGCCGAAGAGCAGATCGTGCGCGACCTCGTCCTCCTCCCCGGCTTCATGTGCGATGCCGACCTGTGGGCCGACATGCTGCCCGATCTCGAAAGGCTTGGACGCCTCCACTACGGGAACGTCTACCAGGACGACACGCTCGAAGGGATGGCTCGCCGCGTCCTGGGCGAATCGCCCGACAGGTTCGTGCTGATCGGCTTCTCCATGGGAGGATTCGTCGCCCGCGTGCTGACCCTGCTGGCGCCCGAACGGGTGCGCGGCGTCGCTTTCGTCGCGAGTTCGGCCCGCGCCTATACCAAGGAAGAGACCGAGCGTCGCAGGCAGGGCTACCTGCCCGGCAACCGCGCGCCCGGGGCGGGCGGCGTCGCCATGGGCCTGCACCCCGACCGGGAGCGCGATCCCGTCCTCCTCGACCGGCTGCGCGGCATGCAGCGACGCCTCGGCCCCGAGGTGCGCGCCCGCCAGGCGGCGCTGGTGCGCAACGACGGCTATGCCGACCTCGAACGTATCGCCTGCCCGGCGCTGGTCGTCGCCTGCCGCCAGGATCGGCTGCGGTCCTTCGCCGAAACCGAGCGCATGGCGCAGCACCTGCCGCACGCCCGCTTCGACATCATCGAGGACTGCGGCCACATGGCGCCGCTCGAACGGCCGCATGAGCTGGCCGCCCTGTTGGCAGACTGGATCTCCGAGGCCGGCCTCTAGGCCGCCGTCGCGCCGCTCAGGACGGCTGGACCTCGATCTCCTTGGCACCGGCATCGCCGTTGCCGAGCTTGGGAATATCCAAGATCAGCAATCCCTTGCCGTAGTGCGCCGAGATGCCGTCCTTGTCGGCGTCGGCCGGCAGCCGGAAGGAGCGCGTGAAACTGCCGTAGCTGCGCTCCGAATAATGCGTCTTCTCGTCGGTCCGCTCGACCTTCTTCTCGCCGCTCACGGTCAGCAGACCGTCCTCGACCCGGACCTTGACGTCGTTCTGGTCGAGCCCCGGGATCTCGACACAAAGCGTGTAGGCGGTGCCGTTCTCCTTGACCTCGATCTTCGGCGCCGGTTCGAACGCGCGCAGCGCCGGAAACTGCGAGGCGCCCACCGTATCGAGCCAGCCGAAGGGCCAGCTCCGCATCATGCGATTGAGGAACTGGTCGAGCTCGCCGGCGAACGGGACCAGGGGGGTAGAGGTGAAGGGCTTCGGAAGATGCTCAGCCATCAGTGCCTCCTGCGGTTCGAGTGTCGAACCCGCTGGATGTAGGCGACCTTCGTGGCATTGCAATTACGCAACCGCTACATGCGGCCGCCATCGACGACAAAATTCTGGGCGGTCACAAGGCGGCTGTCGTCGGAGGCGAGCCAGAGGGCCATGCGCGCGATATCGGGCGGATAGACCTTTTCCTTGAGGCACTGCGCCTTCATCAGATCGGCCTCCGCCGCGGGCGTCAGCCAGAGGTCGATCTGACGCTGCGTCATGATCCAGCCCGGCGTGATGGCATTGAGGCGGATCCGGTCGGGTCCGAGATCGCGGGCAAGACCGCGGGTCATGCCGATCACCGCCGCCTTCGCCGCCTGATAGATCGACAGCCGTGCCGTCATGGTGTGGTAGCTGACCGAACTGAAGTTCACGATCGAGCCGCCGCCCGCGGCCTTCATGCCCGGTGCAACCGCCTGGACGGCAAAATACTGGTGACGCAGATTGACGGCGATGCGCTCGTCCCAGAATTCCGGCGTGACGTCCTTGAGATCGTGGCGGTCATCGCGCGCTGCGTTGTTGACGAGGACCGTGATCGTACCGAGCTTCGCCGCCGCTTCGGCAATGGCGGCCTGATAGGCCTTCACATCGCGCACGTCGGTCTTCAGGAACAACGGTGAGCCGTGCCCGCCCGCCTCGATCTTCTTCACCAGCGCAGTCGACGCCTTCTCGTCGATATCGACGAAGCCGACTTTCGATCCCTGCGCGGCGAAATGCTCGACGATCGAGGCGCCGATCCCGGAGCCGCCGCCCGAGACGAAGACGGTACGGTTCTTGAGGCTCGGATAGATGGCAAACGACGACATGCTTCCCTCACAGATCAGATAGCCGGAAAACGATCTCACCCGTGCGTACCGCGCCTGGTCCCAACGGCAGAGTTCCCACGTCGCCACTGGCATGGCTCACGGGCTCGACGCAGAAATACGCCTGGGCGGGCGGCACATAGATCACGAGATGGCGAAACGGCTCGGATGCCTCGAGGTCGAGGCGCAGGCGACGACGAGGCCAGACAACGACGGCCTTTCCGTCCCAGCCATCGAAGCAGTTGTCGAGCGCAACCTCGTTCACGCGCCGGGACGTGCCGAAATCCCACGCCGCCGGCACCGGGATGCGCTCCACCGGCAGCACCTCGGCATCGGTGCGCCAGACGGCCTGGCAACGACAGAAAAGCTCGGTATCCGCCTCGCGGACGAAGAACGGATGCAAGCCGAGCCCCGCCGGCACGGGCCGGTCCTCCAGGTTCTCGAAAGCCATCGCGACCACCAGCCGGTCGGCCTCGAGGCAGTAGCGCTGCCGCGCGCGGTAGCGGAACGGCCAACCTCCCTGCGCGCCGGCACGCTCGTGTTCGTAGACGATCTCCGCTACCTGCCCGTCCGCGTGCGCGACTGTCCATGCGTGCGACCAGCCGTCGCCGTGCATGGGGTGGCACACGCCCGGCCAATTGCGCGCCAGCCGGAAGACCTCCCCTTCGAAGTCGAGGCGGCCGTTCGCGATGCGATTGGAAAAAGGAACGAGCGGATAGGCGGCCGCCTCGTTGCCGCGGCCGGCGTCGATGTCCGCGGCCGCCATGGGCCGCAGCACGTCGACGCCGTCGACGCTGAAGCGGGCGATCGAGCCGCCGGCATGCGGTGCGAGATCGACGGCCAGGCGTCCGGCGCGCAACAACAAAACCGTCACGACTCTTCCTGTGGCTGTGTAGACTGCGGCGTCTTCAAACTGGAGCGAGGAAACGCCGAAATGTCGTCGAACATGCTGAAGAAGCGCCTCCAGGCCGGCAAGGCCTGCGTCAACGGCTGGCTTGCCATTCCGAACGGCTTCTCGGCCGAGACCATGGCGCAGTGCGGCTGGGACAGCGTCACGGTCGACATGCAGCATGGCGTGCAGGACTACATGTCGATGGTGCAGTGCTTCCAGGCCATGGACAAGCATCCGGTGACGCCGCTTGTGCGCGTGCCGTGGAACGAGCCCGGGATCGTCGGCAAGGTTCTGGACGGCGGCGCCTGGGGCGTGATCTGCCCGATGGTGAACACGCCGGCGGAAGCGAAGGCGCTGGTCTCCTATTGCCTCTACCCGCCCAAGGGCAAGCGCTCCAACGGCCCGATCCGCGCCGGCGCCTACGGCGAGGCGACGCCCTACCAAGCCACCGCCAACGACGAAGTGCTGGTCATCCCCATGATCGAGACCCAGGAAGCGGTCGACAACATCGACGCCATCCTCGACGTACCGGGCGTCAGCGGCATCTACATCGGACCGTCCGACCTCGGCCTGTCGCTGGGCCTCAAGCCGATCCTCGACCGCGAGGAGCCGCAGGTGCTGGCGATCTACGACAAGCTGCTGGCGGCCATCAAGAAGCGCAACCTGTTCGCCGGCATCCACAACGGCACCGCGAGCTACGCCGCCAAGATGATCAGCAGGGGATTCCGGCTCGTGACCATCGCCAACGATTCGGGCCTGATGGCCAAGGCCGCGCGCGAGGCGGTTCAGCAGGCGCGCAAGGAAGCGGGCGCGGTCGCCGACAAGTAGGAAGCAGGAATCAAGACGGACCGCGGGCTGTCCGCCCGCGGTCCGTCCAATGCAATGACAGGGGTGCCGCCGCGCTACCGCTTGGGCAGATTGCTCTCGTCGGCAATGATCGCGCGATCGATGACCGTGAAGAGATAGGCGTCGGGCGCCAGCGTGCAGCCGCCGCGCACCAGAACGCCGAGCTCACCGCCCCGTGCATCCTCGGGGATCGCCACGCCATGGCGCTTTGCAGCATGCTCGGCCAGGAACATCGCCAGCTCGATGCGGGCCTTGGGCTGCATGGCATGTGCCTCGCGGCAGGTGACGTAGGCCGCGTCGTCGAACTTCCAGGTGGCCGCCTGCGCGGTCGATGCCGCGCCGACCAGGGCAAGGGCGCCTGCGATGATGATTCGCTTCATGATTCTGCGCTCCAGCTCTACTTCTTGTTGTCGTCAATGACGTTGCCGGTGATGTAACCGGCCGCGCCGCCGATCAGGCCCGCCCCGACAACGACGGGGAACGACGCGCCTGAAACCATGCCGATACCCGTGCCCAACGCGGCACCGGTGATCGCACCTTTCTGAGGGGTTGTCAGCGGCTTGTCGCAGCCCCCGACCAGGCCGGCTGCGGCCACGGCCGCGATGACTACTACATTGCGCATTCCTGCTCTCCTTGGTGGGGACCCGGACGCCCGCGCACCCGCCGCAGCGTTCCCCAGGAGCCCTGGCGAACGCTGCCTCGCGTGAGCAGAACGTAGCGCCTTCCCTTGATACGCAAAGCACAGGCACTCGATCCGATCCCGGTTCAATGATCGATTCTAGGCAACCGCTCTCGATCTTGTCCAACGCAAACCCGCACGCAATCCTGCAGGCTGGTGCCTGTCTCGCTGCAAGATCGCCACTTCAGCTCACAAGTTCGCCGCGGAAGGCCCAGCGGGTCATGCGCTTTTCCACCAGCGCGCAGACGGCATACATGGCCACGCCCATGATCGCGATCGCGAACAGGCCGGCGAAGGTGGTCGGCGTGTCGTTGCGGGCGCTGGCCGACAGCATCAGGAAGCCGATGCCGCGATTGCCGCCCACGGTCTCGGAGATCACCGAGCCGATGAAGGCAAGCGTGATCGCGACCTTCAGGCTGGCGAACAGGTAGGGCATGGCGCGCGGAATGCCGACCTTGACCAGGATCTCGGTCCGCGTCGCCCCCAGCGACCGCAGCACGTCGCGCATCTCGGGCTCGATGGTGGCGAGCCCGGTGGCGACGTTGACCACGATGGGGAAGAAGCTGATCACGAACGCCGTCACCACGGCCGGTGCGGCGCCGACGCCGACCCAGATCATCAGGATCGGCACCAGCGCCACCTTGGGAATGGCATTGAAGGCGATCAGCAGCGGGTAGAGGCCGGAATAGACGAAGGGCGAGGCGCCGATCGCCAGCCCGATCAGCATGCCGCCCGCGATCGCAAACAGGAAGCCCACCAGCGTCGTCCACAGCGTGTCCCAGCAGAAGGCCATCAGGATGTCGAAGCGCGCCACGAAGACACTGAACACCTTGGTCGGCCGCGGCAGCAGGATCTCCGGCACGTCGAAGGCGATGCAGGCGATCTCCCAGATCGCCAGCAGGATCGCGATCGCGATCCAGGGCATGGCGATGCGGAGCGCGTTGCGACGCCAGTCGCTCATGCGGCGTGCTCCTGGTGGATGCGGTCGCGCAGCTCGTGGACGATCTCGACGAAGTGCGGTTCGAAGGTCGTTTCCAGCGTACGCGGACGCGGCAGGTCGATCCGGCGGGCGAGCACAATGCGGCCGGGGCGACGGCTCATCACGAAGACGGTGTCGGCGAGATAGACCGCCTCGCGCAGGTCGTGCGTCACCAGGATGCCGGTGAAGCGCCGTTCCAGCCACAGCGCCTGCATGACGCCCCACAGCTCCTCGCGCGTGAAGGCATCGAGCGCGCCGAACGGCTCGTCCAGCATCAGCAGCTCGGGCTCGTGGATCAGCGCGCGGCAGAGATTGGAGCGCTGCTGCATGCCGCCCGAAAGCTGCCAGGGATACTTCCCGGCGAAATCGGTCAGCCCGACCGTGCCGAGAAGCCTCATGGCCTTCGCCTCGTACTCGGCGCGGTGGCGGCGGAAGCGCCGCTTGTGCGGCTCGACGACCTCCATCGGCAGCAGGATGTTGCCCATCGTGGTCCGCCACGGCATCAGCGTCGGGTTCTGGAACGCCATGCCGACGCCCTTGATCGGCTTCGTCACGGTCCGGCCCGCGACCTTCACGTGGCCGGAGGTGGGCGGCAGCAGGCCGGTCACCAGCTTCATGATGGTCGACTTGCCGCAGCCCGAGGGGCCGACCACGGCGACGAATTCGCCCTTGTCCACCGACAGGGTCGCATCGGCCAGCGCCAGCGTCGTCTCCTTGCCGAGACGGTAGGTCAGGCTGACGCCCCTGAGATCGACGAAGGTCATTCCGTCATCCCTCCCCCGACCGGCAGGGGAGGAAGACGCGCCGTCACTGCGCCACCATGCGGTCGGCCTTGGGCGGCAGGTACTTGTCGGTGAAGACCTTGTCCGGCGCCGGGGCCTGCGGCAGACCGAAGGCCTCGGAGACCAGCTTCACCGACCGGGCCAGACGCTCGGGATCGACATCGCCCATGCCGTTGGCCTTCACGTAGGGCGTCAACACGTTCGTCTGCAGCGAGATCTGCAGCCGCTCGAGCTCCAGCGCCTCGTCGATCAGCGGATCGCGCTTCTTGGCCGCAGCGACGCCGAGCTTGTTGTCCTTGATGACGTCCTTCCAGCCCTTGATCGTCGCGGCGATGAAGGCCTTCACCGTCTTCTCGTCCTTGGCCATGTCGGGCGAGATCACGATGCCGTTGCCGTAGAGATCGAGGCCGTAGTCGACGTAGCGCATGGCGACGATGTCGTCGAACTTCACGCCGCGCGCCTTGAGGTCGAGCATCGACGAGAAGTAGTGGCCGGAGATGAAATCGACCGTGCCCTGCACCAGGCTCTGCTCGCGCAGCTGCGGCGTCAGGTTCACGTGTTCCCACTTGGTGATGCCGTTCTTCTTGGCGAAGGCGGGAAACAGACGGAACGAGGCGTCGAACACCGGGGCGCCGAGCTTCTTGCCCTCGAGGTCCTTCGGCCCCTTGATCCCGCTCTTCTTCAGCGCATAGACGCCGAAGGGCGCGAAATCGTAGGCCATGAAGACGCACAGGATTTCCTTGCCCGGGTTCTTGGCGTTGTACTCGATGGTGGCGTTCACGTCGGCGAAGCCGATCTGATAGGCGCCGGTGGCGATGCGCTGGACGGTCCCCGCCGAGCCCTGGCCCGGATCCATGGTCACGTCGAGGCCCGCGGCCTTGTAGTAGCCCTTCTCGAGCGCCACCAGGAACGGCGATGTCGGGCCCTGGAACACCCAGTCCAACGTGAACCTGACGGGCGTCTCCGCCGCCGCCGGCAGCGCCGCCAGCAGCGCGCCCACAGCCGCGAGTCCCAGTGCCTTCAGCCCCCTGTACATGCCGGTTCCCCCGATTTTTCTGCCCTGCGCGACTCTTAGGCGGGCCGCGTCCCTCCGCCAAGGGGATATCAGGCAGATTCCATGCCGACCTGCTGGGTCGCCACCAGCCGGGCGAAGGCGCCCCCCTTTTCGATCAGCTCGGCATAGCGGCCCTGCTCGGCGATCCGCCCCTGCTCGAACACGACGATCCGATCGGCCTCGCGGATGGTCGACAGGCGATGGGCGATGACGAAGGTCGTGCGGCCCTTCATCAGCACCTTCAGCGCCTTCTGGATCCGGGCTTCCGTCACCGAGTCGAGCGCGCTGGTGGCCTCGTCGAGGATCAGGATCGGCGGATCCTTGAGGAGCGCGCGGGCGATCGCGAGGCGCTGGCGCTCGCCGCCGGACAGGGTCGCGCCGCGTTCGCCGACCTGCGTCTCGTAGCCCTCGGGCTGGCGCTGGATGAAGTCGTGCGCCTCGGCCAGCCGCGCCGCTTCCTCGAGCTCCGCCTGCGTCGCCTCCGGCTTGCCGATGCGCAGGTTGTCGGCGATCGAGCGATAGAACATCGTCGAGTCCTGGAACACCACGCCGATGTTGCGGCGGAGCGACTCGAGCTTGAGGTCGCGATGATCGACGCCGTCGATGCGGATGACCCCCGACTGCGGGTCCCACATGCGGTGCAGCAGCGACAGCGCCGTGCTCTTGCCGGCGCCCGTCGGCCCGACGAAGGCGACGGTCGACCCGGCCGGCACGTGCAGGGTGAAGTGCCGGAGCGCCGGCCGCACGCCGTCATAGGAGAAGCTCACGTCCTCGAAATCGACCTCGCCGCGGGCACGGCCGATGTCGATGCCGTTGGGCTTGTCCGGCACCGTCGACTGGTGGTCGATGACGCGGAAGAACTCCGCCAGCGCCGGCATCTGGAAGAAGATCCGGCTCACGAACCCCGATGCCTGGTCCATGCGGCCGATCAGCATGGCCGCGAAGCCCATGAAGCTCACGATCTGGCCGACGGTCGCCTCGCCGCGCGTGTAGAGCCAGGTGCCCAGCACGAAGATCAGGATGACGGTGATGGTCGAGGCGGCGCGCGTCAGCACCGACAGCAGCGCCCACCAGTTCAGCACCGGATACTGCGCCGCCAGCGTCTGGCCGATGATGCGGCGCATCTCGCCCGCCTCGGAGGCCAGGCGCACGAAGCTCTGGATCAGGTGGATGTTGCCCAGTGCGTCGCCCGCCCGGCTGGCGAGCTGGCCGTGGAAGTCCTCCACCTCGGCCTGCAGCCGGTCGGTCTTGCCGACCACCCAGGCATTGGCGGCGGCGAAGAACACGATCAGCACGATCAGCAGCAGCCCCAGCCGCCAGTTCATCAGCAGGCTGAGCGGCAGCATGACGAACAGCGCCACGAAGGTGGCGAGGTTCTCGCGGAAGAAGCTCAGCCAGATGCCGAACAGGTGGTCGACGCCGGTCAGCATCACCTTCAGCAGCCGGCCGGAATGCTGGGCGTTGTGGAACGCGAACGGCAGCATCAGCACATGCTCGAAATAGCGCGCCATCGCGCCCAGGCGGCGGCGATGGGCCATGCGGTCGGCCTGCAGCGACACCACGATGTTCGCCACGATGCCGCCAAGTCCGACGGCCGCCCACAGCACGAGCAGTTCGCGCGCATGGCGCCACAGCGTGTCGGTGGACTCGCTCTTTGCGTTCGACAGCAGGTCGACCACCTTGCCGAACAGCACCGGCTCGTAGAACTGCAGCGCCGCCACCGCGACGTTGGCGAGGGCGAGCGCGATCGCCAGCCCCCGCTCGTCCTTCAGCAGCCCGATGACCCGGCCGTAGACCCGGAAGAATTCCATGAAGTGCCGGTTGGGATCGCCGGGGACCGCAGGCCGGGAACGCCGGCTCAGGCCGGCGGATTTTCCGTCAGGAACCGCTCGGCGGTGCGCACGAAGAAGCTCACGCCGAAGGGGATCGCCATGTCGTTGAAGTCGTAGCGCGGGTTGTGCAGGCTGACCGCGTTGTCGCCGCTGCCGCCGTTGCCCAGCCACACCATGGCGCCCGGCACCTGCTCCAGCATGTAGGAGAAATCCTCCGCACCCATGCTGGGGCGGACGCTGTCCTGCACGTTGCCCTCGCCGCAGATGCCGGCCGCGACGTCGACGGCGAAGCGCGCGCGGGCGGCGTTGTTGATGGTCGGCGGATAGCCCGGATTGTGCTCCATCTCGACCTTCACGCCGTACATGGCTTCGGCGCCCTTGCAGATCTCCTCGATGCGGCGACGCACCAGCGCCCGGTTCTCCGGCGTCGTGGTGCGGGTGGTGCCGCCGATATGCGCCTCGCCCGGGATGACGTTATAGGCCGAGCCGGCCTTGAAGAAGCCGACCGTGACCACCGTCGAATCGATGGGATCGATGTTGCGCGACACGATGGTCTGCAGCGACATCACGATGCCGGCACCCGCCACCATCGGATCGAGCGTGCCGTGCGGATGGGCGGCGTGGCCGCCCTTGCCGGTGATGCGGATGTCCCAGCGGTCGGCGGCGGCCAGCAGCGGGCCGGGGCGGGTCACGATATGGCCCAGCGGCAGGCCGGGCTTGTTGTGGATCGCGAACACGCCGTCGCAGGGGAACTTCTCGAACAGCCCGTCCTCGATCATCGCCTTGGCGCCGCCGCCGCCCTCCTCGGCCGGCTGGAAGATGAAGTGGACGGCGCCCTCGAAATTCTTCGCCTCGCTCATGATCTTGGCCGCGCCCAGCAGCATGGCGGTGTGGCCGTCATGGCCGCAGGCATGCATGCGGCCGCTGTTCTGGGAGCGATGGGCGAAGTCGTTGCGCTCGTCCATCGGCAGCGCGTCCATGTCGGCGCGCAGGCCGACCGACTTGACCGAGTTTCCCCTGCGCAGGGTGCCGACGACGCCCGTCTTGCCGAGGCCGCGGGTCACTTCGAGACCCCATTCCTGCAGCTTGGCGGCCACGATGTCCGACGTCCGGGTTTCCTCGTAGGCCAGTTCGGGATGGGCATGGATGTCGCGACGGATCGCGGCGATCTCGGACTGGATTTCAAGCGAACGCGGCAGGACAGACATGAATTGCTCCGAATTGTGGCACCCAACCCATCATAACGGGGCAGGCCCGAAAGGCCATTGCGGGCAGGGTCTACCTCACGCGCTTTTGCGACGGGGCTTTTGGCGCGCTTGGTGCCCAGGCAAGCTCGTTCTTCACCGCCTGCATGATGAAGGACGACCGCGTGCCCTTCACCCCGGGCATGCGCAGCAGCGCCTTCATGGCGAACTCGCTGAACTGCGCCAGGTCGGCGGCGAAGACATGGACCAGGAAATCCATGTCGCCCGTCATGGCATAGCAGGCCACGACCTCCGGCCGGGCCCGGATCGCGGCCTCGAACGCCTCGACGGTCTTCTCGGAGTGGTCCTCGAGCGTGACCTCCACCAGGGCCTGAAGGGCGATGCCCATGGCCTCGGGCGGCACCAGCGCGGCATAGCGGGCGATGACGCCCTCCTCCTCCAGCCGCTTCAGGCGCCGCTGGCAGGGCGTCGGCGAGAGGCCGACCCGATCGGCCAGCTCCACGATCGGCAGCCGCCCCTCGGCCTGGAGGGCCGCGACGATGCGCTTGTCGATGTCGTCGAGCGTCATAGGGTGAATTCACCTCTTACCTGATGATTTATTGGAGAATACCACCAGAAACCGCCGCCATCAGCGTCGATTTCGCCGGGATTCGCTCCGGCCCGCGCGTCCATAGTTTGCGGCATGGACACGTTCGAGGCCCTGACGACCCTGCGCGGCGACTACGGCGCCAAGGCATCCGACTGGACCGTGCCGCAGGATTCCGCCGACTACTCCGCCGAGGATCAGGCGGTGTGGCGGTTGCTGGCGGACCGTCAGACGGCGCTGGCCCGGCGCCATGCCTGCCGCGAGTTCGTCGACGGCCTGCAGGCGCTGGAAATCGGCACCGCTATCCCCGATTTCGAGGCTGTCAGCGACCGGCTGGAGCGCCTCACCGGCTGGCGCATCGTGGGCGTGCCGGGGCTCATTCCGGATGCGGCCTTCTACGGCCATCTCGCCAACCGCCGCTTCCCGGTCACGGTGTGGATCCGCAAGCGATCGGAGATCGACTATCTGGTCGAGCCCGACCTGTTCCATGATTTCTTCGGCCACGTGCCGCTGCTCGGCAATCCCGTCTTCGCCGACTACATGCAGCTCTACGGCCAGCGCGGCATCGAGGCCGGCCCCCGGATCGACCTTCTGGCGCGGCTCTACTGGTACACGGCCGAGTTCGGCCTCATCCGCACGCCCGCCGGCCTCAAGATCTACGGCGCCGGCATCCTCTCCTCCGCCAGCGAGGTGCGGCATGCGATCGAGGACGAGGGCGTCGAGCGCCTGCCGTTCGACGCCGACCGCGTGATGCGGCGGCCCTACGAGATCGACAAGCTGCAGAACACCTATTTCGTGCTCGACGACTTCCGGCAGCTTTTCGAAGCTGCCGGGGCGCGCTTCATCTGACATCCAGCCCCGATCGACGGACCGGAACGAGGCAGGTCGGTATGGTCGACCTGACGCTTTTAAAAAGGGAAATAAAAAGGAACCGAGCGTCGAGCGGCCCTCTTGAAGCGGGTGGCTTTCACGGAAACGCGGCGCGGGGCACCAGGCGCGGGTCGGCGGCATGCCTCCATTCTACCCGCCGGGGCCTCGAGACGCCGATTCCGGCCGTCAACGACTGGGCGACAGCACGACCAGCCCGTCGACCGCGACCACGCCCTCTCCCTCGCGCTTCACGAGCAGCGGATTGATCTCCGCCTCCACGACGTCGGCGAAGCCGGCATGGGCCAGATGCGAGAAGGCGGCGATGACCTGCGCCAGCGCCGACACGTCGCCCCGCGGCAGGTTGCGGTAGCCGCGGAGGGTGGCCAGGCCCTTCACCTCCTCGACCATGCGGCGCGCCTCGGCCGTGTCGACCGGCGCAATGCGCGTGGCCGCATCCTTGTAGATCTCGGCCAGCACGCCGCCCAGGCCGACCGTCACCGTCGGTCCCACCAGCGGATCGCGGCGAAAGCCCAGGATCACCTCGGCGAGACCGCGCTCCATCTTCTGCACCAGGAAGCCGTCGAGCCGCGCGCCGGGCACATGCCGCTTCACCCGCTTCTCGATCTCGCGCGCCGCCAGCGCGGCCGTCTGCCCATCCGGGAGCCCCAGCGCGACGCCGCCCGCCTCGGTCTTGTGCGGAACGTCGGCCGACAGGATCTTGAGCGCCACCGGCGCGCCGACTTCGGCAACGGCGGCGGAAACCCGCCGCGGATCGGGCACCGCCACGGCCCTGGCCATCGGCACACCCAGCGCGGCGAACAGTGCCGCCGCCCGGCGTTCATCGAAGCCCGAGGCGCGGCCGGCTTCCAGCGCCGCCAGGGCCGCCGGCGTCGGCGGCTCGACTGTCGGCTCGGCCTGCGGGGCCGGCCGCAGCAGGCAGAGCGCCATCGCCTCGGCACAGGATTCGGGATGGCGGAAGGCGGGCACGCCGGCAGCGGTCAGCAGCGCCAGCGACTTGTCGGCCGCCGGCGTGAGCGACACCGCGAACGGCTTGCCGGCTTTGGCGAAACGCAGCAGCGGCTCGACCGCCAGTTC
>JAFEFG010000058.1 GCA_018240685.1 Pseudomonadota bacterium | reverse complement strand
AGGGCGAGCAGGGCCTGCTGGTCCCGACCGCCGACGGCGTCCGCGAGCCGCAGAACCGCCGCGTCGTGATCGTCCTCCAGTAAACGATCCGACCGTAATTTCCGAGGGGCGGCCGGGGTTATTCCCGGCCGTTTCCTTTTGTTCCTATCCCCGCGGCCGGCCTTGGGGGGCGCTTTTGAGGTTGGCGTGTGCTGGCTGCGTCTCTATATCCGGGCGCAGGAGAGTGAAATCGATGTCGCAAGTGTTGATGCCCAAGGCGACGGCCGTCTGGCTCGTCGAGAATACGACCCTGACGTTCGACCAGATCTCGGCCTTCACCGGCCTGCATCCGCTCGAAATCCAGGCGATCGCCGATGGCGAAGTCGCGGGCGGCATGACCGGGCTCGACCCGACCACCAACGGGCAGCTCACCAAGGAAGAGATCAAGCGCTGCGAGGCTGATCCGGCGGGGCGACTGAAGCTCAGCGTGCGCGATGTGCCCGAGCCTGCGGCGCGCTCCAAGGGACCGCGCTATACGCCGGTCGCCAAGCGCCAGGACCGGCCGGATGCCATTGCCTGGCTGCTGAAGGTCCATCCTGAGCTGCAGGATAGCCAGGTGGCCAAGCTGGTCGGTTCGACCAAGAGCACGGTCCAGTCGGTTCGCGACCGTAGCCACTGGAACATGCAGAACGTCCGGCCGCGCGACCCCGTGACGCTCGGCCTGTGCACGCTCAAGGATCTGAACGACGCTGTCGACCGCGCCCGGCGCAAGGCGGCCCGCGAAGATGCTGCCCGCAAGAAGGCGGGGCTGGCTCCGCTGGAGCCGGAGACGGAGGCGGTCGATCCCGCCGAGGCCGACCAGCCGGCCGTCGATCCAGCCGACGAGATGCACCACGACCAAGATGGGTGATCGGATCACTTACCCGATCTGATCGGATGCAAGAGGGGCGACGCACGGCATCGCCCCTTTTTCTTTGGTCTGCTGGTATCAGACCGTCAGCATCACCTTGCCGACATGGTTCGCGCGCTCGAGTTCTGCGTGTGCACCCGCCGCATCCCTGAGCGGGAAGGTCTTGTAGAGGATCGGCCGGATCCTGCCGGTCTCGAGCAACGGCCAGACCTTCTCCTTCAGGCCGTGCGCCATGCGGCCCTTGTTCTCGATGCTCTGCGGTCGCAACGTCGAACCGGTAAGCGTGAGCCGGTTCACCATCACCAGGCCGGCGCTGATGGTGGCGGTGGCGCCGCCCTGCAAGGCGATCACCACGCAGCGGCCGTCCTGCTTCAGGAGCTGCAGGTTCTTCGGGAGATAGTCGCCGGCCACCATGTCGAGCACGACGTCGACCCCGCCCGAGAGCTTCTTCACCTCGGCAGCCCAATCGTTGTCCTTGTAGAGGACGGCGTGGTCGGCGCCGAGCTTGACCACGGCCTGAGCCTTCTCGGCATTCCGGACGGTGGTGAAGACCGTTGCGCCGAAGGCCTTGGCGAGCTGGATTGCCGTCGTGCCGATGCCGCTTGCGCCGCCATGAATCAGCACCGATTCGCCGGCCCTGAGCTGGCCGCGCTCGAAAAGATTGTGCCAGACGGTGAAGTAGTTCTCCGGCAACGCGGCGGCATGCAGCATGTCGAAGCCCTTGGGCGGCGGCAGGCATTGCGGTGCGGGCACTGTGCAGTATTCGGCATAGGCGCCGCCCGGCGTCAGCGCGCAGACGGCGTCGCCCACGGTCCAGCCGCTGACACCCGCGCCAAGTGCCGCCACCGTGCCGGCGCATTCGAGACCGGGCAGATCGGAGGCGCCCGGCGGCGGCGGGTAGGCGCCGGCCCGCTGCGCGAGATCGGGACGATTGACGCCGACGGCAGAGACCTTGATCAGGAGCTCGCCGGCCTTGGGCTGCGGCACAGGCCGCTCGGCCGGCACCAGCGCCTCGGGACCGCCCGGGCTTTTGATCTCGACGCACAACATGGTGGCGGGAAGCGCGCTCATGGTCGGCCTTTCGGTTCTGTGGGAGCGATGGTAGGTCTCCATTAGCCGCTTCCGTGGAGTCACGCCATGGCCTTCGACCTCGACGATCTCGATCCCCGCCAGAAGAAGACCAAGCTCCTGAATCTCGACGAGATGAGTGTCGAGAGCCTCAAGGAGTACGTCGCGGCGCTGAAGGCCGAGATCGAGCGGGTCGAAGCGAAGATCAAGGCCAAGCAGAGCCACGCGTCCGCAGCGGCGTCGCTCTTCAAGAGGTAGTCATGTCGCTCAAGGGCAAGTCCGTCATCGTCACCGGCTCGACCAGCGGCATCGGCCGCGCCGTTGGAGAAGCCTTTGCTGCGCAAGGTTGCAACGTCATGCTCAACGGTTTCGGCGATCAAGCTGCGATCGCGAAGCTGCGCGAGGAGACAGCGAAGAAGAACGGTGTACGGGTCGAATACAACGGCGCCGACATGAGCAAGCCAGCGGAAATTGCCGGCCTCGTCGCCGCGACGCAGACGGCGTTTGGCGGCGTCGACATCCTGGTGAACAATGCCGGTATCCAGTTCACAGCGCCGGTCGAGGCGTTCCCGATCGAGAAGTGGGACGCGATCATTGCCATCAACCTGAGTGCAACCTTCCACGCCATCCGCGCGGCGCTTCCATTGATGAAGGCGAGGAAGTGGGGCCGCATCATCAACATCGCCAGCACGCACGGCCTTGTCGCCTCAGCGCACAAGGTGGCCTACGTCGCGGCCAAGCACGGCATCGTCGGCCTCACCAAGGTCGTGGGCATGGAGTGCGCCGATACCGGCGTCACCTGCAACGCGATCTGCCCCGGTTGGGTGCTGACGCCGCTGGTGCAGGCGCAGATCGACGCTCGTGCCAAGGAGCAGGGCATCTCGGTCGAGCAGGCGAGCCGGAACCTGTTGGCCGAGAAGCAGCCGCAGCTGCAATTTACGAAGCCGGAGCAGATCGCGGGGCTCGCCGTGTTCCTGGCCTCCGATACCGCTTCCAACATGCAAGGCACGCAGCTTGTCTCCGATGGCGGCTGGACGGCGCAGTAAGGCAAAAGAACCGGCCCTCCGGTGAGGGCCCAAGGGGGAGACCCAGGTGGTCGACGCGAAGTTCCTGAAACCAGATACGCTGGCGCTGCATGCCGGTCAGCATCCCGACCCGGTCACGGGGGCGCGGGCAGTGCCGATCTACCAGACGACGTCCTATGTCTTTCGCGACGTCGATCATGCGGCCAGCCTTTTCAATCTCGAGGTCGGCGGACACATCTACAGCCGCATCTCCAATCCCACCGTCGCGGTGTTCGAGGAGCGGGTTGCCGCGTTGGAGGAGGGATCGGGTGCACTCGGCGTGTCGAGCGGGCAGGCGGCGCTGCACATCGCCATCGCCACCCTGATGGGCGCGGGCGGGCACATCGTTGCGTCGACCTCGCTCTACGGCGGCACCCGCAACATGCTGGCGCTGACCCTGCCGCGGTTCGGCATCACCACGACCTTCGTCCATCCGCGCGACCACGCCGGCTTCGCCAAGGCGATCAGGCCCGAAACGCGGCTGCTGCTGGGCGAGACGATCGGCAATCCGGGTGGCGAGGTGCTCGACATTCCCGCCATCGCGGAGATCGCCCATGCGGCGAAGATCCCGCTGATGGTCGACAACACCTTCGCCTCGCCGATCTTGTGCCGGCCGCTGACGCTGGGTGCCGACATCGTCTTCCATTCGGCGACCAAGTTCATGGGCGGCCATGGCGTGGCCATCGGCGGTGTCATCGTCGAATCGGGCCGCTTCGATTGGGAGGCCTCGGGCAAGTTCCCGACGCTCACCGAGCCCTATGCCGGCTACCACGGCATCGACTTTGCCGAGGAGTTCGGTCCCCACGCCTTCATCATGCGCGCCCGCGCCGAGGGTGTGCGCGACTTCGGCTGCTGCCTCGCGCCGCAGAATGCCTTCTACCTGTTGCAGGGGTTGGAGACGCTGCCGCTGCGTGTGGCGCGCCATGTCGAGAATGCGCGCAAGGTGATCGCGTTCCTCAAAGGCAATGCTGCCGTCGAACGCATCGCTTCACCGGAACTGCCCGAGCATCCGGATCACGAGTTGGCGAAACGCCTGCTGCCTAAAGGCACGGGCTCGATCTTCAGCTTCGACATCAAGGGCGGACGCGAAGCAGGTCGACGATTCATCGAGCGTCTGAAGCTCTTCTCCCATCTCGCCAATGTGGGTGACGCCAAGTCTCTGGTGATCCATCCCGCCTCGACCACGCATGCGCAGCTCGATGCCGAGGCACTGAAAGCTGCCGGTATCGGCGAGGGCATGATCCGTCTCTCAGTCGGTCTCGAGGATCCCGACGATCTGATCGACGACTTGGGGCAGGCGCTGCGCGCCTCGCAGAAGGGTTGACCATGAAGCTGAAGGTTGACGGTCGCGAGGTGTTCGCGACCACGGGCGGCGTGGCGTTCGACCCTGCCAAGCCTGCGGTGATCTTCCTCCATGGCGCCGGCTTCGACCGTACCGGCTGGCGCCTGCAGACCCGCTGGTTCGCCCATCATGGCCGCAGCGTGCTTGCCGTGGATTTTCCCGCTCACGGTTGGTCGGAAGGGCCGGTGCTGGACAGCATCGCCGACATGGCGGACTGGACGGCGCGATTGATCGATGCCGCGGGCCTCAAGAGCGCGGCGCTGGTCGGCCACTCCATGGGCGCGCTTGTTGCGCTCGACTGTGCCGGCCGTCACGGCGAGAAGGTGAGGGCACTCGGGCTGTGTGGCGTGGCGGCGGAGATGCCCGTCCATCCCGAGATGCTGGAATCGGCCAAGGCCAACACGATCAAGGTGCAGGAACTGATGACCTTCTGGGGGATCGGCAACGCCTTGCACAAGGGCGGCATGGTCTCGCCGGGTCTTTGGCTGCGCCAGGAGTCCCTGGCCGTGCTGTCGCACAGCAGGCCTGGCGTCATCCATGCCGATCTCGCCGCCTGCAACGCCTACAAGGATGCCCTCGAACGCGCGGCAGCCGTCAAATGTCCGACCGTTCTCGTGCTCGGCGACGGCGACCTGATGACGCCGGCCGCAAAGGCCAGACCTCTGGCGGCTGCCATCGCTGGCGCCAAGGCCGTCGTGATCTCCAACTGCGGGCACTTCATGATGGTCGAGCGTCCCGACGAGACGCTCGAAGCACTGAAGTCCTATGTCTGAACGGGTTGCGCTCGTCACCGGCTCGACCCAGGGCATCGGCGAGGCAATCGCACGACGCCTGGCGAAGGACGGCTATCGCGTGGCGCTTCATGGCCGGCGACCTGCGGCAGAAGCGGCCGTGTTGCTGGAGGCATTGCCAGGGGCGAGCTATCACGCCGCCGATCTCGAGCAGGTCGAAAGCGCCGGCGCCTTGATACGGGATGTGCTGGCGCGTCACGGTCGCCTCGACGTGCTGGTGAACAATGCCGGCGCGGTCGCGCGCTTTGCCCATACCGATCTCAGGGCTGCGACGGCGGCGGTCTGGCGGCGCATGATGGACGTAAACCTGATCGCGCCCTGGATGCTCGTCGCCGAGGCGGAGGAGGCCTTGCGCGCCTCGGCGCAGGCCGGCCGGCCAGGCTGTATCGTCAATATCGGTTCCCATGCAGGCGCCCGGCCCAAGGGTTCGTCGATCCCCTATGCGGTGTCCAAGGCGGCGCTGCATCACGCCACGCGACTGCTGGCGCTTACGCTCGGGCCCGATATCCGCGTGAACTGCGTGGCGCCTGGCCTCGTCGACACGGCGATGAGCGCGGGATGGGAGGCGGCCTACGAACTCTGGAATACCAGGGCACCGATGCGTCGGCCTGCGAAACCGCAAGACGTCGCCGATCTGGTGGCCGCCCTGTGCGCCAACGATTACGTTACGGGGGAGATCGTGATCGCCGATGGCGGGCTCAACCTCACCTGAGGCGCCAAGAACCGAGGAAGACGGAGGAAGCATGAACGTCCAAACCCTGCCGCCCGGCTACAAGACCGCGCCCTGGACCCCGCCCGAGAAGATCGACGGCAAGATGCTGGCCGAGGCGAGTGGCAAGCTGATCGAGCTGCTGCGCATCCGCACCCAGCCGATCGGCATGAAGCTGTTCGAGAATCCGGTCGACATGGAGAAGATTCCCGGCATCCGCAGGCCGACCGAGGGCTTCAAGTTCACCATGTGCCAGATGGTGACGCAGTCGCGCTGGTACGGCTTCACGCTCGGCATCCAGGTCGACAATACGCGCGGCGGCAATTGCGGCGGCGTGGTCGGCCTCAACCATCCGGGCGAGGATTTCCTGTCCGGCGATCACATGAACGGCGTCTGGTTCGGCAACAAGGAGGCATCGGCCGCGCACCAGGCGCAGATGCCGCGCGTGCCGCACGGCACCTACAACGGTCTCGCCGTCTCGCCCCTGCGCTCGGGCCGCCTCGATCCGCCCGACGTCTGCCTGTTCTACGGCACGCCCGGCCAGATGATCTATTTCATCAATGGCCTGCAATATCATCGCTATCGCCGCTACGACTTCACGGTGACTGGCGAGAGCGCCTGTGCCGACTCGTGGGGCAGGGCGCTCGCCACGCGGCAGACCTCGTTGTCGCTGCCGTGTTTCGCCGAACGGCGCTATGGTGGCGTCGCCGACGACGAATTGCTGATGGCCTGTCCGCCCGACGAATTCCTGCGCGCGATCGACGGCATGGGGCATCTCGGCAGGAACGGGCTGCGCTATCCGTTCCCGCCCTACGGTGCAGTGATGGATCCGGCGCTCGGCATGGCCAAGAGCTACAGCTGACTGTGCTGTATGTCGTCGCCTGGCCGGTCCTGAGCGAGGCCGACGACACCGCGCTGCGTCGCCTCAGGGCGCAGTACCATCCGGGCGAGGCCGAGTTGGTCGGCCCGCATTTCACTTTGGTGTTTGGCGCACCGCCCGAACGAGAGGTCGCGTTGCGCACTGCCATCGAGCAGATCCGGCAGCGGCCCTTCTGGTTCGTGCTCGACCGGGTCGTGCGGTTCGATCGACCGCCGCCCGCAAAAGTGTCCTGCCTCTATGCCGTGCCGGCGGACGGTGCGGCGGAACTGAACGTGCTGTACGAGACTCTGAATCCGTCGGGCGGTGACGAAGCCTTCGAGCCGCATATCACGCTGGGGCTGTTCCAGCGCGCGGCGGAGGCGGAGCAAGTGGCGCGCATCGTGGAGCGTCGGCATCTGCCGATGCACGGTCGTGTTGAAGAGATCGGCCTTGTGCGGCGCGTCTCCGGTGGGCTGGAGACGGTCACGCGGACTCGCCTATCCGGCTGAATTCCAGCCCCGAGCTCAGTGCCAGAGCGGCGGCAGCGGCGGCAGGCGCACCGTTCCGGGATGCGCCGCGATACCCAGGCGGCCCAGCAGGTCGCGCAGTTCCCGCGGCATCCGGATATTCGGTCCGTCCGTTGCCATACTCGTCAGTCGCATGAACCGGTCGACGATGCGCTGCAGGCGATCGCCTTCGGGCGGGAAACGCCGCACCTCGATCGACCTGCTCTCGTCGATGCCCGCCTTTGCCTTGGCAATGCTCAGGGCGAGTTCCAGACCGCCCAGCTCGTCGACCAGGCCCGCCTGGCGGGCCTCGGTGCCGCTGAATACGCGGCCGCGGGCCGCAGCGTCGAGACGGGTGGAATCGAGGTGGCGTGCCTCGCCGACCTGGTGGGTGAAATCGGAATAGATGGCATCGAGCTGCCGGCCGACTGCCGCGCGCTGTGAAGCCGAGGGAAGGTGGAACGAGGAAAACATCCCCGCATTGGCGCCGGCGGTGACGCGATCGACTGTGATGCCAAGCGTGTCGAGCAGATCCGTTGCCACGGGCCACACTCCGAACACGCCGATGGATCCCGTGATGGTCGTGGGTTCCGCGACGATTACATCGGCGCGAACGGCCGCGAGATATCCTCCCGACGCCGCAACGTCGCCCATCGAGACGATGACGGGTTTGCCTGCCGCCCGTGCGCGGGCGACGGCATCGGCCATGGCATCGGCAGCCGGGTAGGTGCCGCCGGGAGAGTCGATGCGCAGAACGATCGCCTTGACCTCTTTGGCCTGTGCTGCCGCGTCTAGGGCATCGACGACGTCATCTGCCGCAGCGCGCAGGTCGTCATTGAACGGGCTGTCCCCGACCGAGCCCGATACGATCGTGCCGCTCACGCGGACAAGCCCTATCACGTCGCCGCGGGCCTGGGCGTGCCAGTCTTCGTCGGCATAGTCCGACAGCGAAACGAGGTCGCGCATGCGGCCCGCGCGTTGCCACACATCGTTCATCGCATCGGCGCGGTAGCCGATCTTGTCGACGAGTCCCTCGGCTCGGGCGCGCTCCGAGTCGAAGGGGGTGGTGTCGAAGAGCTGGCGCAATTTCGCCGGCGCAACGTGCCGCTCGCGTGCTACGTCCTCGATGAACTGTCCGTAGAGCCCGTCGAGAAGCTGCTGCAGGTTCTCGCGCGCCGGCGCGGTCATCGATGCACTGGTCAAGCTGTCGGGGGCGCTCTTGTATTCGTAGCGCTTGCCGCCCTCGATGCGCACGCCGAGCTTGTCCAGTCCAGTCTTCACGAAGGGCGTCTCGACGGCGATGCCTGCGATGCCGAAGCCGCCGCTCGGCTGAAGCCATATGCGATCGAGAGCCGAGGCGAGGTAGTAGTCGGCGACGTGGTCGCCGCTGCTGCCCAGTTCTTCTGCGAAGCCGATCGCGAATTTTCCCTTGCCGCGAAAGCGCTGGATCGCCTCCCGCAGCTCTTGCACACGCGCAAGACCGGCATCCTCGTCGCCGATTTCGACATAGAGGCCGACGACGCGCGGATCGTCGGCCGCCCGCCACAAGGCCTGGACCGTGTCGACCATGTCGTGCGTGCCGCCGCCCCAAAGCCCGCTCAGGATATCGGACGCGACTGTTTCCGGCGGCAGGGAGCGCAGGTCGACCGACAGGACCATGGACGACGGCAACGAGCGCGTAGCGAGGGGACCGCGGGCGGCGAAGAACAGACCGGCTCCCACGAGCAGTACCGTCACGGCACCGATGGTTGCGAGCAGGCCAACGACAAACCGCCTCATGGCGGATCCTCCGACGGATCAGGACTTGATAAGATTGGGCCGAAACGCCTGGATAGCGTCAAGCATCGCGGTCGCCGATGTGTCGAGCCCATTGTCGCGGACTTGCACGGCAGCCGGCGCACCGCCGATGGGCCGCAGCCCGTCGTCGAGACTCCACGTCGACAGCCGCAGATCGGCGGCGATGAAGGCCTCGGGCGACAGGCCGATCTGGAGCTGGGGCCGGAGGGCGAGGCGGCGCAGGCGTACCCATTGGATATCGCTCCAGGCGAAGCGCCGGTTACGCCCGAATCCCAGCAGGATGCCGTCGCGATCGATCACGACCTGCGGCCGTTGGTCGAATGCGCGCGTCGCGCCGATGTAGGCGTAGTAGAGCATCGCTGCCGCGAGCACGGTAAACAGCACGAAACGTGCGTCCGCCGGTGACGGTGTCGGCGCGTCGGGCGGACTGGTCGCGAAATGCAGGACGGCGGCGGCGCCCATGCCGATCGCGGCGACAGCCATGCCGAGATTATGCAGCTTCCCGTAGCGTGCGTTCACGGGCTGATGTGCGGCCATGGCGGATCAGCCGCACTGGGCGCGATGACGCAGCAGATGGTCGGCGAGCACACAGGCGATCATCGCCTCCGCCACGGGTGTCGCGCGGATGCCGACGCACGGATCGTGGCGGCCCTTCGTCCGCAGTTCCACGTCGTTGCCGAACCGATCGACGCTGCGCACGGTCGACAGGATCGAACTCGTCGGCTTCACGGCCAGGCGACAGACGATATCCTGGCCCGTCGAGATGCCGCCCAGAATGCCGCCTGCATGGTTGCTGAGGAAGGACGGTGCGCCGTCCTTCATGCGCATCTCGTCGGCATTCTCCTCGCCGCTCATGGTCGCCGTGGCAAAACCGTCGCCGATCTCCACGCCCTTGACCGCATTGATGCTCATCAGCGCCTTGGCGAGGTCGGCGTCGAGCTTGTCATAGACGGGATCGCCGAGCCCGACCGGCACACCCGAGGCTACGACCTCGATCACGGCGCCGCAGGAGCTGCCGCGCTTGCGCACATCGTCGAGATAGCCTTCCCAGCCTTGGGCAGCCTGGCGATCTGGACACCAGAAGGGATTGTCTGCCGTCGCCTCCCAATCCCAGTTGGCGCGATCGATCTTCTGGGTGCCGATCTGGACCACGGCGCCGCGGATCGTCGTGCCGTCGCCCAGGATCTTGCGGGCAATGGCACCGGCGGCGACGCGCACCGCCGTCTCGCGGGCCGATTGGCGGCCGCCGCCACGATAGTCGCGCACGCCGTACTTCCTGAAATAGGTGTAGTCGGCATGGGAGGGGCGGAACTGGTCCTTGATCTCGCCGTAGTCGCGGCTGCGCTGGTCGACATTGTCGATATGCAGCGCAATCGGCGTACCCGTCGTCACTCCTTCGAACACGCCGGACAGGATCCTGACCGTGTCCGGCTCCTGCCGCTGGGTGACGAAGCGCGACTGGCCGGGCCGCCGCTTGTCCAGCCAGCGCTGGATGTCCGTCTCATCGAGGGGGATGCGCGGCGGCGTGCCGTCGACGACGCAGCCGATCGCCGGCCCGTGGCTTTCGCCCCAGCTCGTGAACCGGAAGAGGGTGCCGAAACTATTGCCGGCCATGGCCGCCGGCCTCCGCCCTAGTCGTCGTCGAAGTTGGCGAGCAGCTCGCTGAGCTGCTTGGCCGACTGGGTCTTGATCATGCCGACGACATGGTAGCCCGCATCGACATGCATCACCTCGCCGGTCACGCCGCTGCCGAGATCCGACAGCAGATAGAGCCCGGCATTGCCGACTTCCTCGGTGGAGACGTTGCGCTTGAGCGGCGCGTTCAGCTCGTTCCACTTGAGGATGTAGTTGAAATCGCCGATGCCCGAGGCTGCCAGCGTCTTGATCGGGCCGGCCGAGATGGCGTTGACCCGGATCTTCCGGTCGCCGAGGTCGGCTGCCAGATAGCGCACGCTCGCCTCGAGAGCGGCCTTGGCCACGCCCATCACGTTGTAATGGGGCATCACGCGCTCGGCCCCGTAGTAGGTGAGGGTGAGCAGGCTGCCTCCCTCCTTCATCAACGGCACGGCGCGCTGGGCGACGGCGGTGAAGGAGTAGCAGCTGATATTCATTGTCAGCTGGAAATTGTCGGGCGTGGTGTCGAGATACCGGCCCTTCAGCTGATCCTTGTTCGAGAAGGCGATGGCGTGGACCAGGAAGTCGAGGCCGCCCCACTTCTTCTCGATCTCGGCGAAGGTGGCGTCGATGCTGGCGGCGTCCGAAACGTCGCAGGGCAGGACCAGCTCGCTGCCGATCTCCTGTGCCAGCGGCCGCACGCGCTTCTCAAGCGCTTCGCCCTGGTAGGTGAAGGCGAGTTCGGCGCCATGATCGTGGCAAGCTTTTGCGATTCCCCAGGCAATCGACCGGTGGTTGGCGACGCCCATGACCAGGCCTTTTTTTCCGGCCATTAATTGTGCGGCTGCAGTCATGCCTTGCTTCTAGCGGGGCAGCGGCAGCGGGACAAGATGCCGGTGGTGGAAGGCGCCTCGCCCCTCCATATTGTGTAATCATGATACGTGAGAAAGCCGATCCCCTCGATCTGTTTGCCGAATGGTACGCCGAAGCCGCTGAAAGTGAGCCGAACGATCCTTCGGCCGTGGCTGTCGGCACCGTCGGAGCTGACGGCATGCCCTCAGTCCGCATGGTGTTACTGAAGGGTTACGACGCCTCCGGTTTCGTCTTCTACACGAACTATGAAAGCCGCAAGGGCCGGCAGCTTCTGGCTCATCCCAAAGCAGCGCTCCTGTTCCACTGGAAGTCGCTGCGGCGCCAGGTGCGCATCGAAGGGCCGGTCTTGGAGACTACGCCCGCCGAGGCCGATGCCTATTTCGCCACCCGTGCACGCGGCAGCCAGATCGGCGCCTGGGCCTCCGAGCAATCCCGGCCCCTGGAAAGCCGGTTCGCGCTCGAAAAGCGTGTGGCGGAGTTCACGGCCAAACATGTCGTCGGCAAGGTGCCGCGTCCGCCGCATTGGTCGGGCTTCCGCGTCCAGCCCCTGCGCATCGAATTCTGGCAGGACGGCGCCTTCCGGCTGCACGATCGGCTGGAGTATACGCGCCCAAACCCGAGTGCTCCGTGGTCTACACGCACCCTGTATCCGTAACGGTCGAGCCCGACGTCGCGGCGCGCCTGATGCGGCGCGCCAGCATCGCGTCGATGTCGGTCGCGGCGATCCTGATCGTGGCAAAGGCGCTCGCGTGGCTGCTGACGGATTCGATCGGCATGCTGTCGTCGCTGGTCGATTCGGCGCTCGACCTCGTGAGTTCGATGATCACTTTCGTGGCCATCCGCCAGGCGCTGGTTCCCGCCGACGAGGATCACCGTTTTGGCCACGGCAAGGCGGAGGCGCTGGCTGGAGTGGCGCAGGCCGGCTTCATCGCGGCCTCTGCGGGCGGGCTGGTGCTGACGGTCATCGACCGGTTCCTGCATCCGCGGCCGGTGCAGCAGGAATTCACCGGGATTCTGGTGAGCGGCATGGCCATCGTCCTGACCTTCGCGCTCATGACTTTCCAGAACTATGTCGTGCGCATGACCCGGTCGATCGCCATCAGCGCCGACAAGGCCCACTACACGACGGATTTCGTTACCAACATCGCGGTCGGCGGCGGCATCGTGGCCGCGAGCCGGCTCAGCCAGCCGTGGATCGATCTCGCGGTCGCGCTGGGCGTCGCGGCCTACCTGGTGATGGGCGCCTGGACGATTGGCCGCACATCCATCGACGTTCTGATGGATCATGAGCTGCCCGCCGAGGACCGCCAGCGCATTCTCGATCTGGCTCTGCGCCACCCGGGCGTGCGAAGCGTGCACGACCTGCGCACGCGCTCATCCGGGCTTACCCAGTTCATCCAGCTCCATGTCGTGTTCCAGCCCACCATGTCCCTGGGACGGGCGCATGTGATGGGCGATTCGATCGAGGCCGAAATCCGCGAAGCCTTTCCGCAGGCGGAAGTGATCCTGCATATCGATCCTTGGAACGACTACGAACCCGGCGCGGCGCGCTGACGCGATGGCCGGGCGCCCGTCCTTCGTGGTCGAGGACCAGTCCGAGGTCATCGCATTCCTCCAGAGGCGACTGGCGCCCGCGGAACGCATCGACACGCACGGGGCGGTCGTCTTTCTGACGCCCGACCGGGCCTACAAGCTGAAACGTGCGGTCAAGTTCCCGTACATGGATTTCTCGACGGTGGCCCGCCGCGCCGACATGTGCCGGGCGGAACTCGAGTTCAACCAACGAATGGCGCCGGAGATCTATCTCGGCGTGGCGCCGGTGTGGCGCGGGCCTGATGGCCTGGTGTTGGGCGAGCCGGGAGAAGCGGCAGCCGATGCGGTCGACTGGCTGGTGGTCATGCGCCGCTTCGACGATGCGGCCTTGTTCGACCGGCTGGCGGAGAAGGGGGCCCTGACGCCGGAACTGATGGCGGCACTCGGGGCGCGGGTCGCAGCCATCCATGACACGCTTCCCGCCATCCGCGACGGCTTCGGACGCCCGGACGACTACCGTCACTCGGTGGCGGCCGACGTGCGGCAGATGCGCGAGCATGGCACACGCCTGGATCCCGAGGTCAGCGAGGCATTGGCCGAGGCGATGCCACGATCCCTGGAGCCGTTCCTCGACCTGGTGGCGCGCCGCGTCGAGGCCGGTGCGATCCGACGCTGTCACGGCGATCTGCATCTGCGCAACATCGTGCTGATCGACGGCAAGCCGACGCCGTTCGACGCGATCGAGTTCTCCGAGCGCATCGCCAATATCGACGTGCTTTACGATCTCGCCTTTGCGCTGATGGATCTCGGGCACCGCGGGCTGTGGCCGCTCGCCAATCGTCTGCTGAACGAATGGCTGTGGCGGATCGGCGAACTGCCGACGGCCTCGCACGAGGAAACGCTGGCTCTGCTGCCGATGTTCCTCAGCCGCCGCGCCGCCATCCGCGCCTATGTCGATGCCTCGATTGCCGCAGTCAAAGGAGGCGATACGGGCGTCGCCCGCCAGTACCAGCGCCTGGCGCTCGAGGTGCTCCAGCCGGTGCCGCCGCGGCTGGTGGCCATCGGTGGTCTCTCGGGCAGCGGCAAGACGACCCGTGCGATGGAGCTGGCGCCTGCAATTGGACGGGCTCCGGGCGCGGTGATCGTGCGCAGCGACGTCGAACGCAAACGCGCGGCGGGCATCCCGCTGGAACAGCGGATGCCGGCGGGCAGTTATACGCCCGAGGCTTCCGCCAAGGTCTATGCGGCAATGATCGAGCGCGCGGGGCGGGCATTGCTGGCCGGGCAGAGCGTGGTGCTCGATGCCGTCTTCGCGCGCCCCCAGGAGCGTGCGGCGGCCGAGGATCTCGCGCGCCGGGCGGGCGTGCCGTTCGAGGGGATTTGGCTCGACGTGCCGAAAGACGTGGCGCAGGCGCGCGTCGCCGCCCGCAAGGCCGATGCTTCCGACGCCACGCCCGACGTCGTTGCACGCCAGTTCGACTACGAACTGGGCGACGTCACGTGGAAGCGCAGATCGTAATCCTGCGGATCGCGATCCTCACGGCCCGCAAGGCGTTCACGCCCGTTTCTTCGCCACCGGGCTGCGAGGCAGGAGTCGGGCGAGGTATTGGCCGGTATAGCTCTCCGGCACCTTCACGATCTCCTCGGGCGGACCTTCGGCGATCAACCGGCCGCCGCCCGAGCCGCCGTCCGGGCCCATGTCGAGGATCCAGTCGGCGGTCTTGATGACTTCCAGATTGTGCTCGATCACCAGCACCGTGTTGCCGCCCTCGACCAGCCGGTGGAGGACCTCGAGCAGCTTGCGCACGTCCTCGAAGTGCAGGCCCGTCGTGGGCTCGTCGAGAATGTAGAGCGTGCGGCCGGTGGCACGGCGGGATAGCTCCTTGGCGAGTTTGACGCGCTGCGCCTCGCCGCCGGAGAGCGTCGTCGCCTGCTGGCCGATATGGATGTAGCCGAGGCCGACCTGCTGCAGCGTCAGAAGCTTGTCGCGAATGACAGGGACCGCCTTGAAGAACTCGACGCCCTCGTCGACCGTCATCTCCAGCACGTCGGCGATCGATTTGCCGCGGAAAGTGATCTCGAGCGTCTCGCGATTGTAGCGCTTGCCCTTGCAGACGTCGCACTGGACGTAGACGTCGGGCAGGAAGTGCATCTCGATCTTGATGACGCCGTCGCCCTGACAGGCTTCGCAGCGCCCGCCCTTGACGTTGAAGGAGAAGCGGCCGGCCTTGTAGCCGCGCTCGGTCGATTCGGGCAGCTGGGAGAACCAGTCGCGGATCGGCGAGAAGGCGCCGGTGTAGGTGGCGGGATTGGAGCGCGGCGTGCGGCCGATCGGCGACTGGTCGATGTCGACGATCTTGTCGAGATGGCCGAGGCCGTCGAGGCCGGCATGCTCGCCCGGATGCTCGCGCGCGCCGTTCAGCCGCTTGGCCAGCGCCTTGTAGAGAGTCTCGACGATCAACGTGCTCTTGCCACTGCCGGAGACGCCGGTGACGCAGGTGAAGGTGCCGAGCGGGATGGAAGCCGTCACGTTCTGCAGGTTGTTGGCGCGGGCGCCCTTGAGCGTCAGCCAGCGCCCATTCTTCGACGGTTCCCGTCGCTCTTTCGGTACGGGGATCTGGCGGAATCCCGACAGGTACTGGCCGGTCAGGCTGGCGGTGTTCTGCATCACCTGATCCGGCGTGCCCTCCGCAATCACGCGGCCGCCGTGTGCGCCGGCGCCGGGCCCCATGTCGACCAGGTGATCGGCGGCCCGGATCGCATCTTCGTCATGCTCGACCACCAGTACCGTATTGCCGAGGTCACGCAGGCGCGTCAGCGTCTTCAGGAGGCGATCGTTGTCGCGTTGATGCAGGCCGATCGAGGGCTCATCGAGCACGTAGAGCACGCCCGTGAGGCCCGAGCCGATCTGGGACGCGAGGCGGATGCGCTGGCTCTCGCCCCCCGACAGGGTGCCTGAGGTGCGGTTCAGCGTCAGGTAGGAGAGGCCGACATTGTCGAGGAAGCCCAGCCGCTCGTTGATCTCCTTCAGAATGCGGGCGGCAATCTCGCGCTGCTTGGGCGTGAGCTTGGGGTCGAGTTCGAGGAACCACTTCACCGCCTCGCCGATGGCGAATTCGGTCGTCTGGCTTATGTTGAGGCCGGCGATCTTGACCGCCAGCGCCTCGGGCTTGAGACGCGCCCCGCCGCAGGCCTCGCACTTGCTCTCATGCTGGAATCGCTCCAGTTCTTCGCGCACCCAGGAGGAATCGGTCTCTTTCCAGCGCCGGTCGAGATTGGGGATCACGCCCTCGAACGGCTTCGTCGTCTGGTACTGCCGGATGCCGTCGTCATAGCGCATGGCGATCGATTCGCCGTTGCTGCCGTTCAGGATGACGTCGCGCACCTTCTTCGGCAGGTCGCGCCAGGGCGTCGTCATCTTGACCTTGTAGTGCTTGGCGATGCTCTCCAGGGTCTGCTGGTAATACTGGCCGGACGAGTCTGCCCAAGGTGCGACGGCGCCCTCGGCGAGCGACAGGCGGTCGTCCGGCACCACCATCTCGGGATCGAAGAACATCTTCACGCCTAGCCCGTCGCAGGACGGGCAGGCACCCTGCGGCGCGTTGAAGGAGAAGAGGCGCGGCTCGATCTCCTCGATCGTGAAGCCCGAGACCGGGCAGGCGAAGCGCGACGAGAAGACGGTCCGTTCGCCGGTGTCGGCATTCTCCGCGACCGCGAGTCCTTCCGCCAACTCGAGCGCCGTCTCGATCGAATCGGCAAGCCGGTTGCCGAGATCGGGCTTTACGACGATGCGGTCGACGACGACGTCGATATCGTGCTTGTACTTCTTGTCGAGTGTCGGCGCCTCGGCGATCTCGTACAGCGCGCCGTCGATCTTGACGCGCTGGAACCCCTTCTTCCGCAGCTCCAACAGTTCCTTGCGGTACTCACCCTTGCGACTGCGCACGATGGGCGCCATCAGATAGAGCCGCGTGCCCTCGGGCATGGCCTTCACGCGGTCGACCATCTGCGACACGGTCTGGCTCTCGATGGGCAGACCGGTGGCCGGCGAGTAGGGGACGCCGACGCGCGCGAACAGTAGGCGCAGGTAGTCGTAGATCTCGGTGACCGTGCCGACGGTCGAGCGCGGATTGCGCGATGTCGTCTTCTGCTCGATTGAGATCGCAGGCGAGAGGCCCTCGATCGAGTCGACGTCGGGCTTCTGCATCAGCTCGAGGAACTGGCGGGCATAGGCCGACAGGCTCTCGACGTAGCGCCGCTGGCCCTCGGCATAGATCGTGTCGAAGGCGAGCGAGGATTTGCCCGAGCCCGACAGACCGGTGATGACCACCAGCTTGTCGCGCGGCAGGTCGAGGTCGACGTTCTTCAGATTGTGCTCGCGGGCGCCCCGGATCGAAATGAAGCGGTGCGGCTCGGCAGCGGGTAAGCGTGACTTGGCCATGTGGTCCGGAAGAATAGGCGATGCGCGCGGTAAGCGCATATGGCAATCCGCGGCCGATTCCGCCACCGCGGACAGTGTCAGGAATTGTCACGGGGAGTGCTGCCGGCCGGCCTGGCGACCGAGGGGAATTGGGGCGGGCCCGGAAGCGATCGCGGAAATCCCGGCGCTCCTCGCCCGATGAGGCGGCCACAAACCAAAATCGGTGGTTGCCCACAGGGCGTCAGGTTAGTTTGCCGCCCGTGAGGTAGGTGCCGCGTCCCGCGGTACCGGGAAAGCGAAGGAGGCCCCTATGGCGGGCAGCGTCAATAAAGTCATCCTGGTCGGCAATCTCGGCCGCGACCCCGAAGTGAGGTCCATGCAGGATGGCCGATCCATGGTGAACATGTCGGTGGCCACGTCGGATACGTGGCGCGATCGCCAGAGCGGCGAGCGCAAGGAGCGAACCGAGTGGCACCGTGTGGTGATCTTCAACGAGAAGCTGGCGGAAGTCGCGCAGAAGTACATACGCAAGGGATCGAAGGTGTATGTGGAAGGCCAGCTCGCGACCCGCAAGTGGACCGATCAGAACGGACAGGAGCGATACACGACCGAGGTCGTGATCCCGCGTTTCGGCGGCGCGCTCACCATGCTCGATGGCCGTGGTGGCGAAGGCGGTGGCGGCTTCGGCGGTCCTGACGACGACATGGGCGGGGGCATGCCGAGTGGCGGCGGCGGCGGCAGCGGCGGTGGCCGTCCGGCATCGCGTGGCAGCAGCAAGGCCGAACTCGACGACGACATTCCGTTCTAAACGCTAAACGGCGAAGCCGAGTGCCCTCAGTTCTGCCGCCGTCTGCTCGGCGGAGCGGTGGTGAATGGCGGCCATGCCAACCGCGCGGGCGCCTTCGACGTTGGCCAGTACGTCATCGATGAATACGGCATCTGCCGGCTCGAAGCCGCCGGTCCGGCAGACCAGCTCGTATATCGCCGCATCGGGCTTGGAGTGTCCCACCAGGCCCGACACGACATAATCCCGGAACAGGCCAAGGAAAGGATGGCGCTCGCTTGCCGGCCCGCGGAGCCAGGGGTCGAGCAGGTTCGGGGCGTTCGAAAGCAGATAGAGCGGCGTGCCCGCCGCGTGCAGCCGTTCGACCAGTGCCGCCATGTCCGGGAAGGCATGCGCGTTCATCTCGTCGAACCGGTCGTAGAAGGCGGCAATCAGCGCCTCCTTGCCGGGATGCCGCGCCTGCAGACGCTGCGTGGCCTCCGTCGGGTCGCCGCCATGGTCCTGAACGACGTGCCAGTCCCTGGTCGTCACCTCGGCCAGGAAGCGCTCCATCTCGGCCGGGTCGGGAATGAGCTTCCGGTAGAGATGACGCGGGTTCCAATCGACCAGCACGCCGCCGAAATCGAAGATCGCCACGGAGGGGCCGGAAGGGCTGGTTCTTGGGGGCAAACGGGGGCCTTTCTGAGGGCTATTTGGGGAGCGAATTTAGGCAGTAAAATCAAAGGATTAAAGACGCCATTCAAAGACGTTTTTTGTTGGTGTTCCGGGCCTGGTTTGCTACTGTGCGAAATGCTTCCGCCGGGCTCCCGGCGACGCCAATAGAACGAGCAAAAATCAGGTATCTCTTGAGCGACGATACGACCCTTCCGCCGGCGCCGCCTCCCTCTGACGCGCCTCCGCCGACTCCGCCACACGACATCGCGCCCATCACGATCGAAGAGGAGATGCGTCGATCGTATCTCGACTACGCCATGAGCGTGATCGTGTCGCGTGCGCTGCCGGATGCGCGGGACGGCTTGAAGCCGGTGCAGCGGCGCATCCTCTACGCGATGAAGGAGAACGGCTACGATTCAACCCGGCCGTTCCGCAAGTCCGCGCGCATCGTCGGCGACGTGATGGGTAAGTATCACCCGCATGGCGATTCGGCGATCTACGACGCAATGGTGCGAATGGCGCAGGATTTCTCCATGCGTCTGCCGCTGATCGCGGGACAGGGCAATTTCGGCTCGATGGACGGCGATCCGCCGGCGGCCATGCGCTACACCGAAGCGCGCCTTGCGGTCGCTGCGGAGTCACTGCTGGCCGACTACGACAAGGATACGGTCGACTTCCAGCCCAACTACGATGAGCGCGAGCAGGAGCCGACCGTCCTGCCGGCGGCTTTTCCCAACCTGCTGGCCAACGGCGCCGGCGGCATTGCCGTCGGCATGGCGACCAACATTCCGCCGCACAATCTCGGCGAGTTGATCGATGCCTGCTGCGCCCTCATCGACAATCCGGAACTCACGATCCAGCAGGTGATGGAGTACGTGCCGGGGCCGGACTTCCCGACCGGCGGCATCATCCTTGGCCGCAACGGTATCCGGGCTGCCTACGAGCTTGGCCGCGGCTCGCTTATCATGCGGGCCAAGACGAGGGTCGAGGAGATCCGCGGCGGCCGCGAGGCGATCATCATCACGGAGATCCCGTACCAGGAGAACAAGGCCCGCCTGCACGAGCGCATCGCCGAAGTGGTGCGCGACAAGAAGGTCGAGGGCGTCTCGGAGGTGCGCGACGAGAGCGATCGCGACGGCGTCAGGATGGTGGTCGAGCTCAAGCGCGACGCCATGGCCGACGTGGTGCTGAACCAGCTCTACCGTTTCACGCCGCTGCAGACGACCTTCGGCGTCAATGCACTGGCCCTGGACGGCGGCCGTCCGCGCCTGATGACGCTGAAGGAGCTCCTGGAGGCGTTCATCCGCTTCCGGGCCGACGTCCTCACGCGCCGCACCAAGTTCGAGCTCAACCATGCCCGCGACCGCGCGCATGTACTGGTCGGTCTCGCGATCGCCGTCGCCAATATCGACGAGGTGATCGAGATGATCCGGCGTGCGCCAGATCCGGTGGTGGCGCGCGATCGCCTGATGGCCAAGGACTGGCCGGCCGCCGACGTCGCGCCGCTGATCGCCCTGATCGCGGAACCGGGGCGTGAGGTCTCGGCCGAAGGTACCTACCGCCTGTCGGAGGCGCAGGCCCGCGCCATCCTCGAATTGCGCCTGCAGCGATTGACCGGCCTGGAACGCGACAAGATCGCAGAGGAGCTGAGCGAAGTCGCCAAGCTCATCGAAGGCTATCTCGAGCTGCTCGGCGACCGCGACAAGCTCTTCGCGTTGATGCGCGGCGAACTGGTCGCCATCAAGGAACAGTTCGCCACGCCGCGGCGTACCGAGATCCTCGAAAACGAGTACGAGCAGGATGTCGAGGACCTGATCCAGCGCGAGGACATGGTGGTCACGGTCACGCATGGCGGTTACGTCAAGCGTGTGCCGGTGTCGGCCTATCGCGCGCAGCGCCGTGGCGGCAAGGGCCGCTCGGGCATGGCCACGCGCGAGGACGATTTCGTCTCGACCCTGTTCGTGGCCAACACGCACACGCCCGTGCTGTTCTTCTCGAGCCGCGGCATCGTCTACAAGCTGAAGGTATGGCGCCTGCCGCTCGGTGCGCCCCAGGCCCGCGGCAAGGCGTTCGTCAACCTACTGCCGCTCAGCGAAGGAGAGGCGATCACGACCGTGATGCCGCTGCCCGAGGACGAGGCGAGCTGGTCCACGCTCCACGTGATGTTCGCGACTGCGCGCGGCGGCGTACGTCGCAACGAGCTGTCGGACTTCGTGAACGTTCATCAGAGCGGCAAGATCGCCATGAAATTCGAGGGCGACGATGCCGGCGACCGCCTGATCGGTGTCGCGGTCTGCGGAGAGGACCAGGATGTGCTGCTGGCGACCCGGCTCGGGCGTGCCATGCGCTTCCCGGTCTCGACAGTGCGCATCTTCCAGAGCCGCGCCTCGACCGGCGTCCGCGGCATCGCCCTCGCCGAAGGCGACGAGGTGATCTCGATGTCACTCGTCGACGGCGGCAAGGGAATCTCGACCGAGGAGCGCGACGCCTATCTGCGCCAGTCGCGGGCGTTGCGACAGCTTGCCAGTCTGGAGGAGGAAAACGGCAACGGAAGCGAAGACGCCGAAGCTGTGCCGCAGGCCGAGGATACCGTGGCGTCGGCGACGAGTCTTTCGCCCGAACGTTTCAGCGCCCTGCAGGACAAGGAAGAGTTCGTGCTCACCGTCGCATCGTCCGGCTTCGGCAAGCGCACGTCGGCCTACGAGTATCGCGTCACCGGCAGGGGCGGGAAAGGGGTCGAGTTGATGAACCTCGCCAAGGGCGGGCAGGTCGTTGCGGCGTTTCCCGTCCTGCAGACCGATCAGGTCATGCTGGTGACCGATGGCGGCACGCTGATCCGCTGCCCGGTCGACGGAATCCGCATTGCGGGCCGGGGAACCCGCGGAGTGCGGATCGTCAACGTCTCTGAGGGCGAGCGCGTCGTTTCCGCCATCCGAATCGGCGACGATGACGATGGAAACGGGGACGACGCTTCCGAAACAAACGGTGGATAAGGATTGCCTGTGTCGCTAAGACTTCGCCGCGGCAATTGGGGCACCCAAAAGGGAGCGAGGGGGAGACATGGCCGTAGAGCGTACGGGCGTCTATCCGGGAACGTTCGATCCGATAACCAGCGGCCACCTGGAAGTGGTTCGCCGCTCCTTGCGGCTGGTCGACAAGCTGGTCATCGGGCCTGCGATCAACATCGGCAAGGGGCCGCTCTTCTCGCTCGAGGAGCGGATCGAGATTATCCAGGAGGATATCGCCGAGTTCCCGAAGACGGAACGCGACCGGATCGAGGTCGTGCCGTTCGAGGGTCTGCTGATCCATTTCGCGCGGGAAGTGAAGGCGTCGGTCATCATCCGCGGCCTGCGCGCGGTATCGGATTTCGAGTACGAGATCCAGATGGCCAACATGAATGCGCGCATGGAACCCAACGTCGAGACCATCTTCCTGATGGCCTCCGACCGGCACCAATTCATCGCTTCGTCGCTGGTGAAGGATATTGCGCGTCTGGGCGGGGATACGTCCCAGTTCGTGTCCCAGAAGGTCTTCCAACGACTCAAGCGCAAATTCGCCCGCGGCTGATACCCCCCGACGGTGCGTTGACCGGAGGGGCGCCGCACTTTATACGGGCGCCGCGCGAGGTTTTGGCCTGCGGCGCAACACCGGGACGAGCCCGTAGCTCAGCGGTAGAGCATCTGACTTTTAATCAGAGGGTCGTGGGATCGTACCCCACCGGGCTCACCACGGGACCGAACAAGGAGAAACGCGGCTCATGCCGTCGGTGAATGTCGTCAACGGCAAGCAGATCGTGGTCGAGGATCTCGGCCCCGCCCAACGGGCCGCGCGTTTCCTCGTCAAGCCCTTTTCGCAGATGTGGCATCATCGCGATCTCATCCGGGCGATCCTGCGGCGCGAGGTCAGTGAGCGGTTCAAGGGCTCGGTGGCCGGCTGGGTGTGGGCGGTCATCGCCCCGCTGCTGGCGATCGCGGTATACACCTTCGCCTTCACGACCAACCTCAAGCTGCCGCTGACGGAAGGCGAGGCGGGCCCGCGGGTCGGCTACGCACTGTTCATTTTCAGCGGCATCGTCGTCTTCAATTTCTTCTCCGAGATGGCGTTCCGTGCCCCGATGCTGCTGCACGAGTACACGCACTTCATCAAGCAGACGATCTTCCCCAGCGACATGCTGGCGGTGATCTCGACGTTGCGCGCCACGCTCTATACGGTGATTTCGATCGGCGTGATGCTGCTGTTCCAGTTCGTCATGGTGCGCTCGCTGCCCTGGACCGTGCTGCTGCTGCCCTTCATGTTCATTCCCTTGATGGCGTTCCTGGTCGGCATGTCGTGGTTCCTGTGCGCCATCGGCGCCTTTACGCGCGATGCCGGCTACCTGATGATCAACGTCGTGCCGCTTTTCATGTTCGCGACGCCGGTCTTCTATCCCCACGAATCGCTGCCGCCTCCGTTCGATTTCTGGATCTACGCCAATGCGCTGACGGGCTACGTGGAGGTCATGCGCGACATTGTGCTGCTCGCCAAGCTGCCCAATTGGCATGTCTATGCCTGGACGCTGTTTACGTCGGTGTTCACCTTCTATTTTGGTTACTGGTTCTTCGACAGGTATCGGAATGTCATCGTCGACGTCATCTGACATCGTCGTCCAGGCCAGGCACCTCGGAAAAGCCTACCAGCTCTATGCGCGCCGCAACGACTGGCTGAAGCAGGTCATGTTCGGCTGGTACAAGACGTACTACAAGCCGTTCTGGGTGTTGCGCGACATCGACCTTCAGGTCCGGCGCGGGGAGAGCATCGGCATCCTCGGCCGCAATGGCTGCGGCAAGTCGACCCTGCTGCAAGTAGTGTGCGGCATGACCCTGCCGACGCATGGCGAGCTTCGGGTGTCCGGCCGGATCGCGCCGGTTCTGGCGCTCGGCTCGACCTTCGATCTCGAGCTGTCCGGCCGCGAGAACGTGATGATCGGCGGCGCGGTGCTGGGACTCAACCGCTTGGAGATCCTCGACAAGTTCGAGTCGATCGCCGAGTTCGCGGGGATCGGCGACTATATGGAACAGCCGGTCAAGCACTACTCGATGGGCATGCGCACGCGCCTGGCCTTCTCGATCTGCGCCCATGTCGAGGCCGAGATCCTAGTGGTGGACGAGGCCTTGGCCGTTGGCGACGCGGCCTTCCAGCGCAAGTGCCTCGACTGGATCGACAGTTTCCGCAAGACCGGCACGCTGCTTTTCGTGTCGCATTCGATGGCCGAGGTGCGACGCCTGTGCACCCGTGCGATCTGGATCGAAGAAGGCCGCATCCGCGAGCAGGGAGACCCGAGCGAGGTCATCCGGTCCTACCATCGCGCTCTCTTGGTGGAGAAGGACGACGTGCACCGCTTCTCCGCGAGCGGGTGATGGCGCGATGGCCGGCGACACGCTGGTTTGGCTCGGGCTCGGCTGGTGGGGAGCGGGATCGGCGATCCAGTGGGTGAGTGCGGCGCTGGCGCGCAACCCGCGACCGGCGCCCGGTCCGCGGCACCGGCCGGACGAGTTCAGTATCGTCGCTCCGATGAAGGGGGCCGCCGACGCGTCGCCCCCCTATGTCGCCGCCCTGCAGGCCCTGGCCCATGCCGGGGCGGAGGTGCTGATCTGCGTGGCCAGCGCCGAGGACGGCGCCGTTGCGGCCACCCGCTCGTTCTGGCCCGAGGCGCCGATTCTCGTGGGTGCCGATACCACCTTCAATCCCAAGATGAACAACGTGCGCAAGGGCCTCGAGGCCGCCAGCCGGCCGGTGGTGGCGCTTTGCGATGCAGGAATTCTTCTTGGCGTGGACGACCTGCGCCAGGCTGCCGCACCACTCTCCGGCACGGTCGGGCTGGTGCTTGCCCTGAAGGCGGCCGAAGCTCCGGAAACCTTCGCGGCGGAACTGGAATGTGCCTACATCAACGGACATCAGGCCCGGTTCCTGTTCGCGGCCGACCGGCTCGGCTTGGCCGTGGCCTCGGGGGGCGTCACGCTCATGACGCATGAGACCCTGCAACGGATCGGCAACTGGCGCGGCTTCAATCGCTGGATTGCGGACGATTATTCGGTGACGCGCGCGGTCCGGGAGCTCGGGCTTGCGACACGTCTGGGCGCGGTCATGGTGAGGATGCCGGTGGGCCGCAGGCTCTGGCGGGACGTCTGGCTGCGCCAGGTGCGATGGGCGCGCACACGGCTGCGCCTGCCGGTCTGGCCGCTCGTCCTCTGGGAGCCAGCGATCGGGGGGGCGGTGACCGGGATTGCCGGCCTCGTCGGTCTCCTCGCGCTCGGCGCCGGGCCGGCCCTTGTCGTGCTCGGGCTCGTTTTCCATGTCGGCGCTTGGCTTTGCGCCGAGAAATGGTTCATGTCCGGTCGGGGGCTGGCCCTCGGCCCGCGTGCAGCCGTAGCAACGCTCGTGCGAGAAGGTCTCGCCCCTTGGCTGATGTTTCGTGCGCTTGTCGGCCGCCGCATCGACTGGCGCGGCACGGATCTTGGAGGGCAGTGGCGCAAAGAGGGGATGGGGGGGCAGGGAGTCCCGTATGAACGAAATGAGCCGTAAGGATATCGTCACGATCATGTTGCCCGAAAGGGTCGATTCGGTGACAGCACTGAAAGTACAGAAATCGATGCTCGATGCCCTGAAGCCCGGCGCGCAGGTCATCGTCGATGGCAGTGCGGTGTCATATATGAGCGCTGCCGGTGTCCGCGCCCTGGCGACGGCTTTGCGAAGTGCCGGGCACCAGCGGGCACGCGTGGTGTTCTGCAGCTTCAGTGGCGCTGCGGAGGACTGCCTGCTCGTCGCCGGCTTCGCGCAGCTCCTCGATGTCGTGCCATCGCATGCAGACGCGGAGGCGAAGCTTGGAGCAAAGCCGGTGGGTAACCATGAGGAGCGCTTGCACGCTCGTGGGGCCGCAGGTTAATTACTGGGCAGGCTGAGGCAAGACCCAAGGGACGCGGAGCGGCGCTTGCATGCCGACCGTTCCGCACGGAGATCGAGAATTGACAATTTGGACGTGGCTGCATGCCGTCGGTCGACCCATTGCTATCGTCCTCGGCCTGGGTGTGGCGGTCGCGGGCTGCCAGGCGATCCCCGGCGACGGCCCGTGGATGAACGGTGCGAAGTCGACCAGCAGCGAGGCCTTGCCCTTCGACGTGATCGATCTCACGCCGACGACCGTGGTGGCCTATCGGCCGTCGCCGAGCGTGGACAAACCGTCGGCGACCGGCAGTCTGTCGGCTGGTGCTCGTGTGTCGGTCGCGCCGGGTGACGTGCTCAAGGTCCGCATCTTCGAGCCCTATGAGGGCAGTATCTTCCCGACCATCCAGAAGCCCGGCGCCGATCTCGGCAGCCAGCGCGTGACCGATGACGGAACGATCGAAGTGCCTTATGTCGGAACGGTGCAGGTCGCAGGAAAGGACCTGAGCCAGATCGAGCGGCAGATCGTGGCCCAGCTCGGCAACAAGGCGCAGAACCCGCAGGTCATCGTCGAGTTCGTTGCCGACCGGAACAACACGGTCATGGTTTCGGGGGAGGTCAAGAACCCCGGCCGTCTGTCCCTCCTCGAGGGGACGCGTTCCGTGGTCGACGCCATCAACCGGGCCGGTGGCGCCGTCGGCGTCGCGAGCCAGCTGCAGGTCGTCGTGCGCCGGCACGGCAACGTGATCCTCGACAAGCAGTATTCGGAGCTTCTGGCCGGCGCGGATATCGGCGTCCAGAAGGGTGACGAGATCGTGGTACGGCCGAACTCGCAGGTCTTCACCGTGCTGGGCGCGGTGGCGAAGGCCGGCAATGTCGAGCTGACGAAGTCCAACATGACCCTGCTCGAGGCGTTGGGCGAGGTCCACGGCCTGTCCGACGAACGTGCCAACAAAACCGGCGTTTTCGTGTTCCGGATGGGGGATATCCAGGACAATCCCTCAGCCCGGGCGCGTGTTTTTCGGTTGGACCTTATGCAGCCTGTGTCTATCTTTGTGGCCCAGCAATTTGGCATGCAGGCGAAGGACGTAATCTACGTCACGAATGCGCCACTTTACGAGTACAATAAAATCCTGTCCGCGCTTTACCGTACGATCTCGATTGTGGGTGTAGCCAAGGGCACCACGGCGACGACGACGACGTTCTGACCGAACGGGTAGGCGAGGAGCTGGAGAACGGTTTGATGGCGCGAGGAATGAAGTTCAGGTGGGGGGCAACGGCAGGGGTGACCTTGTTCGTGGTCGCGGTGCTCGGCCTGTGGATCGCCCCCAGCCGTCAGACCTCCAGCGCCCAGGACGGCGGCGCGAGCGGCCCGCTGATCTCCCGCGGCTATACGGATGCGCCGGCCGGGACGGCCGCCATCGCGGGTGACGCGGCTGGCGGAAATGTCCTGCTCGAGCTGCGCGTGTCCGAGGGCCAGAAGGTGAAGCGCGACGAGATCATCGCCGTGCTGTCGAACTACCCGATCGCCGACGTTTCCGTGCGGTCGGCCGAGGCCGAGCTCGAGAAGGCGAAGAGACAGCGCGAAGCCATGGTGTCGGGCTATCGCGTGGCCGAGATCGCCGAGCAGGAAGTGGTGGTCAAGTCGGCGGCCGAGGAAGCCAAGCTCAAGGCGCTCGAGCTGCAGCGCTCGGGCAAGCCGCCGGATCAGAAGCAGCTCGAGCTGAACATCTCCGAGCAGAAGCTGGAACGCGAGCAGGCCAAGCTGAAGGTGATGAAGGAGACGCTGGCGACCGATCTCGCCCAGAGCGACACCGACATCAGCATCCGCACCGCGAGGCTCGACAATGCACGGACGACGCGGGAGCAGTCGCTCATCCGCTCGCCGCTGGACGGCGTCGTGGTGCAGATCTGGACCCGGCCCGGCGAGCGGATCAACCAGTACGGCGTGGCCAAGATCGTCGACATGAACCAGATGCGCGTCTTCGCCGATGTGGACGAGGTTCATCTCGGCCGCGTGGTGGTGGGCGGCAGCGTGGACGTTACCTTCCGCGGCAGCCCGACTGTGTTCAAGGGCAAGATCGTCCGGATCGCACCGAGCGTGAAACGCATGCAACGCACCGAGCCCGACGGCGGCTCCGCGACTGACGCCCGAGTCGTGCAGGTCGAGATCAAGCTTGATGATCCGGCGAGCACGCCGCAGGTGCTCGGACGCGAGACGCGCGTCACCTTCCTCTAATGGCGATCACGCTGCCCGCCACTCCGTCGCCACGGCCGCGCCGGAGATGGCCGAGCTTTTCGTTGTCGCTGGCGGCTTTCCGGGCGGCGGCCAAGACCGCAGCCGCGATGCCGCTGGGCGCGCAGCAGCTCAAGCGGCAGCGGACCAGCACGCTTCTCTCGCTGGCGGGCGTGACCGCCAGCCTGCTGGTGGTGTTTGCCCAGCTCGGCATCGAGCGTGCAGTCTACGATTCGTCGATCCGCGTGCACCAGGCGGTGGTGACGGACCTCGTCCTCGTCCCGATGGGGTTCAAGTCGCTGCAGCTCAATGCCGACGTGCCGGTCGCGATGACCGACGTGGTGTCCGCCAATCCCTCCGTGGCCCAGGTGCTGCCGTTCTGGTTCGGCGTCATGTCGCTCAAGGGCGCCGACATGCCGGTCGCTCGCCGGCTCGCCTGGTATGCGATCGACGTCGAGCGGCCGGCGATCGACGTGCCGGGGCTGCGCGAGAATCTCTACAAGCTGCGCGTTACGCGCCGTATCCTCTTCGATCGCGATTCACGGCCCTATTTCGGGAATCTCGCGCAGGAAGCGGATAAGGGCGAGGAAGTGCCCGTGACTGGTCCGCCAGACAATCGCGGCCTGCTGCGCGAGATGTTCGTCGTCGGTACCGTGGCCATCGGTCCGAACGTCGTGAACGACGGCGCGATCATCATGTCGGAAGCCTCGATGGATGAGCTGCTGGGCGAGTGGTACTCGGACCGCCCGGCGTTCATGGCGATCCGGCTGGTGCCGGGCGCCGACAAGAAGGCGGTGGCGGCGCAGTTGAACAAGGATCTGGCCGGTCGCGGCGAGGTGATCACGCGCGACGAGTTCCAGGCGCGGGAGCGGCGCTACTGGTCGCGCGAGACGCCGGTCGGATACATCACGGATCTCGGCTTCATCATGGGCCTGATGATCGGCATGGTGTTCATCTACTACGCCCAATACCAGATCATCCGCTTCTACCTGCCTGAATACGCCATTCTGAAGAGCCTGGGCTATGACTGGTGGTTCTTCCTCTGCATGATCGGGCAGATCGGGGCAGCGATCATCACGCCGGCCTTCATTGTCGCCTTCACCCTGGCGCGCATCGTCTACGGCATCGCCGAAGCGGCGATCCATCTCGGCATGACGATGGGATTGCGCGAGATGGTCGTCTCGCTCGTCGCCTCGATCGTCATGACGGTCGTGTCCAGCCTGTTCGCGATCCGGCGACTGTGGAAGGTCGACCCGATCATGCTGTTCGAATAACCATGTCCAGCGAAACCAATGCCCTTGGGCCGGCGGTCGTCGAGGCGATCGACGTCCATCACCACTACGGCGACGGTGCGCAGCGCGTCGACGTCCTGTTCGACATCAACATGCAGGTGCGCGAAGGCGAGCTGGTGATCGTCACGGGGCCCTCCGGCTCGGGCAAGACGACGCTGCTGACGATCCTCGGTACCATGCGCCGCCCCTCGGAAGGCAAGCTCAAGCTGCTCGGCACCAATGTCAGCGACATCAGCAACGCCGAGCTCGACAAATTGCGGAACCGCGTCCGCTTCCTGTTCCAGAAGCGCAATCTGCTCTCGTCGCTGACGGCGCTGCAGAACGTGATCGCGGGCGTCTCCACGACCGCGCTTGCCAATCCCGACTGGGACGAGGTCCGGGCCCGCCACCTGCTTGGCCTGCTGGGGCTGGGCGACAAGGCCGCTTCCTGGCCCGACGAGCTGTCGGGTGGCCAGCAACAGCGCGTGGCCATCGCCCGCGTCATGATCGGCCTGCCGGATCTCATCATCGCCGACGAGCCGACCTCGGCGCTCGATCGCGTCGCGGGAAGGCTCGTCGTTGACCAGCTCAAGGATCTTGCCATGCGCGCCAAGTGCGCCGTGGTGCTGTCGACCCATGACGAACGCATCTTCGATGTCGCCAGCCGACGCCTCCACATCGAGGACGGCCGCTGTTTCGAAGTGCCGATCCATTATCACTGAGCGGCGGTTCGCGTGCTGCTTTCGATCGTAGATCTGGTCGTCCTGCTCTGTCTGGCGGCGCAGTTCGCCATCGCGGCCTATTACTTCTACCTGCTCTACTGGCTGGCGGATCTGCCGGCCGGCGCGCCGGCTGCCCCGGCATTGCCCGAGGATCTGCCGCGGGTCCTGGTGCAGATCCCGGTCTACAACGAGCCGGTGGTGGTGGAGCGTGCGGTGAAAGCCGCCGGCGCGCTCGACTGGCCGCGTGACAGACTGAAGATCCAGCTGCTCGATGACAGCACCGATCTCACTTCCGACATCGCCCACCACGCCATTGCACGGCTGCAGAAGCAGGGCATCGATGCCGAGCATGTGCGGCGCCGCAATCGCAGCGGCTTCAAGGCCGGGGCGCTGGCCGCGGGTATGGCGCTCTGCGATGCGCCGTACGTCGCGGTGTTCGATGCCGATTTCGTGCCGCCGCCGGACTGGCTCAAGCGGGCGATGGCGGCGCTTCTCGCGGCGCCCAAGGCGGCTTTCGTCCAGACCCGGATCGAATGGGGGAACGGTGCCCGCAACTGGCTCACCCGCGCACAGCGGTTGATGCAGGACGCGCACTTCGCGGTCGAGCAGGACGTGCGGGCACGCCGCGGCGTTCCGTTCCAGTTCAACGGGACCGGAGGGATCTGGCGCCGGGCTGCGATCGAGGATGCCGGCGGCTGG
>JAFEFG010000057.1 GCA_018240685.1 Pseudomonadota bacterium | reverse complement strand
CTGGCATTCTCCATCAGGAACGCCGCATCCTCGGCCGAACCGGCCTTCACCGGCTTGTCGGGCTTCCCGCCCGCGACGGCGGCAGCCGCGCCGCTGTCGGTGCCGAACCCGCCCAGGATCACGTTGAAGATCGAGCGGTTCATGCCCTTGCACATGATGTAGCTCAGGATCGCGCCCGACGAGCCCACCAGCGCACCGGTCACGATCAGCGCCGTATTGCCGAGCGTGAAGCCGATGCCCGCGGCGGCCCATCCCGAATAGGAATTGAGCATCGACACCACGACCGGCATGTCGGCGCCGCCGATCGGCAGGATCAGCAGGAAGCCCACCGCCAGCGACAGGATGATCAGCAGCAGGAAGGTGATGGAGTGGCCGGCCGCGGCGAACCAGACCAGCAGCAGCACGATCACGATGCCGATCAGCGCGTTCAGGAAATGCTGGCCGCGAAACACGAGCGGCGCACCGGACACCAGCCCCTGGAGCTTGGCGAAAGCCACGATGGAGCCGGTGAAGGTGATCGCGCCGATCACGGTGCCAAGTCCCATCTCGATCAGGCTCTGGGTCTTGATGTGGTCCGGCGAGCCGATGCCGAACGCCTCCGGCGACACGAAGGCCGCGGCAGCGACGAACACCGCGGCAAGGCCTACCAGCGAATGGAAGGCTGCCACGAGCTGCGGCAGCGCCGTCATCTGGATGCGCATCGCCACCACGGTGCCGATGGCGCCGCCGATCACCAGGCCCGCGATGATCAGCCAGGGCGATACGATGCCGGGAGACAGGACGGTGACGCCGATCGCCACCACCATGCCGACGATGCCATAGAGATTGCCGGCGCGTGACGTCGTGGGCGACGAAAGCCCGCGCAAGGCCATGATGAAGCAGATGGCCGAGATGAGATAGCCGTAGGCGGCCAGTTCCTGGGTGATCACTGTTGCGCCTCGCCTACTTCTTTGCCGGCTGCTTCTTCTTGAACATCGACAGCATCCGGTGCGTGACAATGAAGCCGCCGAAGATGTTCACGGCCGCGAGCGCCACCGCGATGGTGCCGAAGAGCTGGGCGGCACCCAGCCCCTTCAGGCCGGCCGCCAGCAGCGCGCCGACGATGATCACCGACGAAACCGCATTGGTCACCGCCATCAGCGGCGAATGCAGCGCCGGCGTCACCCGCCACACCACGTAGTAGCCCACGAAGCAGGCCAGCGCGAAAATGGTCAGCAGGGCCACGAACGGCATGTGGCCGCCCTCGGGCGTCGTCAGCGTCCCCTGCGCCGCCATGTCCGTAATCTGCTGCGCCAGGTTCTTGAGATTGCTGGCGAGCTCCTGCGCCTGGGTGGCGAACTTGGCCGCTTCGCCGGCGATTCTATCGTCCATGGCCTTCTCCTAGTTCTGGCCGGGATTCGGGGTCAGGGCGGGATGCACGATCTGCCCGCCCTGGGTCACGAGCGTGCCCTTCACGACCTCGTCGCCGAGGTCGATCTTCAGGGCCTTGGTCTCCTTGTCGACCATGGGCGTGATGAAGTTCAGCAGATTGCGCGAGAAGAGCGCGGAGGCGTCCGTCGGCAGCTCGGCCGGCAGGTTGGCGGGACCGACGATCTTGACGCCGTACTTCTGAACCACGCGCCCATACTCCGACAGCGGGCAATTGCCGCCCTGCTCCACCGCCATATCGACGATCACCGAGCCGGGCTTCATGGTCTTCACCATCTCCTCGGTGACGAGCACCGGCGCCTTCCGTCCGGGGATCAAGGCCGTGGTGACGACGATGTCCTGCAGCTTGATGTGCTCGGCCACCAGCGTCGCCTGCTTGGCGCGGTACTCGGCGCTCATCTCCTTCGCATAGCCGCCCGCCGTCTCCGCGGCCTTGAATTCCTCGTCCTCGACCGCGACGAACTTGCCGCCGAGCGACTGGACCTGCTCCTTCGTCGCCGGCCTCACGTCGGTCGCCGTCACGACCGCACCCAGCCGGCGCGCCGTGGCAATGGCCTGCAGGCCGGCCACGCCCACGCCCATGATGAAGGCCCGCGCCGGCGCAAGCGTGCCGGCGGGCGTCATCATCTGCGGCAGGATCCGACCAAAGGTATTGGCGGCCACCAGAACGGCCTTGTAACCGCCAAGGTTCGCCTGCGAGGAAAGAATGTCCATCGACTGCGCGCGCGTGATGCGCGGAATGAGTTCGAGCGCGAAGGACGTCACTCCCTTTTCGGCCAGCGCCTGCACCACACCGCGATTCGTGAGCGCGCCCAGAGGTGACATCAGGGTCTGCCCGGACCGCAGCAGCCCGATTTCGTCGAGACCCTCGTCCGCCGACATCGGCCGCTGGATCTTGAAGACGATATCGCCTGCCGCAACGGCCGATGCGGCATCCGGTGCGATGCTCGCCCCCGCATCGACATAGGCCTGGTCGGTGTAGGAAGCGGCAAGCCCGGCTTCGGCCTCGATGATCACTTCCGCTCCCAAACCCTTCAATTTTTTGACGGTCTCGGGAGTTGCGGCCACTCGAGTTTCGTGCGGCCGGCGTTCTTTGAGGATGACGATTTTCATGGAGCGCTTCGGATCGATAGGGGCGCGGAAGGGAACTCGGAGCCGAACCATGCCCAGCCATTCGTTCTTTGCCAAGCCGGTTTTTCGCCGCGTGAACGTTTACGCTTACGTCGGCTGCAGCGGCATGTTAGGCGAAGATATGGTCGAGCGTCCTGCTGTTCTCACTGGTTTCACCTTCACGAAATCGACACTTGCGACTCTGTCAGAGCGCTACGATGTCGTAGGACATATGGACAGGCCCGATCCGGCGCTCGTTCCCGCAGCGACCGCACCACAGGTGCAGGCCCTGGTGACAACGGGCAGCGTCGGTGCCTCCGATGCGCTGATGGCCGCCCTGCCCCGACTCTCGATCATCTGCTGCTACGGCACAGGCTACGAACGCATCGACCTCGAGGCGGCGCGACGGCGCAACGTCATCGTGACTCACGGCGCGGATGCCAACGCGCCCGACGTCGCCGAGATGGCGGTCGGCATACTGCTGGCTTCGACACGCCGCATCGTCCGAGCGGACAAGATGATACGGCGCGGCGAATGGACCAAGCGGATCCCCAATCGGTTCGGGGCGATCGCCGGCCTCACCGGCGGCAAGGTCGGCATCCTGGGCCTCGGCGCGATCGGCATGGAGTTCGCCACGCGCATCAAGGGCTTCGGAGTGCAGATCGGCTACTGCAACAGGAACAAGCGCGACGACGTCGACTATCCGTATTTCCCGGACGTTCTCGCGCTCGCCGCCTGGGCGGACTATCTGATCGTCTGCCTGCGGTCCGACGCCTCGAACAAGCACATCATCAATGCCGACGTACTCAAGGCACTGGGGCCGCGCGGCCATCTCGTCAACATCAGCCGCGGGTGGGCCGTCGACGAAGCCGCGCTCGCCGATGCCCTGCGCAACAACGTGATCGAAGGCGCCGCCCTCGATGTGTTCGACGAGGAACCCTATGAAGGCCAGGAGTTCCTACCGCTCGACAATCTGGTCATGACACCGCACTTCGGCGGCGGCACCGAGCACGCCCAGGCGCGCATGACAGCGTTGGTCCGACAGAATCTCGACGCTCACTTCTCCGGCGAGCCGGTCGTCTCGCCCTTGCCCGAGCTGCGGGACATGGCGTCTAGGACGGCGGGTCGACTCCGATAGCGACCGGCTTGTCCAACCCGCGGGACGGCGTCTCGAACCAGACGTCGTAGTAGGCCCGCAGCGCCGACGGGTAACGGCGCAACGTAGTGAAGATGCTGTAGGGCCGGTCGACATCGCGGGCGACGAGCCCCCATGCCTCGATCCCCTCCTCGCGCGCGAGGAAGATCGCCCGCGCCAGATGGAAGCGTTGCGAGATGATGATGAGCCGCTTCTGGCCGAATATCTCCTCGGCCCGCAGCACCGAGTCGCGCGTGCGGACACCGGCGAAGTCGCGGTAGATGGCCTGTGCGGGCACGCCCCGGGCGATCAACCCGGACCGCATCGCCGTGGGCTCGTCATAGTCGGTGCCGTGCCGGTCGCCGCTCACCAGCAGATACTTCACCTTGCCGGCCCGCCAGAGCGAGGCCGCCGCATCGAGCCGCCGTTCGAAGTAGCGGTTGGGCCCGCCCTCCGGGCCGATAGGAGCGGCCCCCAGGACAAGGGCCACCGGCACCTCCGGAAGGGTTGCGGGATCGTCCGCCATGGACGGCGCCGCAAACGCCTCGAGCCGGCGCTGCGCCAGCCACGACATCGCCGCGACCGCGACCACCGCGAGCGCAAGACCCAGCACCACCAGGACGACGAGGCGCATTCCTAGCCCGCCGGATCGATGCCGATCGCGACCCGGTGCCCGACATGATGGGGCAGCAGGCCGCGCCACGCGTCATAGTAGGACAGCACCGCCGCCAGATACGGATGCAGTCGCGTCCTCAACGGCAGGCGATGCTCCTCCCTTGCATCGAAGCCGTAAGCCTCCATGCCGAGGCTGCGCGCCAGGAACAGGGCGCGGGCGACGTGGGACCGCTGGGAAACGACGACCATGCGGTGCAGCCCGAAGATGCTGCGCGCCCGCGCGACGGAGTCCCAGGTGCGCATGCCCTTGCCGTCCCTGTAGATCACGTCTGCAGGAACGCCGCGCGCGATAAGTCCGTCCCGCATGTCCGCTGGCTCGTCATAGCGGCCGGTGTGATTGCCGCTGACGATGAGGTATTTCACCTTGCCGGCCTTCCAGAGTGCCGCAGCAGCATCGAGACGATAGTTGAAGGTCATGTTCGGCGACCCTCCCGGCATCAGCCGCGACGTCCCGAGCACGAGCCCGGCCTCCACGGCCGGCACCCTGGCCGGGTCGGCGGTCATGACATCCTCGCTGAGCAGCTCCTGAAAGCGCTCGGCGAACCAGATCGTTGCCACGCCAGCGAGGACCGCGAGAAGAACGCCGACGAGCCCCAGCCGCAAATACCGCGGCTTGATCGACCGAAAGGGACTCTCTAGACGAAGCGACGTCATTCCCGCGCCCTGAAAGGATCTGCCGCATGCCGCGCATGAGCACAGCCGAGGCCACCGTGGAGACTCTGCTTCGGCATGGGCTCGACACGATCTACGCGCTGCCCGGCCTGCACAACGATCCCCTGTTCGATGCCTTCTACCACGTCGGTGACCGCTTGCGCGTGATCCATCCGCGACACGAGCAGACGGCCGCATACATGGCTCTTGGCGCGGCGCTCGCCACCGGCAAGCCGCAGGCCTTCGCGGTCGTGCCCGGCCCGGGCATGCTCAATGCCGGCGCGGCCCTGCTGACGGCCTACGGCATGAACGCGCCGGTGTTGGCGCTGGTCGGCCAGATCCCGCAGGCGGACATCGACCGCGGACACGGGCATCTCCACGAGATCCACGACCAGCTCGGGCTGATGCGCCACATCACCAAATGGGCCGAACGCATCAGGAGCCCCCAGGAAGCACCGCGGCTGGTGTCGGAGGCGATCTGGCAGGCGACCTCCGGCCGGCCGCGGCCCGTGGCGCTGGAATGCGCCCTCGATACCTGGGCCCAGCGCGCCGAGGTGGCGCTCCTCGAACGGCCCCTCCCGTCGCCGGCAGAGGCAGTGGACGACGAGGCGATCGAAGCCGCCGCCCGGATCCTGGGCCAGGCGGAACGGCCGATCCTGGTCCTGGGCGGCGGCGCGCAGGATGCCACCGCCGAGGTCATGACGGTCGCGGAGATGCTGGAGGCCCCTGTCAGCTCGTACCGGCGCGGCCGCGGCGTGATCCCGAGTTCCCATCGGCTGGCCGTGGACATGCCGGTCGGCCATCGCCTGTGGAAGGATGCCGACGCCGTGCTCGCCATCGGCACGCGCTTCTTCATCCAGAACGGCAGCTGGGGCATCGATGACAGGCTGAAGGTGGTCCGGATCGACATCGATCCCGAAGAGCCCGACCGGCTGCGCAAGCCGGACGTGGCGCTGGTCGGCGACGCAAGCGCCCAGTTACGGGCCCTGATCGCGGCCCTGCCGAAGCACAACCGCAAGCGTGCCTCGCGCGACGGGGAGCTGGGCGGACATCGGGCCTGGCTGGCGGAGCGGCTGTCGCGGCTCGAGCCCCAGGCCAGCTTCCTGAAGGCGATCCGCGCCGCCCTGCCGGAAGACGGCATCTTCGTCGACGAGGTGTGCCAGATGGGCTTCGCTTCCCGCGTCGCTCTGCCAATCGAAAAGCCGCGGACCTTCCTGTCGCCGGGATATCAGGACAACCTCGGCTGGGGGCTGGGCACCGCGCTGGGCGCCAAGGCGGCAATGCCGCACAGGAAGGTCCTGGCGATCACCGGCGACGGCGGCTTCCTCTACCAGATCGGCGAACTCGCGACCGCGGTGCGCCACAAGCTCGCGGTCGTCGTCGTGGTGTTCGACAATGCGGCGTTCGGCAACGTGCGGCGCATCCAGCAGGAACGCTACGGCAATCGACTGATCGCGTCGGACCTGCAGAATCCGGACTTCGCCAAGCTCGCCGAGTCCTTCGGCGTCGCCTCCTTCAAGGCGCACGACGCGGGGCAGCTCGAGGAAGCGCTCCGCAAGGCCTTCGCGCTCGATGCTCCGGCGCTCGTCTGGGTCCCGCACGGCGACGTCCCGAGCCCGTGGGACCTCATCATGATGCCCAGGGTACGCGGCTGACCGGCACGTCGAGATAGCCGTCGTCCCGGTCCATCTGGGCAAGGATGTCGCCGAAATCCGTCGAGCAGACGAAACCCAGGCGGCGCATCGCCTTCGTCGAATCGTAGACGCGGTCGATGCAGTCGAACATCGTCCAGCCGCGACGGGCATAGATCTCGCGATAGCGCGGGAAGTAGCGGTGCACGACCATCGGCGCATACTCCACGAGCTGCTCGCAGTCGTCCGGACTGAACGGCGTCAGCGCCGAGATGATGAACGTGTCGAAGCCGATCTGCGGTGCCCGCTCCAGCGCGACGATGTGGGCCCGTGCGGCGTCGTCAACGGTAAGGCGGCGGAACAGGAATTCATTGGCCTTGATATTGGCGTCGGACTGGATGATGTCGCGCGCCATGTCGTCTTCCTCGGGGAAGAAGCGCGCGGTCCGCAGCACGACGATCGGCAGCCCCGAAGCGTCGTGGACCATGCGGCACAGATGCTCGGCCGCGAGCTTGCTGACGCCGTAGATGTTGCGGGGCTCGAGCGGCGCCATCTCCTCGTCGATCCAGAAGGCGCGGTGCAGGCCTCGCCTGTGCGCAGCGCCGATCTGGCGGGAAATCATCAACGACGTGGTCGACGTGAAAACGAACCGCTCGACCGTCGAGCCGGGCGCCGACGCCTCCTCCAGGAGAATCATCGTCCCTTGCACGTTGACCGAAATGAATTGCGCGCTGTCGTGCGTGGCAAGCTGGGGCTTGTGCAGCGCGCCGGCATGGACGATGCCCCGGATCGCGTTGTCGCGGATCGCCGCCCGCACGACGGCCCGATCGGCGACGGATCCGACGATATCCGTATGCGGCCCCGGCACGGGATCGAGGCCGATCACCTGATGCCCCCCTTCCTTCAGGCGCAGCACCAGATTCTGCCCGAGCCATCCGGACGAGCCCGTCACGAGAATGTTCACGACAGCCCTGCTTCGGCGAGCGCCACCTGCTGGCGCTGCGCCAGCGCATCGACGTCGAAGTCCTCGATCAGGCTTTCGAACAGCCGATGCCAGTTTATCGAGGCGCGCAGGTGTATGAACACGGAGCCGAGGCCGATCGCCGCCCGATCCATGAACACGAACTCACGCGGCGGCCGGACGCCCCCCATACGCCGCAGTTCACCGAAGACATTCTGCGCCACGTCCCGCCCGAAGCCTTCGGCCACGCCTTCCGTCAGCCGGCGCGGCCGGTCGTCCATCAGAGGGCCGTACAGGAATGCCGCCCAACGGTTCAGCACGGCGATCATCTCGCGCGACAGTCCGTCGAAGCCCCAGTCGTGATAGGCAGCGACGGCGCGGTCCTGATCATCCGTCAGCAGCGCACGGTAAAGCTCGATCGAGCCGCGCACGAAACGCGGCGGGAAGATCCGCACGCAACCGAAGTCCATCAGGTTCACCGAGCCGTCGGGCCGGACCGAGTAGTTGCCGAGATGCGGGTCACCGTGAATGACGCCATAGGAATAGAATGGCACGTACCAGGTGCGGAACATGCTGACGGCGAGTGCGTCCCGCTCCTCCTGCGAGCGCGTCTTCCAGTTCAGGAGCGGCTCGCCGGCGAGCCAGTTCATCGTCAGCAGGCGGTCCGTCGAATAGTCGGATACGACTTCGGGAACCTGGACGTTGGCCTCCCGGCGCAGCATGTGGCGATAGAGCACCACGTGCCGCGCCTCGCGACGATAGTCGAGTTCCTCGCGCAGGCGCGAGGTGATCTCGGCGTGGATCTCATCGGTACGGATGGCCGGATCGAGCCGCTGACCGACGGCGAACACCAGCTTGAGCTGATTGAGATCGGCCTCGAGGGCCGAGGTCATGTCGGGGTACTGCAGCTTCACCGCGACGTCCCGGCCGTCCGGCAGGACGGCGCGATGGACCTGGCCGAGCGAGGCTGCGAAGGAGGCCTCCCTGTCGAAGCGCGCGAACTTCGCCTGCCAGTCCGGCCCCAACTCCGTCGCCATGCGCCGGCGGACGAAGGCCCATCCCATCGCCGGTGCATTCGACTGCAGCTGCGCCAGCTCGCGCGCATATTCCGGCGGGAGCGCATCGGGGATGGTGGCCAGAAGCTGTGCCGCCTTCATCAGCGGTCCCTTCAGCCCGCCCAGCGCGCTCTTCAGCTCCGCGGCATGACGGTCGCGGTCGAGCGACAGGCCAAGGTAACGCTCGCCGGCGAGCCTTGCGGCCAGCCCGCCGACGGACGCACCGACCTTCGCGTAGCGTCCGAGCCGGCCGCCGAAACTGTCGCCCTCGTTGGCCACGGCTAGAGCTTTTCGAGTTCGTCGACCATTCCCGAGATCACGCCGAGGCCCTTGTCCCAAAAGGCGGGATCGGAGGCGTCGAGCCCGAACGGCGCCAGCAGTTCCTTGTGCCGCTTGATGCCGCCCGCCTTCAGCATGTCGAGATACTTGCCCTCGAAATCCGGCAGGCCGGCCTGATAGGCGGCATAGAGCGAGTTCACCAGACAGTCGCCGAAGGCATAGGCGTAAACGTAGAACGGCGAGTGGATGAAGTGGCCGATATACGACCAGTAGTACTTGTATTCGTCGTCGAAGGTGAAGGCCGGTCCCAGGCTCTCGCTCTGCACCGCCATCCAGATCTCGCCGATGGCATCCGGCGTGAGCTCGCCCTTGCGCCGTTCCTGATGCAGGCGCGACTCGAAATCGTAGAAGGCGATCTGGCGCACCACCGTGTTCAGCATGTCCTCGACCTTGCCGGCCAGCATCGCCTTGCGCGTGCGCTTGTCCGGCGCGCTCTTGAGCAGCGACTGGAACGTCAGCATTTCGCCGAACACCGATGCGGTCTCCGCCAGCGTAAGCGGCGTGTCGGCCATCAACGCGCCCTGCCGCGCCGCCAGTACCTGGTGCACGCCGTGACCGAGCTCGTGCGCGAGCGTCATCACGTCTCGCACCTTGCCCTGGTAGTTCAGCAGCAGATAGGGGTGCGCCGAGGGTACGGTCGGATGGGCGAAGGCGCCAGGCGACTTGCCCGGGCGCGTCGGCGCATCGATCCAGCCGGTGCCGAAGAACTTGCGCCCGACATCTGCCAGCTCCGGAGAGAAGGCGCCGTAGGCATCGAGGACAACCTTCTCGGCCTCGTTCCATGGGATCGTGCGGTCGTCGTGCTCGGGCAGAGGCGCATTGCGGTCCCAGTACGGCATCCTGTCGACACCGAACCATTTGGCCTTGAGCTTGTAGTAGCGGTGCGCGAGGCGCGGATAGGCACGCTTCACCGCCGTCGCCAGCGCATCGACCACTTCGTCCTCGACCACGTTGGCGAGGTTCATTGCCGACTGCGGTCGCGCATACTTGCGCCAGCGGTCCTCGATCTCCTTGTCCTTCGCCAGGGTGTTGGTGATCAGCGAGAAGACGGCGATATTGTCGCCCTGGACCTTGCCGAAGGACTTGGCCGCCTCCTTCCGCACTTCCACATCCTTGCTCGACAGCTTGTCGAGGATCTGCGGCTCACTCAGCAGCTCGTTGCCGAACGGATAGCGCAGGCGGGCGATGGTCTCGTCGAACAGGCGCGACCAGGCGGCGCGGCCGACCACGTATTTCTCATGCAGCGCCTTTTCCAGTTCGTCGGAAAGCTGATGCGGACGAAAGACGCGCAGGTCGCGCAGCCAGGGCCCGTATTTCGCCAACGCCGGATCCTTCTGCTTCCCGGCGAGATCGGCATCCTCGAGCTTGTTGATCTCGAGCCGGAAGAACACCAGCATCGAGCCGATGTCGGTCAGCTTCTCCGACACGTTCTGGGAAAAGCGACCACGCTCGGGATCGGCCATGTCCTGCGCGTAATAGAGCGACGCGTAGGATCCGATCCTGCCCATCAGGTCATGGAGCGCTTCGTAGCGGGCGACGGCCGCGCCCAGCGCCTTGCCGTCCAGTCCGGCGACCTTGCCCTCATAGTCCCGCGCGAACGCCTGCGCCTCCTCCTCGGCACGCTTGAGATCGCGCTCCAGGTCCGGCCCCGCCGGGCTAGAGTACAGATCCGTCAGATTCCAAGTGGGGAGGTCGCCCAGGACAGCGTTCATTGACCAACTCCTTGCAGGACAGGGATATGGGACCTCGACCGTCCGCCGGCCAGAGCAGCCCTGTTCACGCTTTCGTCTAGCATGCCCGGGCGTGCCGTGGGGACGCGGCCGAACCGCCGCCGGGCTGCAATCCCGCCCCATATTTTCTTTCAGTCCCGGGCAGCGGCCCGTCGATCGGCCCGCGTGAGGGGATCCGGCGTGCCGGTCAAAGGCCGTTATAGGCCTTGAACCACTCGACGAACTTCGGGATGCCCTCTTCGACCGAGACCTTCGGCGTCCAGCCGAAATCCCGCGTCGTCTCCGTGATATCCGCGGCGGTTTCCAGCATGTCGCCCGGTTCGCCGGGCTTCAGCTCGATCTTGGCCTTCTTGCCGAGCGCCTTCTCGAACAGCTCGATGACGTGGAGGATGTCCTCGCTGCCGGCGGCGCCGACATTGTACAGGCGGTGGCTGGGCTCCGCAGCCGGCTGGTCGAGCGCGGCCAGTGTCCCGGCCACGATATCGTCGATGTAGCTGAAATCCCGCTTCACGAAGCCCAGATGAAAGAGGCTGATGGTCGAGCCTTCCTGGATCGCCTTGGCGAAGATATAGGGCGACATGTCCGGACGGCCCCAGGGGCCATAGACCGTGAAATAACGCAGCCCCGTGGCCTTGAGCTTGTGCAGGTGCACATAGGCCTCGGTCATCAGTTCCGCCGACCGCTTGGTCGCGGCATAGACGGACACCGGATGGTCGACCCGGTCGGCGACCGAGAAGGGAAGCTTGGTGTTGGCGCCGTACACCGACGACGACGAGGCATAGACCAGGTGCTTGAGCCCGGGATATCGGCGCGCGAGCTCAAGAACGATCAGATGCCCCATCACGTTGGCCTGCACGTAGATGTAGGGATCGGTGACGGACTGGCGCACGCCGGGCTGGGCCGCCAGATGGATGATCCTGTCCACTTGCGGATGGCGCTCGGCCACCGCCAGCATCGCGTCACGGTTGGAAACGTCGAGTTCCAGGAAGGTGAAATGGTTGCTCTCGCGCAAGGGCTTGAGGCGCGCGAACTTGAGGACCGGATCGTAATATGGACTGAAGTTGTCGATGCCGAGGACGTCTTCGCCCCTTGCCACCAAGGCCCGCGCGACTTGCGAGCCGACGAAGCCGGCGACGCCGGTAATCAAAATGGTCATGAAATATGAGCTGGCCGAAGAAACAGGGGACGGAGCGGCTGATTACAACGTTTCAACGCGAAGCGAAACCTTGAAACGGGCCGGTAGCGCGTGTCGCTTGTCCTTCAGAAAAACGTCTTTTTTCATCGGCCGTCGCGTTCCAGATTGATCGGCGCAACATTCTGTCGCTACCGTTGCCATATAAGCGGTCAGGGAGGTTGCCATGTCCCAAGCGGTGACCTTGGACGACAAGTACGTACTGGAAAGCGGTCGGGTCTATCTTACGGGCACGCAGGCGCTGGTCCGGCTGCCGATGATGCAGCGCCAGCGCGACGCCGCCGCCGGCCTCAACACGGGCGGCTACATCAGCGGCTATCGCGGCTCGCCTCTGGGCGGCTTCGACCAGGCCCTGTGGCACGCCAAGCGGTTCATCAAGAAGAACCACATCGAATTCCAGCCGGGCCTCAACGAGGATCTGGCGGCGACGGCACTCTGGGGCACCCAGCAGATCCATCTCTACCCCGGGGCCCGCTATGACGGCGTCTTCGGCATCTGGTACGGCAAGGGTCCCGGCGTCGACCGATCCGGCGATGCCCTGAAGCACGCCAACTATGCCGGCACGTCCAGGCATGGCGGCATCGTTGCGCTGGCCGGCGATGACCACATGGCGAAGTCGTCGACCGTGGCGCACCAGAGCGAACCGGCCTTCATGGCCGCCGCCATCCCGGTGATCCATCCCGCCGGTGTGCAGGAGTATCTCGACTTCGGCCTGCATGCCTTCGCCCTGTCCCGCTACTCGGGCCTCTGGGTCGGATTCAAGGTCCTGAGCGAGACCGTCGATTCCTCGGCTTCGGTCCATGTCGATCCGCATCGAATCGAGATCCACACGCCGACCGACTTCGTCCTGCCACCGGACGGCGTGCATATCCGCTGGCCGGACGACTGGCTTGGCCAGGAGAAGCGCGTCGTCACGGTCAAGCTGCCGGCGGCGCTGGCGTACTGGCGCGCCAATCGGCTCGATCGCGTCATGCTCGGCCGTCCCGATGCGCGATTCGGGATCGTCACGGTCGGGAAATCCTATCTCGATGTCAGGCAGGCGTTCGACGAACTCGGGCTGGACGATGCCGAGATCGAGCGCCTGGGCATCGCCATCTACAAGGTCGGCCTGGTATGGCCGCTCGAGACGCAGGGTGTCGTCGCCTTCAGCGAAGGCAAGCGCGAAGTCCTCGTGATCGAGGAGAAGCGGGCGCTGATCGAGCCGCAGCTCAAGGATGCGCTCTTCAACACTTCCGCCGATCGCCGCCCGGTCGTGGTCGGCAAGCTGGACGAGCGCGGCCAGCCGCTGCTGAAGTCGGATGGTGAACTTACGCCCTATGAGATCGCGTCGGCGATCGTCGCGCGCTTTGGCCTCGAGGGGCTGAGCGAGCGGACCCGCCAGCGCTTCGACGCCCTGAAGCGGCGGGCCGGACGACAGATCCGCAACGAAGCCGGGCTCGCGCGCGTCCCCTACTTCTGCTCCGGCTGCCCGCACAACACCTCGACCAAGGTGCCGGAAGGATCGATGGCGATGGCCGGCATCGGCTGCCATACGCTGGCGATCGGGATGGAGCGCAACACCAAGACCTTCACCCACATGGGTGCCGAGGGCGTGCCGTGGGTCGGTGCCAGCCACTTCACCGACATGCCGCACGTGTTCCAGAATCTCGGCGACGGTACCTATTTCCACTCGGGCTACCTGGCGATCCGGCAGGCGATCGCCGCCAACACCAGCATCACCTACAAGATCCTCTACAACGACGCAGTCGCCATGACCGGCGGCCAGCCGCATGACGGCAACGTCCACCCCTGGACGATCAGCCAGCAGGTCTATTCCGAGGGTGTGCGGCGCATCGCGCTGGTGAGCGACGATCCGGACAAGTATCCGTCCGGCACCGAATGGGCACCCGGCGTCACCTTCCATCACCGCGACCGGCTCGACGAGGTCCAGCGCGAGTTGCGCGAATGGAAGGGCGTCTCCGTCCTGATCTACGACCAGACCTGCGCGGCCGAGAAGCGCCGTCGGCGCAAGCGCGGCACCTACCCCGACCCCGCCAAGCGCGTCTTCATCAACCAGGCCGTCTGCGAAGGCTGCGGTGACTGCTCGGTGCAGTCCAATTGCCTCTCCGTCACGCCGGTCGAGACGGAGTTCGGCACCAAGCGGGCCATCGACCAGTCGTCCTGCAACAAGGACTTCTCCTGCCTGAAAGGGTTCTGCCCGAGCTTCGTGAGCGTCGAGGGCGGCCGCGTCCGCCAGGGCAAGGCACAGGCGGCCGGCGGCGCATCGTCGGCCTCGGAATTGCCTCTGCCTCCCGCGCCTTCCCTGCCGTCCGTCGCGGACAAGCCATTCGGCGTGCTGATCACCGGCATCGGCGGCACCGGCGTGGTGACGATCGGCGCCATCATGGGCATGGCGGCACACATCGAGGGCAAGGGCGCCACCGTGCTCGACCAGCTCGGCATGGCGCAGAAGGGCGGCGCCGTGATCAGCCATGTGCGGATCGGCGCTTCGCCGGAAGCGCTTCACGCGGTGCGGCTGGGCGCCGGCGGCGCCAACACGCTGCTGGGATGCGACCTTGTGGTGAGTGCTAGCCCGGACGCCCTGGCCAAGCTCGACCCTGGTGCGTCGCGCGCGGTCGTGAACACGCACGAGACCATCACCGGCGAGTTCACGCGCCATCCCGATCTCTCCTTCCCGGCGAACACGCTGCGCCTGTCGATCGAGGCGGCTGCCGGCGCCGACGCGTGCGACTTCGTCGAGGCCACGAGGCTTGCGACCGGCCTGATGGGCGACTCCATCGCTACCAACCTGTTCATGCTGGGCTATGCTTACCAGAAGGGCCTGATCCCGATCGGCCACGAGGCGCTCGAGCAGGCGATCGAGCTGAACGGCACGGCGGTCAAGATGAACCTCGGCGCCTTCCGTTGGGGCCGACGCGCCGCTGCCGATCGCAGCGCGGTGGACAAGCTCGTCGCTCCACCGGCCGAGACGGGCAACGTCGTCGCCTTCCCGGCCGGGACGCGCTCGCTGGACGAGCTGGTCGCTTCCCGCATGAAACATCTCGCGGCGTTCCAGAATGCGGCCTTGGCCGGCCGCTACAAGGCCTTGGTCGACAAGGTGCAGGCGGCGGAGCAGAAGGTGCAGCCTGGCCAGACGGCGCTCGCCGAAGCGGTCGCCCGCGCCTATGCCAAGCTCCTCGCCTACAAGGACGAGTACGAGGTTGCACGGCTTTACAGCGAGGCGGCCTTCGCGGCGCAGATCAACCAGCAGTTCGAGGGCGACTTCCGGCTGAAGCTCCATCTCGCACCGCCTCTCCTCGCGCGCCGCGATCCGAGCAGCGGACACCTGATCAAGCGCGAGTTCGGACCCTGGATCTGGTCCGCGCTGAGACTGCTGGCACGCTTCAAGTTCCTGCGCGGGACATCGCTGGACCCCTTCGGCCGCACCGCCGAGCGACGCCAGGAACGTGCCCTGATCGGCACCTACGAGACCTTGATGACCGAGCTCCTGCTGGGCCTTACCGCGGCCAACCATGCGCTGGCCGTGAAGCTCGCTTCTGTTCCGGAAGACATCAAGGGCTATGGCCACGTGAAGGAAGCCCATCTCGCCAGGGCCAAGCGCAAGGAAGCCGAACTTCTGGCCCAATGGCGCCATCCTTCGGCCCTGAAGCAGGCCGCCGAGTAGGAAAATCGACTTCATCCCGGGGATTTCTCCCCGGGGCCGGTGCTGGCAAGATGCCGCCAAACCCTCTAGAAGGGGCCATGCGCTTTCTATCCTTGACCGCCGTCTTCGCTGCCCTCGGCGTGGCCGCTTGTGCGCCCGCCTACGAGGACGGCCACCTTTCCCGCGCCATCAACCAGCAGCGCGTCATCCGCGACAATTGCCTCTCCAACGAAGCCGTTTCCCTCGATGACCGGCGCTCGCCGCCCGAGGCCATCGGCCGGGCTGCCTCGACAGCCTGCACGGCCCAGAACGACAAGTTGATCCAACTGATGTCGACGATGGACCGCAGCGGCGAGTCCCAGATCACCGAGGCCGTGCGCAAGGATGCGGTCGTCAAGGCGACGACCTATGTGCTGAACGCGCGGGCGAAAGGCCAGTAAGAGCGCCGGCGTACACGCGACGCCGGCGTCCCATTCCGTCAGCGCACTGGAATTGGGCGGAGGGCCCTGTCCGTCGTCAATGCGGCGTCACCCGCTTCGAGCGGAGGACGGCCGACTGTCCCTCGTTCGGGGCGACTTCCCTGAGGGAACATTGCGCCCCCCACAGGCCGGCATTCATGACGACTTCGACGTAGCGAATCTCCCCGGACCGGACATCGATCTGCTGCTCGGCCGTGTTGTCCGCTTTGCAGACGAGATCGATGGGACCCGGAGGGCCTTCGAGCCGGAAGTAGGTATCCGGGGCGAGTTCGGCGTGATAGCCGCCTGCCACGCCCACGTCGGCGGTCCTGGCGAGTGCCATCCAGCCCGGCCGGTAGACATAGACGGCCCCCGATCCTGTCGCCGGCGGGTCGAAGCGCTTGCCCTCCTGGTTGGCCTGGGGGCCGGCCATCGGCACCGAAGCACAGGCCCCCAGGGCCAGCAGCAGCAGGACAGACGGAGCAAGTCGGGTCACGGCAGCCTCCTTCGCCGCATCGAAGGCGCATGGTGCGTCCGCGAGCCGGCGATTTGACGGCAAATCCATGGAATGCTGCCGCCGCGCAACGTGGAGGGCGGGCCCGCGTTGCCTTTGCGAGCCCCGCAGCAGGAGGCTTCGTCGTGAAAATCGCGGCCTGGAAGGTCTTGATGAAGATCGAGAGAAATACAGATCCATGGAAGTGACCGGACGCTTGTCCGTCCTTCGACCGTGCGATCACCCGACACCGGCCGTGCCCGCCGGCTAACGTCAGCCCAGAGGTATCGCCATGCCATCCAAGAAGCCACCCTCCCCGGATGCCAAGCGCAGGATCGACAAGAAGCTCGACGAGGCCCTGAAGGACACCTTCCCGGCGAGCGATCCCGTGTCGTTCGTCGAACTGTCGCCGAGCGAAGAAGAGCCCAAGGGCGGAGCCGAAAAAAGGTGAACGCAGGATGCCGCGGGCGTCAGCGACCGATGCGGTCCCACCAGTTTCCGTGCGGCTGCGGCCAGCCCTTGGTCTCCATGCAGTTGGCCATCACGCGGTCGGTCGCCTTGGCATCGCTGTAATCGTCCATCTGCGTCGGCAGGGCGCTCTGGCCGAAACGGTCCGGTTCGCCGCTGAAGACGTCGCGACGCGAATTGTCCACGCGGCGCCGAGTCTTCATGTAGTCGTTGACCTGCGCCGCACAGGCGGCGCGATCCCGGTCGTACTTCTCCGGATTGGCGGCGCGCGCATCGTCATTGGGCCGGTTGCAGCCCGCCAGAAGTCCCATGACCGCAAGCCCCATCGCGATAGCGGCACGCTTCTTCATGGGGCGCCCTCCAACGCCGCTTCGATCGCCTTCAGCGCATCGCCCGCCTTCGCGGCGTCCGGGCCTCCGCCCTGCGCCATGTCCGGTCGTCCGCCGCCGCCTTTGCCGCCCAGGGCCGCGACGCCGGCCTTCACGAGCTCGACCGCACTCACCGTCTTGGAGAGGTCGTCCGTGACGCCGACCACCGCCGATGCCTTGCCTTCGTCGACGCCGATCAGGGCAACGACGCCGGAGCCGAGCTTCTTCTTGAACTCGTCGGCCATGCCCTTGAGGTCCTTGCCCGGAACGCCGTTCAGCACTCGGCCGATCATCTTCACCTTGCCGACCTGGCGGATCTCGTCGGCCGCCGCCGCGCCGCCGCCCGTCCCTCCGGCCAGCGCCAGAGCCTTGCGGGCCTCGGCAAGATCACGCTCGATCTTGCGCTGTCCCTCGACCAGGGCCTGAAGGCGGGACGGCAGATCTTCCGGCCGCACCTTCAGCGTCGCAGCGGCCTGGTTGAGCAGCTCGATCTGGTGGCGGACATATTCCTCCGCCGCCGCCCCCGCGAGCGCCTCGATGCGCCGCACGCCCGCGGACACTGCGCCCTCGCCGACGATGCGGAAGAGCCCGATATCGCCCGTGCGCTGGGCATGGGTGCCGCCGCAGAGCTCGATCGAATACTTCTCGCCGTTGGCGCCGCCCATCGAGAGCACGCGCACCTCGTCGCCGTACTTCTCGCCGAACAACGCCATGGCGCCAGCCGCGATCGCTTCCTCCGGCGTCATCAGCCGCGTGTCGATCGGGCTGTTCAGACGGATGCGCTCGTTCACCTCGTCCTCGATGTGGCGCAGTTCCTCCAGCGAGATCGCCTTGGTGTGGCTGATATCGAAGCGCAGCCGGTCAGGCGCCACGAGAGAACCTTTCTGCGTGACGTGCGTACCGAGATGGCGGCGCAGCGCCTCGTGCAGGAGATGCGTCGCCGAATGGTGGGCGCGCAGCTGGGCGCGGCGGATCGCATCCACCGTCATCACCACCTCGTCACCGACCTTGATCTCGCCCCTGGCGACCGTGGCGTGATGGGCGTGCAGATCGCCCACCATCTTGTGCACATCGGCGATCTCCGCCTCACCGCCCGCGGCAACGAAGCGGCCGGTGTCGCCGAGCTGGCCGCCCGACTCGGCGTAGAACGGCGTCTGGTTGACCATCAGCCAGCCGGTCTGCCCGGCCTTGAGCGCGGCGACTTCCTTGCCTTCGACGACGATCGCCGTGACCTTGCCCTCGGCGCGCTCGGTCTCGTAGCCCAGGAACTCGGTGGCCCCCACCTTCTGGCGCACGTCGAACCAGATCGCCTGATCGGCCGTCTCACCCGAGCCGGCCCAGGCGGCGCGCGCCTTGGCGCGCTGCTCGCCCATGGCCGTCTCGAAGCCCTGCGTGTCGACCGTGATGTTGCGGGCCCGCAGCACGTCCTGTGTCAGGTCGAGCGGGAAGCCGTAGGTGTCGTAGAGCTTGAAGGCGACATCGCCCCTGAGCGTGCCGCCCGCCGACAGCCCCTTGGTCTCGTCCTCGAGCAGCTTCAGGCCGGTGCCCAGCGTCTTCTTGAAGCGCGTCTCCTCGAGCTTCAGCGTCTCGGTGATCAACGGCTGGGCGCGGCCGAGTTCGGGATAGGCGTCGCCCATCTCGTGCACCAGCGTGGGGACCAGCTTGTAGACCATCGGCTCGGTGGCACCGAGGATGTGGGCATGGCGCATGGCGCGGCGCATGATGCGGCGCAGGACGTAGCCGCGCCCCTCGTTCGAGGGCAGCACTCCGTCGGCGATCAGGAACGACGTGGCGCGCAGATGATCGGCGATGACCTTGTGCGAAGCCCCCTGGGAGCCGTCCGGGTCGACGCCGGTTTCATGCGCCACCGCCTCGATCAACGCGCGGAACAGATCGATGTCGTAGTTGTTGTGCTTGCCTTGCAGGACGGCGGCGATGCGCTCCAGGCCCATGCCGGTGTCGATCGAGGGCTTGGGCAGCGGGACGCGCAGCTCCTTGGTCTGCTGCTCGAACTGCATGAACACGAGATTCCAGATCTCGATGAACCGGTCGCCGTCGGCGTCCGGGCTGCCGGGCGGGCCGCCCGGGATGCCCTCGCCGTGATCGTAGAAGATCTCGGAGCACGGCCCGCACGGGCCAGTGTCGCCCATGGCCCAGAAGTTGTCCGAGGTCGGGATGCGGATGATCTTGCTGTCCGGGAAGCCGGTGATCTTGCGCCAGTAGCCGGCCGCGTCCTCGTCCTCGCTGTAGACGGTGACCAGGAGCTTTTCGGGCGACAGGCCGAACTCCTTGGTGATGAGGTTCCAGGCCAGCTCGATCGCGCGCTCCTTGAAATAGTCGCCGAACGAGAAGTTGCCCAGCATCTCGAAGAAGGTGTGATGCCGGGCCGTATAGCCGACATTCTCGAGGTCGTTGTGCTTGCCGCCGGCGCGCACGCACTTCTGCGACGTGGTGGCGCGTGAATAGGGCCGCTTCTCGAGACCGGTGAAGACGTTCTTGAACTGGACCATGCCGGCGTTGGTGAACATCAACGTGGGATCGTTGCGGGGCACCAACGGGCTCGAGTCGACGATCTCGTGGCCGTTCTTGCGGAAGTATTCTAGGAATGTACGACGGATGTCGCTGACGCTTGCCATAATGCGATCCTTGTAGCGTGCACGCGTCGCCCAAGTCCATATGAGGGGAACAGCGGTTTTATGGTCGATTCGGGCCACGTCACGGCCACTTTGCGCCTCACCGTCGGCGATCTGCGCCTTGCCCATCCGATCACCGTGCCAAGCTCCCCCGTCCCGGCTGCCGCGGTGGTTCCCGCCCTGCAGGGGCTGGTCAATGCGGTCGTCTCGGCGGCGGAAGAACAGGTCGTCCACAAGGGCCAGGCCATTTCCTGCCGCAAGGGCTGCGGGGCCTGCTGCCGCCAGCTCGTACCGGTTTCTCGCACGGAAAGTGAAAGGCTGCTGGCCCTGATCGAGGCAATGCCGGCCGACCGGCGCACGGCGCTGAAGGCCCGCTTCGCCGCGGCCGCCGAGAGGATCGGCCTCGCAGGGCTTGCCGAGCGAGCCGGGCGGAGTGACCGCGAACTGTCGTCCGCCTACTTCGCGCTCGGGCTACCCTGTCCTTTCCTCGAAGAGGAAAGCTGCTCGATCCACGCCGAACGCCCGCTGGTGTGCCGGGAGTACCTCGTCACCTCGCCCGCCGACCTGTGCGCCGGCCCCGCCCAGGAAGGCGTCACGCCCGTTCCTGTCCCGAAGCTCTCGGTGGCCGCGCGAGGCCTCCAGGACGAAACGGACGACTGGTTTCCGCTCGCCCTGCTGCTGAGCCGCGGACGCAAGCCCGCGCACGGCGCCAGGCGCCGAACCGGCCCCGAATGGATCCAGCGCTTCCTTGCCCGCATGGGCCAGCATCAGAACTGATCTGGAGATCGGTGGGCGCTGCGCTCACCGCGTGCCGCCGGCGGCCTGCCCGGCTTCATTCCCACCAAAAGAAATGGGCGGTGCTGCGCGTGGGGGAACAGCACCGCCCCGGACCGGAGGGAGACAGAGGCCAGTCCTAATCCGGTCGCGAAGGACTATTCGTCCTCGTCGTCGTCCTTGCCGCCATCCATCATCGCGTCGGCGACGATTCCGGCATTGGCACGGACCTTCTGCTCGATCGCCTGGGCGATCTCGGGATGTTCCTTGAGAAAGTTCTTGGCGTTCTCGCGGCCCTGGCCGATGCGCTGGCCGTCATAGGAGAACCAGGAACCCGACTTCTCGACCACCCCGGCCTTCTCGCCGAGATCGATCAGTTCGCCGGTCTTGCTGACGCCCTCGCCGTACATGATGTCGAACTCGACGACCTTGAACGGCGGCGCGACCTTGTTCTTTACGACCTTCACGCGCGTGGCGTTGCCTACCACCTCGTCCTTGTCCTTGAGCGCGCCGATACGGCGGATGTCGAGGCGGACCGAAGCGTAGAACTTGAGCGCATTGCCGCCCGTCGTGGTCTCCGGGCTGCCGAACATCACGCCGATCTTCATGCGGATCTGGTTGATGAAGATCACCAGCGTGTTCGACTTGGAGATCGTCGCGGTGAGCTTACGCAGCGCCTGGCTCATCAGGCGAGCGTGCAGGCCAGGCAGCGAATCGCCCATCTCGCCTTCGAGCTCGGCGCGCGGCACGAGGGCCGCGACCGAATCGACGACCAGCACATCGATCGCGCCCGACCGCACCAGCGTGTCGGCGATCTCGAGCGCCTGCTCGCCGGCGTCGGGCTGGGAGATCAGGAGGTTGTCGATGTCGACGCCAAGCTTCTTGGCATAGACCGGATCGAGCGCATGCTCGGCATCGATGAAGGCGCAGGCGCCGCCCTTCTTCTGGGCCTCGGCGATGACATGCAACGCCAGCGTTGTCTTGCCCGAGCTTTCCGGGCCATAGATTTCAACGACGCGGCCCTTGGGCAGGCCGCCAATGCCCAGAGCGATATCGAGGCCCAGCGAGCCGGTCGACACCGCCTCGATCTCCAGCGCTTCGCGCTGGCCGAGCTTCATGATCGATCCCTTGCCGAAAGCGCGTTCGATCTGCGCCAAAGCAGCATCGAGCGCCTTGTTCTTGTTCTCCATGCCCTCTTTCTCGACCAGTTTCAGCGCTGCCGACATTGGCTGCCTCCTCGTTCTCCCACGCCTGCGTCCGAAGCGGCAATGCGGATAAGTCCGCCCGGGGATGACGCCATCGTACGCATTTTGTTCTCACCGACAAGAGGGCAATCAACTCCCTGAAGAAATTAAACTTATTGACACAAGTTCTATATCTGTTCCCGTGAGTGGCTACCGGGCTTTGTGGAAGCCGTGCAAATCGTTCACGCTTCGCCAATTCGCCGCAGGAACGGTCGCGACCAATTGGAACCACACCCCCACATCAGCTTCCTCGCAGTCACTGCTCATTGATATTTGATGGGCTGCGATGCCGAATCGGCAGGGACCAGCCCTTGGCTGTCCCAAATCGGCGCCCATGTTCGCCGGCATGAAACCCGATCACTATCGATGGCAGGATTTCGTCATCCCGCCGAAGCGGACCCTGGCCGATCTCATGGCCACGGCCGCCGTAATTGTCCTGTCGGTGAGCGCCGTCGTCTCAAGCGGCGGGGCCGAACACCAGAGCCTCCCTCCCGACGGAAGGATGGCCGAGATGGCGACACCCTCCCCGGCGCGCCCTCCGACACTGGCCGTGAGTGCCAAGCGCCTGCCGACGCCGAGCCTCACCGAGAACTGCCTGTAGCCGCCGCGGCGATACTTCCGGCCGGTTGTCCCCGGCTCACCGCGCACCGAAACATTATCGTAACGAAACGGAAATAACCGCATCATCGCCCGACAGTAGCGGTCGGCGATGACCAGCATCGCAACCGAGGCGCCGTCCCTGGCCGAGATTCGGCCGGCGCGGCGCGCGCTGCGCGTCCGGCTGGGACGGCGAGCCCTTCCCTACCTCCTGCTCGCTCCCTCTATCCTGCTGCTCGCGGGCTTCACCTACCTGCCGATCTTCCGGGTGATCTGGGATTCGCTGCACGAGCAGATCCACGGCTCCCGAGAGAACCATTTCGTCGGCCTCGCCAACTATGTCGGGCTCTTCTCCGACACGGCGTTCGGCCAGGCGGTCGGCAACAATCTCGTCTATGCCGCGGCGACCGTGCCCTTCAGCATGGGGCTGGCGCTGCTGTTCGCGCTCGCCCTGCAGCGCTCGACGCGATTCAACGCCGTCCTGCGCGCGCTGCTGCTCTTCCCGTCGATGGTGCCGCTCGTTGCGGCGGCCTCGCTCTTCTTCTTCATCTTCCTGCCCGGCGTCGGCCTGTTCGACTACTACCTGGCCAAGATCGGCCTGCACGGCGCCAACTGGCTGGGCGATCCCGACATCGCGCTGTGGTCGCTGATCGGCATCACCGTGTGGAAGAATGCCGGCTACTACATGCTCTTCTATCTCGCCGGCCTGCAGACCATGCCCGGCGAGGTGCTGGAGGCGGCGACCATCGACGGCGCCAACGGCTGGCAGCGGCTGCGGTACATCATCATCCCGCTGCTGGCGCCGACCACGGCCTTCGTCCTCGTCATCGCGCTGATCAACGCCCTCATCCAGGTCGACCACGTGATCGTCCTCACCAAGGGCGGCCCCAGCAACGCGACCAAGCTGGTGCTCTATTACATCTTCGAGCAGGCGACGCAGAACTTCGCCGCCGGCAAGGCCGCCGCCGCAAGCGTCCTGTCGGTCGCCTTCCTGCTCGCCCTCTCCGTCATCTCCCTCAAGACCATGGAACGGGGCGCCCATGCGGCGAGCTAGCCTGGTCATCGCCGGCCTGATGCTGGTCGTCGTCTTCTTCTGGTCGACGCCGTTCCTGTGGACGCTGGTCGCCTCCTTCCGCCCCGATGCGGGCGCGGGGATCGGCATGGCGTCGCTGGTTCCGGACTACAAGCCGACTCTGGCCAATTTCTCCGACGCCCTCGAGGCCGGCGACTTCGCGATCTACTACCTGAACACCGCCATCGTCGCCTTCGGCATCCTGGCGGTGCAGATCGTCACGATCTCGCTGGCCGGCTACGCCTTCGCGCGGCTGTCCTTCCCCGGCCGCGAGATCATCTTCTACGTCTTCCTGCTGCAGCTGATGCTGGTGCCGCCGGTCCTGATCGTGCCGAACCTGCGCGCCATCGTCGATCTCGGCCTCTACGGCACGCTGCTCGGAGTGATGGCCCCCTACTTCGCGTCCGCCTTCGGCACCTTCCTGATGCGCCAGACCTTCCGTCAGATCCCGCGCGACTTCGAGGAAGCGGCGACCATCGACGGCGCCCACTGGTGGCAGACGCTCTGGCACGTACTGCTGCCAATGGCCAAGCCCGGGCTGGTCGCCTTCTCGCTGGTCTCGCTGATGGCGCACTGGAACGAGTTCCTGTGGCCGCTGATGGTCCTCAACGAGCCCCGCACCCAGACGCTCACCATCGGCCTCGCCTCCTTCGCGCTCGGCAGCGAAGGCGGCAAGGAATGGGGCGTGCTCGCCGCCGGCACCCTGTTGGTGATGTTCCCCCTGCTGGCGCTGTTCGCCGCCTTCCAGCGGCAGTTCGTCGACAGCTTCATGTTCTCAGGCCTCAAAGGATAAGAGGAGATATAGAATGCGTTGGCTTCCTTCCCTGGCAGCGGCCGCCGTGGCCGTGCTGGCACCGGCTTTCGCCGATGCCCAGACCAAGATCGACTTCTTCTTCCCGGTGCCGGTCGACGGCAAACTCGCCAAGGAGATGACGCGGCTGGTCAAGACCTACAACGACAGCCAGAAGGACGTCGCCGTCACCGCGGTCTATACGGGCAGCTACGATGAAACCAAGCTCAAGGCCCAGGCGGCGGCAAATGCCGGCAAGCCGCCGGCCGTCGTGCTGATGAGCGCCAACTTCGTGCTCGATCTCAAGCTCTCGGGCGACCTCGTCTCGCTCGAGCCCATGCTCAAGGCCGACGGCACGACGCGGATGCAGTTCCTCGCCGACTTCTGGCCCGCGCTGCATGCCAACGCCACGGTCGACGGCGAACTCTACGGCGTGCCGTACCAGAACTCGACGCCGCTGCTCTACTACAACAAGGACCAGTTCAAGGAGGCCGGCCTCGATCCCGAGAAGCCGCCGCAGACCTGGGCCGAGTTGGTCGCCGACGCCAAGAAGCTCACCAAGGGCAACGGCGATACCATCGAGCGCTACGGCTTCTCCATGCCCGAAGGTTATGACTACCTGGGCTGGCTGATGGAAGCCCTGACCATGTCCAACGGCGGCAAGTACTTCAACGAGGAGTACGGCGGTGAGGTCTATTACGACACGCCGACGATGCTGGGCGCGGCACAGTTCGTCGAGGACCTCGTCTTCAAGCACAAGGTGATGCCGCAGGGTGTCGTCGAAGCGGGCGGCGTCTCGACCAACTTCCTCGCCGGCAAGGCGTCGATGGTGCTGCTGTCGACCGGCAGCCTCTCCTTCATCCGCGACAACATGAAGGCCGCCTACGGCGTGGCGTTCGTGCCCAGGAACGTACGCAACGCGGTGCCGATCGGCGGCGGCTCGCTGGTGATGTTCAAGGGCCTGAACGACGAGCAGAAGAAGGCCGGCTGGAAGTTCATCAAGTGGCTGAGCTCGGCCGAGACGCTGGCCGGCTGGAGCCGCTTCACCGGCTACTTCGCCCCCCGCAAGTCGTCCTACGACCTGCCGGAGATGAAGGACTTCATCGCCAAGCATCCCGATGCGAAGGTGGCGCTCGAGCAGCTCCCCTATGCCAAACCCTGGTTCGCGACCTACCAGACCGTGGCCGTGCGCAAGGCGCTGGAGGACGAGATTCAGGCGGTGCTGAACGGCAAGAAGAAGGCGCCGCAGGCGATCAAGGACGCACAGCGCAATGCCGATGCGCTGATGAAGCCCTACGTCGACCAGACGGCTCTGAAGCTGCCGTAAGGTCCATTTGGACTGCGGGCCTCCGGCCTGTCCTGCGAAGAGCGCAACGGTAGTTGCGCTCTTCTCTCACGAGCGCTACCGCCGTGACCAATCCACCATGAACAAGAGTGGGCCGGAAACCTCGGTCCTCATGACGGAGCCCTCATGACTCTCATCGCCCAGATCACCGACATGCACATCCGGCCGTCCGGCAAGAAAGCCTACGGCGTCGTCGATACCGAAGCCATGCTGCGGGCCGCCGTGGCGTCGCTCCTGACCCAGCCGCGCCGTCCGGACGCGGTGATCGCCTCGGGCGACCTCACGGATTGCGGCCTCGTCGAGGAATACGAGCTGCTGCGCGATATCCTGTCGCCGCTTTCGATGCCGGTCTATCTGATCCCCGGCAACCACGACCGCCGCGACAACCTGCGGAAGGTCTTCGCCGGCGACGGTTACCTGCCGCAGGAAGGCGAGTTCCTCCACTACACCGTCGAGGACCAGCCGCTGCGCCTGATCGCGCTCGACACCGTCGTGCCCGGCAAGGGCCACGGCGAGATGGATGCAGCCCGCCTCGCCTGGCTCGAGGAACGGCTCGCCGAGCAGCCCGACCGGCCGACCTTCATCTTCATGCACCATCCGCCCTTCCCCACCGGCCTGCAGCACATGGACTCGATCAACTGTCGCAACGCCGACCCGATGGCGGACCTGCTGCGGCGCCATTCCAATGTCGAGCGCGTCGCCTGCGGTCACCATCACCGCTCGATCCAGATCCGCTGGGCCGGCACGATCGGCAGCGTGGCGCCGTCGGTGGCGCACCAGGTCCTGCTCGACCTGCAGCCGCACGAGGACGCGCTCTTCACGCTGGAGCCGCCGGGCTATCACATGCATCTGTGGCAGCCGAGCGCCGGCGTGATCACCCACACTGCCTTCATCGGCGAATTCCCCGGCCCCTACCCTTTCCTGCTCGATCCGGACTATCCGGCCTTCGGCGACAAGGAGTCGGCGCCCCTGGCCCACGCGCCGCGCGAGTAGATCGCCCTCACCCTCTCCGTCGCATTTTGGCTATGGTCGCGGCCTGACACGACGGAGAGAGCGTATGAGTGGCCCGACAATCGACCGCGTAAGGCTGTTCCTGATCGAAAGCCCGATCAGGATGGCGCGCCTGCAGGGCGTCGGGAACGTCAAGGGTACGGTCAAGCGCGTCCTTCTCGAGATGACCTCGAGCGACGGCATCACCGGCTGGGGCGAGGCGGCCCCCTGGGAGGTCTTCACCGGCACCCCCGAAGGCGCCTTCGCCGCCCTCGACGTCTACCTGCGTCCGCTTCTGCTCGGCCGGCCGGTCCGCCGCATGCGGGCGCTGATGGCCGACCTCGATCGCGCCCTGGTCGGTCACATGGAGGCCAAGGTCGCCGTCGAGACGGCGATGCTCGACATCGTCGGCAAGGGCGCTGGCCTCTCCGTTGCCGAGCTGCTGGGCGGGCGTGTGCGCGACACGATCCCGCTCTCCTTCTCCATCGCCGATCCCGATTTTGCCGCTGACCTCGATCGCATGCGGGCAATGGTTCCGGCCGGCAACCGCATCTACAAGGTCAAGACCGGCGTCAAGCCGCACAGGGAAGACCTCGCCCATCTCGAGGCGATCCGGGCCGAATTCGGCGACACGGTCGATCTTCGCCTCGACTACAACCAGGCGCTCCAGCCGTTCGGCGCGATGCGCATCCTGCGCGATGTCGACCGCTTCGCGCCCACCTTCATCGAGCAGCCGGTGCCGCGGAACAACCTCGACGCGATGGCCTCCTTCGCCGCCGCGCTCGATACGCCGATCCTGGCCGACGAGAGCTGTTTCGACAGCCGTGACCTGATGGAGATCATCCGGCTGAAGGCCGCCGACGCGATCTCCGTGAAGCTGATGAAGGCCGGCGGCCTGTTCAAGGCCCAGGGCATCATGGCCATCGCCGACACCGCCGGCCTGCCGGGCTACGGCGGCACGCTGTGGGAAGGCGGTATCGGCCTCGCGGCCGGCACGCACCTGATCGCGGCCACCCCCGGCATCTCGCTGGGCTGCGAGTTCTACATGCCCCACTGGGTCCTGACCGAGGACGTGCTGGAGGAGAAGGTCCCCAACCGCGACGGCCACGTCGTCGTGCCCGAAGGCCCGGGCCTCGGCATCACGGTCAGCGAAAGCTCAGTGCGGGCGAATGCCCGCATCCTCGCCGAACGCTGATCAGCCGCGAGGGCCGAGCGTTCCGCTTGCCTTGAGGGCAGCGATGCCCGTCGCGTCAAAGCCGATCTCCGCCAGCACCTCGTCATTGTGCTGGCCGATCTCGGGCGGATCGCTGACGAGCTGCGGACGCCAGCCGAACATCTGGAACGGCAGCAGCGGCAGCCGTGTCTGCACGCCCCCCGGCAGGGTCGTCGGCGCCAGCGAGCCGTTCGCCAGCAGATGCGGATGCTCGAACAGGTCCTGCGGCCGCGCGATCGGCGCGAAGGAGATGTCGGCCTCCAGGCACATCTGCTCGAGCTGGTCCTTGGTGTAGCGCTTGAACACCTCGGCGACCTTGGGCACCAGCCACGGCCGCGCCTCGATGCGCAGGTTGTTGGTCGCGAGCTTGGGATCGCCGGCGAGGTCGTCCTGCTTGAAGAACTCGCAGAACCGCTTCCACTGCCCGTCGCTGGTGATGCCGATGAAGACCTGCTGGCCGTCGGCGGTGTCGAACACCTCGTAGACCGCCCACGACGACACGCGCTCCGGCATCGGCGGCGGCGGCGCGCCGTTGATCGCGGTGATCGCCAGGTGCTGGCCCATCAGGAAGACGACCGATTCGAACAGCGCACTCTCGACCAGGCCGCCCTTGCCGGTGCGGTCGCGCTGCTTCAGCGCCAGCACGGTGCCGAAGGCACCGAACATGCCGCCCATGATGTCGACCACCGAGGTTCCCGCCCGCAGCGGCCGGCCGGTCGGGCCCGTCATGTAGGCAAGACCGCCCATCATCTGCACGACCTCGTCCAGCGCCGGACGCTTTTCGTAGGGGCCGGGCAGGAAGCCCTTGAGCGCGCAGTAGACGAGGCGCGGATTGATCTTCTCCAGATGCTCGGGCCCCAGCCCGCGCTTGCTCATGGAGCCCGGCGCGAAGTTCTCGATCAGCACGTCGGCCGACTGCAGGAGCTTCTCCAGCACCTTGCGGCCTTCGGCCGAATCGGCGTCGAGGGCCAGGCTCTTCTTGTTGCGGTTGAAGTAGCCAAAGAAGCCGGCGCCGAAGCCGCGCAGCTTCCGGGTGCGGTCGCCGTCCACCGGCTCGACCTTGATCACCTCGGCGCCGAGATCGGCCAGGATCATGCCGCAGGACGGACCGAGGATGGTGTGGGTGAGTTCGACGACGCGGACGCCCTTGAGGGGCGGTTCAAACGATGAGGTCATGCCCCCTCAGATACATCAGCCGGGCGTACCAAACCAACCGTCGATATCCTTCACGAGCGGCAGCCCCGCCGTTTCGCCCAGCACGCGGTGCGCCATGCCGGCACCGACCAGGAAGGCCTCCTGGTGCGGCACGGCGTTGGCCTTGAGCATCGAGCGGAGGGCCTTCCCGTCATGGCCCCAGCCGACCGTCTCGACCTTGCCGTCGAACGCCCGGTTCACGAGTGCGAGGAAATCCGCCCGCTCTGCCTCGCTGAGCGCCGGCACGGCGTCGATATCGCCGAGCAGGAACAGGCGTCCGCCGAACTTGCCGACCAGGGCCGCAACCGAGTTGCGCGGCTCGACGATGATTTCGCCCTTCGAACCGCGCCGCACCCGCGCCGCCAGCGACAGCGGCAGGACCGCGACGCCAAGGTTGGTGCCGGAGTCCATCAGGACCGACGTCAGTTCCTTGTAGGTGATGCCCAGCCGCTCGGCCCGCCGTACGCGCATCTTCGCGATTTCGGGGCTGGGGGTCTTCCAGGCCTTGGCGGCGGCGCGGCGCCACACCCAGGCCTCCCACGACATGTCGAAGATCGGGCCGTTGTTGTGCCCGATGCCCGGCCGGCGCAGGAGGGCCTCGACATTGGCATGCCGGCCCCCTAGACGGTCGAAACGATCACCCATTGCGATATCCTAACGCAAAGCTGGGGCCAAAATCGAGGAGTGGCGCGTGGACGATTTTCAGGTCGATGTTCTGGTTGTCGGTGCCGGCAATGCGGCGGCGTGCGCAGCCCTGGCGGCCCGCGAGACGGGCGCTTCCGTGGCCATGCTGGAGGCCGCGCCGGAAGCCGAGCGCGGGGGCAACAGCACCTACACCGCAGGAGCCATGCGGGTGGTGTTCCACGGTGTCGACGACCTGGTCCAGCTCTACGACCTGACCGAGGATGAGAAGCGCGACGTCGATTTCGGCAGCTATTCAGCCGACCAGTATCTCGACGACATGGGCCGCGTGACCAACTACCGCTGCGATCCCGAGCTCACCGACATCCTGATCGGCCGCAGCTTCGAGACCTTGAAGTGGATGCGCTCCAAGGGCGTGCGCTTCCAGCCCTCCTACGGCCGGCAGGCCTTCAAGGTGAACGGCAAGTACAAGTTCTGGGGCGGCCTGGCGGTCGAGGCCTGGGGCGGCGGGCCGGGCCTGGTCGATCTCGAGCACAAGGCGGCCGTGAAGGCCGGCATCCCCATCCACTACGAGACGGCGGCGGTGTCGCTGATCGAGGAGGACGGCGTCGTGCGCGGCGTCATCGCCCGCCACAAGGGTCGCAAGGTCCGGATCGGCGCCAAGGCCGTCGTGCTCGCCTGCGGTGGCTTCGAGAGCAACGCCGAGATGCGCACGCGCTACCTCGGCCCGACCTGGGATCTCGCCAAGGTCCGCGGCACGCGCTTCAACACCGGCGCCGGCATCAACATGGCGCTGGCGATCGGCGCCATGCCGCACGGCAACTGGTCGGGCGGCCATGCCGTCGGCTGGGACATGAACGCGCCGCAGTTCGGCGACCTCGATGTCGGCGACAACTTCCAGAAACACTCCTACCCGCTCGGCATCATGGTGAACGCCAACGGCGTGCGCTTCGTCGACGAGGGCGCGGACTTCCGCAACTACACCTACGCCAAGTACGGCGCCGTCATCCTGGCGCAGCCGCAGCAGTTCGCGTGGCAGATCTTCGACGCCAAGGTGCTCGACAAGCTGCGCGACGAATACCGCATCAAGCGCGTGACCAAGGTGCGGGCCGACACGATCGAGGAGCTGGCCAAGAAGCTCGAAGGCGTCGACGAGCAGCAGTTCCTGAAGACCATCAAGGAATGGAACGCCGCCGTGATGACGGACGTGCCGTTCAATCCGGCCGTCAAGGACGGACGCGGCACGCGCGGACTCGCCGTGCCGAAGAGCAACTGGGCCAACACGATCGATACGGCGCCGTTCGAGGCCTATGCCGTGACCTGCGGGCTCACCTTCACCTTCGGCGGACTGAAGATCACCACCGACGGCGAGGTCGAGAGCACGGACGGCCACGCGATACCCGGGCTCTATGCGGCCGGCGAACTGGTGGGCGGCCTCTTCTATCACAACTATCCGGGCGGCACCGGCCTCGTCTCCGGCGCCGTGCTGGGCAAGCTTGCCGGCGATTCCGCCGGACGTTACGTCTCGGGCAAGAACTAAGTCAGCGAACAGAGGGCATCACGTCATGACCAGGATCACGCGCCGCCGCGCACTCGCCGCCGGTGCTTCCACGCTCCTTCTGCCGCAGGTCCTGCGCGCCGAAGGCACCTGGCCCTCGGGGCCCGTTACCCTCATCGTCGGCTATGCCGCCGGCGGCGGCGCGGACATCAACGCGCGCGAGCTGGCCCAGATCATGTCGCCCCTGGTCGGCCAGCAGATGATCGTCGACAACAAGGGCGGCGCGGCGGGAAGCCTGGGCGTGCGCGTCGTGGCCAGCGCCAAGCCGGACGGCCAGACGCTGTTCTACGCCGTCGGCACCAATGTGATCATCAACCCGCATATCCAGAAGGGCATGCTCGACACGATGGCCGCACT
>JAFEFG010000056.1 GCA_018240685.1 Pseudomonadota bacterium | reverse complement strand
ACCGATCACGCCAAGTATGCGGCGATGTGCAAGCGCATGATCACCATCGTCGGCCAGCAGGATCCGGCGCTGATGCTGTGGCAGCCCAACCAGGATGCGGTGATGGCGCCCAACATCGACGGCTACACCTACTGGTTCCACCGCCAGGTGGACTTCCGGGATCTGCGTCGGGCCTGATCGTTGGGCGCGCTTCGCAATATCGGTCGAAGAGCAGCGGGGCGGCTGGCCGCCTCGCTGCCCGCCCTTCTGGGCGTGGTCGTCTTCACCTTCATTCTGATGCGCGTCCTGCCGGGCGATCCGGCGACCTTCTTCGCCTCGGGGCCGAATGCGGGCCAGGAGGAGATCGAGCAGCTTCGCAAGCAGCTTGGGCTCGACCGCCCGATCCCGGTGCAGCTGGTCCGCTATCTGGGCGATGTCGTGACCGGCAATCTCGGCCGCTCCATGACGACCGGGCAGCCGGTCACCACGGATCTGGCGCAGCGCCTGCCGGCCTCGCTCGAGCTCACCTTCTTCGCCCTGATCATCGCGCTGTCGCTTGCCCTGCCGCTCGGCATCGCTGCCGCGCTGAGACCCAATTCCATCATCGACCACGGCGTGCGGGTGCTGTGCACGCTCGGGGTCTGCGTGCCGACCTTCGTGTCGGGGCTGCTCCTGATCTATGCGTTCTATTACCTTCTCGGCCTCGCCCCCGATCCGACGGGCCGGCTCGACGTCTTCTCGTCGCCGCCGCCGGACGTGACCGGCTTCCTGCTGATCGACTTCCTGCTCGCCGGCGATTTCGAGGGCTTGCGCGCGGCCTTCGCGCAGCTCGTGCTGCCGGCGGCGACCATGGCGCTGTTCGTGCTGGCGCCGCTCGCCCGCATGACGCGCGCGTCGATGCTGGCCGCGCTCGGCAGCGACTTCGTGCGTACCGCCCGCTCGATCGGCATGGCCGACCGGCGCGTGATCCTGGTCTATGGCCTGCGCAACGCGCTCCTGCCGGTGCTGACGATCATCGGCGTCGTCTTCTCGACCATGCTGGGCGCCAACGTGCTGGTGGAGAAGGTGTTCTCCTGGCCGGGCATCGGCTCCTACGCGCTCGATGCGCTGCTGGCCTCCGACTATGCGCCGGTTCAGGGCTTCGTGCTGCTGATCGCCGTGATCTTCGTCCTCGTCAATCTCACGATCGACATCCTCTACAGCGTCGTCGATCCAAGGATGTCCGCCGAGTGAACGCCACGCTTCGCCATGCCGGCTGGGTGCTGCGCGGCAATCCTGTCACCGCCATTGCCGCGACGGCGATGCTCGTCCTCGTCGGGCTCGCCGTGGCGGCCCCCTGGATCGTGCCCTACGATCCGGTGGTCTCCGATGTCTCCAACGCGCTGAAGCCGCCGTCGGCCGCGCATTGGGCGGGAACCGACCAGCTCGGCCGCGACATCCTCAGCCGTCTTCTCAGCGCCGCCAGGCTCGATCTCGCCATCGCCTTCTCGGCGGTCGGCATCTCCTTCGTGGCCGGCGCGGTCATCGGTGCGCTGTGCGGCTATGCCGGCGGTGCGCTCGATCGCTGGACCGGGCGCCTGGTCGACGTGCTGATGGCCTTCCCGCTGTTCGTGCTGGCGATGGCGCTGGTGGCGGCGCTGGGCAACCGGGTCGAGAACATCGTCATCGCCACCGCCGTCATCAACCTGCCTTTCTATATCCGCTTCGCCCGCGCGGAGGTCAGCGTGCGCCGCAATGCGGGATGGGTCGAGGCCGCGCGCGCCGGCGGCGAGGGGCGGTTCTCCATCGTCCTGCGCTTCCTCATTCCCAACATCCTGCCGGCGATGGCGGTGCAGATCTCGCTCAATCTCGGCTGGGCGATCCTGAACGCGGCCGGCCTGTCCTTCCTGGGCCTCGGCGTGCAGGCGCCGACGCCGGAATGGGGCATCATGGTCGCCGAGGGCGCGCGCTTCATCGGCACCGGCCAGTGGTGGCTGGTGGCATTCCCCGGGCTCGCGCTCATGCTGGCCGTCCTCTGCTTCAATCTGCTGGGCGATGGCTTGCGCGACATCCTCGATCCGCGGATGCGCACATGAGCGGATCGCTGCTGGCCGTTCGCGACCTCCATGTCGCCTTCCATACGCGCGGCGGCGTGGTCGATGCCGTGCGCGGCGTCGATTTCGAGCTGGCGCCCGGCGACACGCTGGCGATCGTCGGCGAGAGCGGCTCGGGCAAGTCGGTCACGGCCTATTCGGTGATGCAGCTCCTCGACCGGTCGGCGCGCATCAAGCAGGGCCAGATCGTCTTTCGCGGCGAGGACATCACCCGGGCGGCGCCGTCGCGCATGAAGGCCTTGCGGGGCGCGGCGATCTCGATCGTCTTTCAGAGCCCGCGGACGGCGCTCAACCCGATCCGGCCCATCGGGCGTCAGGTCATGGACGCCCTGTCGGCGCACGAAGACCTGTCGGCGACCGAATTGCGCGCCCGCGCCCTGGAGCTGCTGGAGGCGGTCCGCATCCGGGACGCCGAGCAGCGGTTCGACGCCTACCCGGAGCAGCTCTCGGGCGGCATGTGCCAGCGCGTCATGATCGCCATGGCCATCGCCTGCAATCCGGCGCTCCTTATCGCCGACGAGCCCACGACCGGCCTCGACGTGACGACCCAGAAGACGGTCATGGACCTCCTGGCGCGGCTGATCGCCGAGCGCAACATGGGGCTCGTCCTCATCACCCACGATCTCGGCCTGGCGGCGCGCTACTGCCGCAACGTGATGGTGATGGAGAAGGGGCTGGTGGTCGAGCGGGCGCCCGCGGTCGAGCTGTTCAGCAATCCGGTCCATCCCTACACGCGCAAGCTGGTGGCGGCGTCGCCGACCTTCGAGTCGACGGTGCAGGACCTGGTCGGCGCGCCGCCGGCGGCGCCGGTCGTGCGGCCGCACGAGGAGCGCGGCACGCCGTTGCTGCTCGACGTCCAGGCCGTGACCAAGCGCTACAGCGGCAGTCCGGTCGTGGACCAGGTGTCGTTGACCATGCGGCGCGGCGAAAGCGTGGGCCTGGTGGGTGAGTCAGGCTCGGGCAAGAGCACCCTCTCGCGCATGATCTGCCGCCTGATCGATCACGACGGCGGCAGCGTGATCTTCGACGGCCAGGACATCGGCGACGTTCCGGCCCGGGACTTCCATGCCTCGCCGCTGCGGCGCGACATCCAGATCGTCTTCCAGGACCCGCACGAGAGCCTCAATCCGCGCTTCTCGGCCTTCGATTGCATCGCCCATCCGGTACGGCGCCTGCTGAAGCTCAAGGACGGCGCCGAGCTTCGCCAGCGCGTCGAGGCGGTCGCCGATCGCTGCGGCCTGCCCAGGCGGCTGCTGCCGCGCTTTCCGCACCAACTGTCGGGTGGTGAGAAGGCGCGCGTGGGCATTGCGCGCGCGATCGCCGTCGAACCCCGTCTGCTGGTGCTGGACGAACCGACCGCGGCGCTGGATGTTTCGGTCCAGGCGGTGGTCCTGAAGCTGCTCGACGATCTCCGGCGCGATGACGGGCTTGCCTTCCTGTTCGTGAGCCACGATCTCAATGTGGTGCGTATGATGTGCGAGCGTATCGTCGTCATGCGCCGGGGGACGGTCGTGGAGGAGGGGGCAAGCCGCGAACTGTTCTGCGCACCGCGTGCCGAGTACACGCGCGACCTGCTGGCCTCCATCCCCCATTTCGAGCGCCGGCCGAGCCTCGCCGGATGAAGATGCCGACATGAATCGAGATCGAGGAGACAACGACGTGCGGACGAAACTCTGGGACATCGGTACGGATATCGGCGGCACCTTCACCGATATCGTCGCCGTTGAGACCGGCACCCACGAGACCCGCACGGCCAAGGTTCCGTCGCGGCCGGATGCACCGGTGCGTGCCATGCTGGAGGCGCTGGCGGCGGTGGGGCTCGGCGCCAAGGATGTGCGCCGCTTCGTGCACGGCACGACCCGTGTGACCAACGCGCTGGTCGAAGGGCGGCTGCCCAAGGTGGCGCTGGTCGCCACGGCAGGCTTCGAGGACGTGCTGGAGATCGCGCGCTATCGCCGCGACGAGCTCTATCGCCTCGACGTGCCGCCCAAGGCGCCGCCGCTGGTGCCGCCCTCGCTCTGCTTCGGCCTCAAGGAACGGCTCGACCACACCGGCGCGGTGCTGCAACCGCTCGAGGAGGCGGAGATCGAGCGGCTGCTCGCCTGGCTGCGCGCCAACGAGGTGCAGAGCGTCGCCATCTGCCTGCTGCACTCCTACGCCAATCCCGTCCATGAGCGGATGCTGGCGGAGCGGCTGAAGGGCGCGGTGCCCAATCTCTGCGTCTCGCACGAGATCAATCCCGAGGCGCGCGAGTACGAACGCGCCTCCTCGACGGTGTTCAACGCCGCGGCCATGCCGATCGCGGTCGAATATCTCACCGAGCTGGAGGAGAAGCTGCCGCTGGGCGCGGGGCTGCAGGTGTTCCATTCGGCCGGCGCCATGGTGCCGATCCCGACCGCCAAGCGCCGGCCGCTGGTGATGGCGATGTCGGGACCGGCAGCGGGCGTCTCGGCCTCGGCGCGCATCGCCCGCGATCTCGAGCGCTCGCGCGTGCTCACCTTCGACATGGGCGGCACCACCACCGATGTCTGCCTGATCGTCGACGGCGCGGCCGAGATGACGGACACGCGCATGATGGGCGGCCGGCCGCTGCGCCAGCCGATGCTGGCGGTCCATTCGATCGGCGCCGGCGGCGGCTCGATCGTCAATCTCGGGCCGGGCGGCCTCACCGTGGGGCCGAAGAGCGCCGGCTCCGTGCCGGGGCCGGCCTGCTACGGCCGCGGCGGCGAACTGCCGACGATCACCGATGCCAACGCCGTCCTGGGCTACCTCGATCCCGAGGCCGTGCTGGGCGATTCGATCAAGCTCGATGTCGAGGCCGCGCGGCGGGCCATTGCGCCGATCGCGGAGAAGCTCGGGCTCGGCCTGGTCGATACGGCGCTCGGCATCATCCGCGTCGCGAACGCCACGATGGCGCGTGCGCTCAGGCGCGTGACCGTCGAACGTGGCATCGACGGACGCGATTGCACGCTGCTGGCCTTCGGCGGCGGCGGTCCCATGCACGCTGCAGGCCTTGCCGACATCTACGGGCTCAAGGAGATCATCGTGCCGGCCGCATCGAGCGCCTTCTCCGCGCTCGGCTGCCTGACGGCCGACTTCAGCTTCCTGCATCAGCGCACGATGCGCATGCCGATGGACGGCGTGGGCTCGTCGTACTTCAGCGAGCGCGTCGACGATCTGGTTGCGGAAGCGATCGCGCCCCTGATCGCCAACGGCATCCCGCGGCCGGAGATCGCGCTCGAATACGTCGCCCTCGTGCGATACGCGGCGCAAAGCGACACGCTGCCGATCCGCTTCGCCATGCCGCTCGATCCCGCCAGGCTGCGCGCCGACTTCCACGAGCGTCATCAGGCCCTGTTCGGCTACGCGACCGGCGAGGCCTGCGTCATCGAGGCCGTGCGCGTGCAGGCGCTGAAGCCATCCTCGACGCCGTTCTCGCGGCCGACGTCGGATCGGCCGCCCTCGCCGCGACGGTCGCGAGACTGTTATTTCGACGGGGCGGAGCCGGTGAAGACGGCGATCCTGCCGCGCGAGGAACTCGGCGGCGTGGCCGAAGGGCCGGCCATCATCGAGGATGCCTGGTCGACGGTGATCGTGCCGCCCGGCTGGCAGGCGCGTCCGGACAATCGCGGCAATCTGTTTCTCACCAAGAGGGCGGCATGAGCAGGCTCGATCCCTTCCTCATCGAGGTCGTTCGGCACGGACTCTCGGCAGCAGCCGAGGAGATGAGCCTCGTCATGACGCGGTCCGCGCGCTCGCCGCTCTTGCGCGAGGCCGGCGATCTTTCCTCGGCCATCACCGACGGCGCCGGCGGCCTGGTCGGGCAGGGGCGCGACATCCCGATCCATCTCGGTGCCATGTCCTACACCATCCCCGAGCTGCTCAAGGTCTACCCGGCCGCGACCATGCACGAGGGCGATGCCATCATCTACAATGTCGGCGCGCTGGGCGGGAACCATCTCAACGACGTGAAGGTGGCGCGGCCGGTCTTCGTCGGCGGCAAGCTGGTCGCCTTCGCCGTCAGCCTCGCGCACTGGCCCGACGTGGGCGGCACCTGGCCGGGAAGCTATCTCTCCCAGGCGGTCGACACCTACCAGGAAGCGATCCGCATTCCGCCCATGCCGATCGTCCGGGCGGGACAGCTCGACAAGCCGGTGCTCGATTTCATTCTCGCCAACGTGCGCGATCCGGTCTCGTGCGAGGGCGACCTGCTGGCGCAGATCGCGGCCACGGCGGCGGGTGAGCGGCGCATCCAGGAGATGTGCGCGCAGTTCGGCGTCGAGGCCTTCGAGGCCATGATGGCGCGGCTGCACGATCTTTCCGAGGCGGAGATGCGCGCGGCCATCACCGAGCTGCCGGACGGCGTCTACGAGGGCGAGGACTTCCTCGACGACGGCGGCCCGAACGGCGAACCCGCGCGCATCCATGTCCGCATCGAGATCCGCGGCGACGAGGCCACCTTCGATCTCTCGGGTTCGAGCGATCGCGTCGCCAACTTCTGCAACACCACGCCCTTCATCGCCGCGTCCGCCGTTGTCTACGCCGCCCGCATCATGAGTGGCCGCGAGATGCAGCAGAATGCCGGTGCGTTGCGGCCGGTGACCGTGATCACGCGGCCGGGCTCGATCCTCAATCCCGGCTGGCGGGCCGCGGTGGCGGCCGGCAACCACGAAACCTCGATGCGCGTGGTCGACGCTGTCTTCCGAGCCATGGAGAACGTCATCCCGGAGCGCCTGTCGGCTGGTGGGCCGGCGACCTCTGGCCTGCTCGCCTTCGCCGAGCCGATGCCGGACCAGTCGTGGCGCATGCTGTACGAGGTCCATGGCGGCGGCGAGGGCGCGCGGCACGACCGCGACGGCTGCCCCGCCACGCGCGTCCATCTCACCAACACCTCGAACACGCCGACCGAGGTCATCGAGGCGAACTACGCGATCCGCATCGAGCGGCAGGCGATCCGGCGCGGCTCCGGCGGCGCGGGCCGGCACCGCGGTGGCGACGGCATCATCCGCAGCTATCGCGTGCTGGCACCCAGCATGTGGCTGACGACCTGCGTCGAGCGGGCGATCATGCCGACCTACGGTCTCAAGGGCGGTGAGCCCGGCCAGCCCTACAGGATCACGCTGGAGCGCGACGGCAAGGTCGAAGCGATTTCCGGCAAGACGAACATGCTGCTCAAGGCCGGCGACCTCGTCACGCTCGAAGGCTGCGGCGGCGGCGGATTCGGCGCGCCGTCGCCGGCGAACTGACGGGCGCGGGCCGTTTCGGGGAAAGAGGATGACGACCGGCGGCGGAGCGCGACAGCGCATGTCGATGGCCGGAGCGGGCCTCGACCGCAATCTCGACCTGCCGCTCTACCAGCAGGTCGCCACTCATCTGCGCAATCAGATCCTGGACGGCAGGCTGCGCGCGGGGACGCGGCTGCTCGGCTCGCGCCGGCTGGCGGCCGAACTGGGCTGCTCGCGTGCGATCGTGCTGACCGCGTTCGACCTTCTCTACTCCGAAGGTTACCTGCAATCCGTTCCCCGCGGCGGCGTCGAGGTCGCGGCCGTCGCACGTCCGTCCGGCGCCGTCGCACCGGCCGTGGACGCAGGCGCGAGCGATCAGTGGCTGTCCAGACGCTGGCGCGCAGTACTGGATACGCCCTACGACTTCGACCTCGCCTCGCCGTTCAGCCCCGGCGCGCCGGACATCTCGCAGTTCCCCTACGATGTGTGGTCGCGTCTGCTGCGGCAGGCGTGGGTGAATCCGCCCGCCGCTGCCTCCTTCGACATGTCGCCGCTCGGCTGGCGGCCGTTGCGGGAAGCGACGGCGGAGTATCTCGGGGCCGTGCGCGGCCTGCTCTGCCGTGCCGAGGAGGTGGCGATCACGACCGCCAGCTCCGGCGCTCTCGATCTCTGCTGCCGGATGCTGCTCGATCCCGGCGACGAGGTCTGGGTCGAGGAGCCGGGCTTCATCGAGGCGCGCTGGAGTCTCAAGGCGGCGGGTGCGAAGCTGGTGCCGGTGCCGGTGGACGACAAGGGACTGTGCGTGGCCGAAGGCATCCGGCGGGCGCCGAAGGCGAAGCTCGCGGTCGTGACGCCCTCGCATCAATTTCCGCTCGGTGTCACGATGGGGCTCGAGCGGCGCCAGGAACTCCTCGAATGGATGAACGGCCATGGCGGCTGGATCGTCGAGGACGACTACAACTCAGAGTTCCGCCATCGCGACAGCATGACGGCGTCGCTGAAGTCGCTCGACCGTTCCGGACGCGTGATCTATCTCGGCACCTTCTCCAAGGTGATGCTGCCGAGCCTTCGGATCGGCTATCTCGTCGCCAGCCCGCGCTTCGTCGAGGCCTTCGGTCGCGGCCGCGCGCGGATCGACGTGCATACCGCGGGCACCGCCCAGCTCGCGCTCGTGGAGTTCCTGCGGCAGGGCCATCTCCTTCGCTACCTGAGGCGCATGCGCGCCCTCTATGGCGAGCGGCGGGAAGCGGTGCTGAGTGCGCTGCGAACGCTGCTGCCGGACGATCTCGACATCCCGCCGACGCCGGCGGGCCTTCATCTCACGGCGCTGTTCAAGCCGGCGCTTGCCGAGCGGATCACCGACCGCGAGGTGTCACGCCTCAGCCGCGAGGCGCACAATTTCGTCCAGCCCCTCTCGCAGTGCTACCTCGACACGCCGGACCGTCAGGGCCTGCTGATCGGCTATGGCCGGCTCAAGGCCGAGGAGGCGCTTCCGCGACTGTCCGCCGTGGCCGAGATCATTCGCGGCAAGCAGCATCTGGCTCATTGAACCGGTCCAGAACTGGCGCTGTCGGAAACCACGTCGGGCGCCTAGGGTCCGACCACATGGAAGAAGGAATGGAATAGGGCATGCGCAGGTTGCTCCACACCGGTCTGAATGCGGGGGGCGAGACCCCACAAGTGGTCGGAGGCCGCGGGGCCTACTTCTTCCTGAGCGACGGTCGGTCGGTGCTCGACGGCAGCAATACCGGCGGCCCGCTGGGGCATGGCCATCCCAGGATGGCGGAGGCGTTGCGTGCGGCGGCGGACCTGCCGATGGTGAGCGAAGGCTGGAGCTGGAAAGGGCGCGACAAGGCCGCCGACGACCTGTTCGAGATCGGCCTCGTGGGCGAAGACTGGGCCGGCTCCGTTCGCTTCTGCCTGAGCGGCAGCGAGGCCAATGACGTTGCTCTGTCGTTGTCGCAGGCTCTGACCGGCCGCCGGGCCATCGCCACGCGCGAGCGGGCCTATCACGGGCTGGTCGGCCTTGCCCGCGACGTCACCGTCCAGCCGCACTGGCACGGCGGTCTTGCAGCACCCAACGGCGGCACGCGCATTCCCGCGCGCTGCGCGCCCGTGCATGTGCTGCCGCCGCCCGACGAAGCGATCTATCTCGCCAGCGCCGATCTGAAATCGTCCGAGCCGCTGGAGCGGCGCCTCGCCGACGCACCGGCGAAGCTGGCGCAGTCGGCAGCGGTCATCATCGATTACACGCAGGGCGGCTTCTATCACGACGCCGCCTATCAGGATGCCGTCGCCGCGATCGCCCGCCGCGAGGGCGCGCTGTGGATCGCCGACGAGGTGGTCACGGGGCTCGGCCGCGCCGGCCGTGCCTTCGCCTTCCAGGGCGGCACGAGCCGTCCCGACATCGTGACGCTGGGCAAGGGCCTGGGCGGCGGCATGGTGGCGGTCGCGGCCATCGTGCTGTCGAAGGACGTGGTGGCCGAACTCGAAGGCAAGAGCTGGCAGAACTACGGCACGCTGCGCGGCCATCCGATGACCATGGCGGCCGTCAGCGCCTATCTGCGCATCGTCCGCGACGAGGGGCTGCTGGCGCGCGTGCACGATCTGGAGGGCCGCTACGCCAGCCGGCTCAGGGAGATCGCCGAGCGCCATCCCAGCGTCGCGCGCGTCGCGGGGCTTGGCCTGCACTGGACCATCGAGCTGCACGGACCGGACTGGCGCAACTGGATGGCCGACACGCCGGAAGCGCCGATCGCCTCGCGCGTCAGCAGCAGGGCGCTGGAACTGGGGGCGGTGATCGGCACCAGCGGCGAGCAGACCTCGCTGTTCCTGGCGCCGCCGCTCATCATCTCGGACGAGGAGTCGGAGCGGCTGCTGTCCATCCTCGACGAAAGCCTCGAACTCGCCGATCGCGAGCACAACGCCCTGATGAACCGGACGCACTGACGCCGCGATGACCGCGCCCGCCGCCGACACCCGCCCCGATTTCTGGCCCGCCGGCGTCGCGCGCGACCTCGGTCCGTTGCCGGCAAGCCTGGGCGAGGCGCTGCGGCAGACGGCGGCGCGGCGCGGCGATGCGCTCGCCATCGCCTTCTACGGCGAGGAGATCTCCTTCGCCGAACTGCTGCGGCGCGTCGAGCGGCTCGCCGCTTACCTCCAGCATCGCTGCGGCGTGCGGCACGGCGACCGCGTGCTGCTGGGCATGCAGAACTCGCCGCAGTTCGTGATCGCCTACCAGGCGATCGCGCGTGCGGGCGCGGTGGTGGTGCCGGTCAATCCGATGAACACCGCGAGCGAGGTCGGCTACTTCGCCACCGACAGCGGCGCACGCACGGCCATCATCGGCGCGGAGCTGCTCGATCGCTACGCGCCGCTGGTGCCGGCGTCACTCGATCATCTCGTGGTCGCGACCTACGGCGACGGCATTCCGTCCGACACGCCGTTCCGCCTGCCGGCGGTGATCGCCGAGAGTGTCCTGTCGGCAACGCTGCCGGCCGGCGCCGTGCCCTGGGCCGAGGCGCTGATCGAGACGCAGCCGCCGCTTCCCGACCACACGCAGGCCGGCGACCTCTGCGTCATGCCCTATACCTCGGGCACGACCGGCCATCCGAAGGCGTGCAGGCACACGCATGCGAGCGTGCTGCACACGGCGGTCCTGCAGGCGCGTTGGTACGGCTACGACGACGACACCGTCCTGACCGGTTTCATGCCGATGTTCCATGTCGCCGGCATGCAGCTGTCGCTCAACGGCTGCGCGGCGGCCGGCGCGTCTCTCGTCATCATGTCGCGATGGGACCGCGAACTGGTGGCGCCCCTGTTCGCGCGCTACGGCGTGACCCTGTGGAGTGCGGCGCCGACGATGGTGATCGATGTCCTGTCCAGCGCCACCTTCGACGACAAGGCCTTCTCCCGTCTCAAGATCATCACGGGCGGCGGCGCCACCATGCCGGAGGCCGTCGCCGAGGAACTGCGCCGCCGCTTCGGCCTGCACTTCATCGAAGGCTACGGGATGACAGAAACCATCTCGCCCACCCACATCAATCCCGTCGACCGGCCGAAGGCCCAGTGCCTGGGCATTCCCGTGCACGACACGGTGGCGCGCGTGGTCGCGCCCGAGACATTCGAGGAATTGCCGCGCGGCGAGATCGGCGAGATCGTGGTCGCCGGCCCCCAGATCATGCAGGGCTACTGGAACCGCCCCGAGGCCGATGCCGAGACCTTCGTCGAACGCGACGGGCTGCGCTTCCTGCGCACCGGCGATCTCGGCTGGATCGACGAGGACGGCTACTTCCACATCGTCGACCGGCTGAAGCGGATGATCAACGTATCGGGCTACAAGGTCTGGCCGGCCGAATGCGAGGCGATCCTGCACCGGCATCCGGCGATCCAGGAATGCTGCCTGGTATCGTCGCCCGATCCCTATCGCGGCGAGACGGTGAAGCTCTTCGTGGTCCGGCGCTCCGGCGCCGAGGCGAGCGCGGACGACATCATTGCCTGGGCGCGCGGCGTCATGGCCGCCTACAAGGTGCCGCGTCTGGTCGAGTTCGTGGAGCATCTTCCGCGCACGGCCTCGAACAAGGTCGACTGGCGCTCACTTCAGACCGCGGAGTGGGAGCGGGCCAAGTCGGCTGCGGCGACCGTCGCCTGATATCGTTGGCATACGGCTTGCCAGTGAGGGGACATGATCGAAGGAACTGCATCGGACCGGCCAGGGCTTGCCGCCCTCGAGGCGCAGGTTCGCCGGGAACTGGAACTCACGGCCCATCCGCGCGCCGAGTGGATGGTGCCGCGCCTGTATCAGGGCAAGCCGGCGCTTGATGTCCTGATCGTCGGTGCCGGCCAATGCGGCCTGGCGACAGGCTTTGGCCTGATGCGCGATCGCGTTCGCAATATCCTCCTCATCGATCGCGCGCCTCAGGCCAAGGAGGGCCCCTGGGCGACCTTTGCCCGGATGCCGACGCTACGCAGCGCAAAGGACCAGACCGGTCCCGATCTCGGCGTGCCGGGGCTCACGTTTCAGGCCTGGTATGAGGCACAGCACGGCGCCGACGCCTTTGCCCGGATGCACCTGATTCCGACCGCGGACTGGCACACCTACCTGCTCTGGATCCGGCGCGTGCTCGACCTCCCGGTTCGCAACGACGTCGCCTTGACCGCGATGGAGCCGGCGCGGCTCGACGATGGCGGGCGTTGCCTGCTGGCAACCTTGTCCACGGGCGAGCGACTTGCCGCGCGCAAGCTGGTCCTAGCCACGGGGCAGGATGGCTCCGGCGAATGGTGGATGCCGGACTTCGTCCGTGCCCTGCCCGCGAACAGGCGCTCCCACACCTGCGACGACATCGATTTCGAGCGCCTGCGCGGCCGCACCGTGGCCGTCCTGGGGGCGGGCGCCTCTGCCATGGACAACGCCGCCGTTGCCCTCGAGCATGGCGCGAGCGTCCATCTCTTCTGCCGCCGGCCCGTGCCTTCGGTGATCCAGCCCTATCGCTGGCTGACCTTCGCGGGCTTCCTGCGGCACATGGGCGACATGCCCGACGAATGGCGCTGGCGCATCATGGGCCACATCATGCGCACGCGGGAGAGCTTCCCCGCGGATACCTACAAGCGCGTCATGGCGTTCCCGGAGTTCCGGATGCATGTCGGCCGCAACTGGACCGGGGCGCGCATGCAGGATGGACGGATCTGCATCGAGACCGCGCGCGGGCCGTTCGAGGCGGACTACGCCATCTGCGGTACGGGAATCCGGCAGAACCTGCGGGCGCGGCCGGAACTGGCGAACATCGCCGACCATGTCGCCCTGTGGGGCGACCGCTATACGCCGCCGCGCGGCGAGGAGGATCCGGTACTGGCCGCCTCGCCGTATCTGGGGCCGGACTACGCCTTTCTGGAGAAGACGCCGGGCGAGGCGCCGTGGCTTGCCGACATCCATCTATTCGGCATCGGCACGACCCTGAGCTTCGGTCCATCCGGCAGCAGCATCAACGCCATGACGATCGCGGTGCCGAAGCTCGTCGCCGGCCTCACGCGGGGATTGTTTGCCGGAGATCTGCAGCGGCACTGGGAAGCGCTCCTGTCGTACGACGTCAAGCAGGTCGAACTCGACTGGCAAAGCGCCCAGATGCACGGCGACTGATCGCGCAGATCGGCGGCCTCCTCGATCGCCGCCTGCAGCGTGACGACGGGGAGCGGCGGCCGTCCTAGAATCCGCGCGATGGCATAGGACCGCTTGCGGGCATCGATCCCGGAGCGACTCCGGCGCCGGGTTCGAAACCGTCCGCGGCGACGGCCGGGCCTTCGCCGACGGGGCCGCCGGCCGGTCCGGGCGATGCTGCGCCGGCGCCCTCGATGAGCTGAAGCAGGGCGCGCATCCGCTGATGGAGCGCCTCGATGAGGGTTTCGATCTGCTGCGAGGCGAGGGCCATTCGTGACAGTGACTCGGCAAGCCGCTCCGGACCAGCGGCGGCAAGAGCGGCCGCGAGGTTGCGCTCGCCACTCGTCCTCATGAGACGGTCGATCTCCTGAATGGCAACGCCGTTTCGCGCCCGTATCGCGGCAAGGCCGTGCAGTATCTCGCCCGCCGTGCCGATGAAGGCCGGTCCGTTCGCGACGACCACCGAGCGCGACGAAGCCTCGGCCCGAGGCTGCCGCTCGGCGAGCCGCGCCTGCCGCTGGTGCTGCAGCGCATTGGTCAGGAGCTGATCGATGGCCGCTTCCTTGTCGGTCACGCGGTAGACGATGTCGTTGTGGTCGCGCAGGAGCACATGGCCATCCAGGCCGTTGCCCAAGATGCGGACTTCGCGCACGTCGCCCGTCTTCAGCGCCGATTCGCCGAGAAGCAGATCACGCGCCAGGGCCTCGCATCGTTCCGTATCCTTGCCATCGACCAGGAACTGCTCGACGCGGGCTCCCTCGGAGGATTGGAGCTCGGCGAACGAACCCAGCGCCGGGGCGTCTGTCAGCAACGCCAGCTGGTGAAGGTTGAGGCCGTGGAATAGGCGGTCGAGGTCCGTCTGCGCGATGACGACCGGCATTCCGCCGCCTTCGGCGATCTTCTGTCTCAGTCCTTCGAGCGCGGCATTGAGATTTTCGGACATGTTCGCCACTCCCGTCGCTGATGCATCGATTTTCCGGAGGATGGCGCGAAGTAGAGCCGACTTCCGCCCGGAGGTGATTGATGTGGATCAACAGGCCGACGACGCAATCTCGCAGAATTGACGCAAGCACGCAGACGGATGCGAAGCTGCGTCTTTCCGGGCGCCGGAAGTCCGGCCATGGATGCGAGTTCGGTATCCCCTTCCTTCGGAGCGATGAATGAAACGGCTGCCGCTGTCCGAGGTCTACAAGCTGATAGAGCCGGGGCCCGTGGTCCTGCTTGCGACGGCGTCGCGTGGCCGCGCCAATGTGATGACGATGTCGTGGCACATGATGGTGGAGTTCGAGCCTCCCCTCATTGCCTGCGTCGTGAGCGAGGCCAACCACTCCTTTCGCGCCTTGCGGACCACCCGTGAATGCGTGATCGCGATCCCGCCGGCGGACCTGGCGGCGAAGGTGGTCAAGGTCGGCAACTGCTCCGGCAGCGAGGTCGACAAGTTCGCGAAATTCGGCCTGACGAAGCTTGCCGCCGAGCAGGTCGCCGCGCCCCTGATCGGCGAGTGCTTCGCCAACCTCGAATGCCGGGTGACCGATACGCGCCTGGTCAGGAGCTACAACCTTTTCGTCCTCGAGGTCCTTGCGGCCTGGACGGAATACAAGGGCAGGCAGCAGCCCAAGACGCTGCATCATCTGGGCTACGGGCGTTTCGCCATGAGCGGAAAGATATTCAGGCTTCCATCGAGGATGCGATAGGAGCATGGCCGCTCGCGACGGCGACGCAGGTCCGGTCGACGGCCCGGCCCGGCGATCGCCGCGTCGGTATTCCCGAGCGGAGCCGTCCCCTCACGGGCGTGGAGGCGCTTGAACAGTGGCGCGAGGAAAGTCGGCAAACGCTGCGCAAAACCGGGGCGGCATGGCGTTCGGGCGCAATCTGATGGTGCTCGGAGTCGCAATTCTCGGCATCGGAGCCTATGGCACCTACAAGGGGGCGATGACGCTGACGTGGCCGCGTGCCACCGCGACGATCACCAGCGCCGAACTCCTGAGGCGGGTCATGCCGGCGGCCCGCCGCGACGGCAGGTCGGGGGAGGAGAGCTGGAATAGTTTCGACGTGCTCTATCGCTACCACGTTGGTGATCTCGACTACGTGGCAGGCGGCGTGGAGCCCTACGACTTCGGAATGCAGAATTCGGCCGGCGCGGCGAGGATGAGGGAACGGCATCCGGTCGGGTCATCCGCCGAAGTCGCCTACGATCCGCGCGACCCTGCCACCGCCTATCTCGAACCGGGCCCGAGTTCGTTTGCCCTGGCCCTGGTCGGCATCGGGTCCGCCATCGCCCTGGCGGGGCTGTGGGTCCGTCGGAAGGCTGCCAAGGGAATCGGCACCATGAACCAGCGGGGCGCCACCGAGGATGTCGGCGACGCCATCAAGGACGGCGACCGGATGTGAGGGCACGAGCGGCGCTGCGTTCGCGATCGCTCAAGAATTCCGCCGCGTTGCGGGAGAGGCTCGACTTCTATTTCCGAGCCGCTGTCGCTTTGCGCCTTCCGTATCCGGAAGAGCGTGGCTGGCGTTCTGCTTCGGGCCGCATGCTGCTGCCGCGTTGGCAGCAGTGGTCGGTTGGTAGGCCCGGCAGGATTCGAACCTGCGACATAACCGTTATGAGCGGCTCGTTCTAACCACTGAACTACGGGCCCCCGGCCGATGGATCGACGGCGCCCGCTTCTACACTCATTCGGCGGGCGGGACGAACATATATCCGATGCCGCGCACGGTGCGAATGACCGTGGGTTTTTCCGGGGCGGGCTCGATCTTGCGCCGGATCCGGGTGATGCGCAGGTCGATGGCGCGGTCGAAGGGGTCGCGGGAACGGTGGCTGGTAGTCTCCAGCAACCAGTCGCGCGACAGCGGCCGATTCGGATTCTCGGCAAAGATCTTCAGGATGTCGAATTCGCCAGCGGTGACGGCGATCTCCGTGCCGGCGTCGTCTTCCAGGGTACGCTTCGCCAGGTCGAGCATGTGGCGTCCCATGCGAACCCGCTCGAGCCGCGACGGCGTGGTCTTGTGGGCTGAGCGGCGCAGCACGCTCTTGCAGCGTGCCAGCAGTTCCCGCGGCTCATAGGGCTTGGCGACGTAGTCGTCGGCGCCGCTTTCGAGACCCAGCACCTTGTCGACCGCGTCGCCGGAGGCGGTGAGCATGATGATGCCCACCCGGGTGCTGCTTTCGCGCAGCCAGCGGGCAAGGGCGAAGCCGTCATCCTGGCCGGGCAGCTGCACGTCCAGCAGCACGAGATCGGGCATGGCGCGAGAAATCTGGCGGCGCATCTGTGCGCCGTTTTCGACGGCGATCACCCGCAGGTCGTGATTCATAAGGTAAGTCTCGGCCGCCTTACGCTGAAATGCGTCGTCCTCGACCAACAAGACGGAAGGCTGCTGCATGGCTTGATCCAAAATGGATAGTTGCTATGCCTACAAAATACCAAGGTTTTGCAATAATTTATAGTCCTTTCTTAATACTTTTGATACAGTAATGGGCCTTTTTGATGTCGAAACGGCCAGATGTTGGTTCCGCCCGTCCTTCTCCCTGACGTCGAGCGATGACGCTCGCCGTTGAGCCGGCCGCGCCCGCGGCGGTGTCCCCGCTCGAGGTGGCCAATCCCGCCCGGCAGGAAGCCTTCGTTCGCGCGGAGCTGATCCGGCGCCTGTTCGATGGGTCCAAGCAGTCGCGGTATTTCTCCTTCGTGCTGTGGCCGGTCATCGCCGCGATCTACTGGCGGCAGATCGACCTCATGATCCTGGTGCCTCCGTTCGTCGCGCACCTCGCGGTGACGGTCGCCTTCGATGTCCTGCGGCGCAACTTCGCCCAGGCCGATCCGCCCGACGCGGAGGTGATCCGCTGGGGATGGTGGTTCGCCGGCCTGTCCTTTCTCGCCGGCGCCTGCTGGGGCGTGGCGGGATTCATGCTCGCCTCCATGGAATACGAGCTGCAGCGCATGCTGCTGGGGCTGGTGCTGCTCGCCACCATCACGACGGCGGTCCCCATCCGGTCGGCCCATCCGCCGACCTTCTACACCTTCGCCTTTGCCACCACGGCGCCGCTGCTGCTCGTGCTCCTCACTTCCGCCGACCCCTTCTACAAGCTCGTCGGCATCGCCGGCGGCGCCTATGTCGGTCACCTCATGGCCTATGTCCGCGATGTCCATCGCTGGCAGTACGACAATATCGCGCTCGCCTACCAGAAGGAGGAATTGGCCCAGCGCCTGCAGGTCGCCTACGACGAGGAGCGGCTGGCCCGCGACGTGGCGCTTGCGGCCAAGGGGGAGGCTGAAAAGGCCAACCAGGCGAAGTCGATCTTCCTCGCCACCATGAGCCACGAGATCCGGACGCCCATGAACGGCGTGCTCGGCATGATCGACGTGCTGGAGCGCACGCCGCTCAGCCTTGAGCAACGCGACGCGCTGGGCACGGTACGCTACTCGGCCTCGGCGCTGCTCAAGATCATCGACGACATCCTGGACTTCTCCAAGATCGAAGCCGGACGCCTCGAGCTCGAGCGAATCGAAGTCTCGACGGTGGAGTTGATCGAGGGCGCGGCGGAGACGCTGGCGCCGCAGGCGGCGGCCAAGGGCGTGAAGCTCATCGCCTATGTCGCGGCGGGCGTGCCGGAACGCGTGCTGGGCGATCCGCTTCGCCTGCAGCAGATCCTGTTCAATCTCCTCGGCAATGCGCTGAAGTTCACGGAAAAGGGCTCGGTCCGGCTGACGCTCGAACGCGCCGACGAAGGTCGCCTCTGCATCCGTGTCGTCGACACGGGCATCGGCCTGACGGCGGAGCAGCGCGAGAAGCTGTTCCAGCCCTTCGTTCAGGCCGACAACTCGACGACCCGCCGCTTCGGTGGAACGGGGCTCGGCCTCTCGATCGTGCAGCGCCTGGCCGAAGCCATGGACGGGTTCGTCGCCGTGGAGAGCACGCCGGGTGTCGGGTCGGCCTTCACCGTCGCGGTGCGGCTCGAGGAACTGCCTCCGCCGCCGGCGCCGCTGCCGCTCGACGGGCTGATGCTTGCGCTGTCGCTGCCGGACGGAGAGGAGTCGCGGGCCATTGCCCGATATCTCGGTACGGCCGGCGCGCGCGTCGCCGTCGCGCCTCCGGGGACGCCATTTCTCGGCATTCGCCTGATCGAGGCCGGGGCGCCCGAGCGGCGTGTGACGCTGCACGACGGTCCTGCTGCGGCCGGTTCCTCGCCGTTGCTTGGCCTGCCGCGGCCGTGGCGGCGCGATGCCCTGGTCCGTGCCGTGGCTCGCGCGGCGGGACGGGCGCCGATGCTCGCCACGAGCGGTGGCACGGCATCGCCCGCGGAGCGGGTCGGCGGGCATGTGCTGGTGGTCGACGACAATTCGGTCAATCGCAAGATCCTTGCCCGCCAGCTGGAGCTGGCCGGCGCGTCGACCGACGCCGCCGCCGGCGGCGAGGAGGCGCTCGAGCTCTGGCGGCAGCGCCGTTACGACCTGGTGCTGGCGGACCTGCAGATGCCGACCATGGACGGCTTCGAGCTGGCGCGCCGGATCCGCCAGGGCGAGCAGGCGGATCGCAGGGCGCGCACCCCCATCCTTGCCGTCACGGCGAGCGCACTCGAGGACCAGGAACAGAAGCTGCGTGCCGTCGGCATGGACGGCCTGGTGATGAAACCGATCGGCATCGAGCAGTTGCGGGCGACTCTCGATGTCTGGCTCAAGGATGCCCGGGCGGAGCCCACGACATGACTGAGGCATACGACCGCGCAAAGTTGATCGAGCTGTTCGGCGACGATCCGGGCACGCTGGCGGAGGTCGAACGGGAATTTCTCGACACCGCACGCGGCGCCGCGAGCGAGATCACCGGCACCGACGACCTCAACGTCATCGCCCGTGCGGCGCACCGGCTGAAGGGAGCGTCCGGCATGATCGGCGCCGGAACGTTGCGCCAGATCGCCGAAGCGGTCGAACGGGCCGCCAAGGCGCATGATCTGTTGAGCGTGCGGCGCATGCACGACATCTTCCACGACGAAGTGCGCCGCGTCGCCCTACAGGCAGGACTGGCGGCGGAATAGGCAGGAGAAGATCGGCGGCGCCTACGCCCGGGGCCGCAGCAGGATCGTCGCCGAATAGGAGAGGAGCGGCTTGCCCTCCTGCTCGAGGAGCCCGCGCAGGAAGGCGAGCGACCGGCCGTGGCGCGGGATCTCGACGCGCGTGCTGACGGGCGAGTTCGCGTTGCCGGCGGCGAGGAACTCGGCGGCGAAGGAGACGGTCGTCGGCGCCATCCCCGTCACGAGCCCCGCCGCGCGCGTGACCGCCGAGTCGGCGAAGCTCATCATGTATCCGCCGTGCAGGGCGCCGCCCGAGTTGCACATGTGCGGCAGCGTCGGCTGGATCAGCGACGCGCCGTCCGCTTCCTTGCGCGCGTGGGAGGGGCCGATATGGCGCGAGTAGATGCTGGCATTGGCGAGCAACTCGAAGTCGGCAGGAACAGCCTGCAATATCGGACTTGCGACCGTGGCCGCCGCTTCGGCCTTGCGCGCCATCGCCTTGTCTCGCGCGACGTGGCGGCACACGCCCGACCACAATGCGATGGTCCGGCCTTCCTGGGTGATGCTGCCGCGGGCGAAGGCAAGGCGCCCCGTCACCTGCAGCGGCTCGCCCCGCGCCTCAAGCGGCGGACCGATGCGGCCCGCATTGAGGAATTCGACGGCGATGCTGACCGTCATGGCGAAGGAGCCGTTCGTTCCGCCGTCGGCAGCGCGGCCGGCGACGATGCAGAGCGTATAGTCGGCGAGGGTGAGGATCGCCCCGCCATGGACGCCACCGGCATAGTTGGCCTGTCGCGGCATCGTCGGCAGCACGCAGTGGATGCTCCCTGCGCGCCGCGTATCGCCTTCGATCCGGAAGTAGAAGGGACCGGTGTGATCCTCGAATGGATCCGACGGCACGAAGACGGAGTAGTCGCTGAGATCGATCGCGGCTCGGGACGTGGTGTCGGGCATTCGGGCGGGCTCTTGTAGGATGTCGCAACGAGGCTCTATTAGAAGAAATCCCTGCCATCGACAAAGAGCCACGGAGCGAAACCCGATGACCACGCCTGCCGCGCACAAGATCGAAGTCCGTCGCGAGCAGCGCGAACATGGGGCCGTGGCGCATGTCGTCTACGATTATTCCAGGCGACTGAATGTGCTGAACCCGCCAGCGCTGCGGGACCTCACGGACACGTTCCATTCGCTCGCCAAGGACGACGATCTGCGCGTCGTGGTCTTCTCGAGCGTGGGCGGCAAGGCCTTCATCGGCGGCGCCGACATCAACCATATGGCATCGCTGCGCGAGGGAGAGGAGGGACGGGCCTTCATCACCCTGATCCACAAGCTCTGCCAATCGATCCGTGACTGTCCGGTTCCCGTCATCGCCCGCATGGAGGGCTATACGCTCGGCGCCGGCCTCGAGGTCGCTGCCGCCTGCGATATGCGCATCGCTGCGGACAATGCCTTCTTCGGGATGCCGGAAGTGAAGGTCGGCATCCCTTCGGTCGTCGAGGCAGCGCTGTTGCCGAGGCTGATCGGCTGGGGCCGCACCTCACGGCTGCTGCTCACGGCCGAGACCATCGATGCCGCCAAGGCCGAAGCCTGGGGCATGGTCGAGGAGGTGGTCCCGCTGGCCGGACTCGATGCCGCGATCGGACGCTGCGTCGATGCCATCGTCGAGGCGACGCCCAAGGCAGTCCGCAGCCAGAAGACGCTGATGCGGCGGTGGGAACGCCTGCCGCTCGACGAGGCGGTGCAGGCCGGGATCGACGCGTTTGCCCAGTCGATCGCCGAGGGAGAGCACATCAAGCCGATGGCGGATTTCGCGAACCGGAAAAAGCCGAGCAGCTCGTAACCGTCTGTATTTTTGCAGTTTTCCTGCGTTCTCCCTGTTGCGATCTCGCTCTTGCGAAATCGCTGACCGTTCCCATTTTCCCTACCGTTGCTCATCCACTTCTTTCTGAATCTCGGTCTATTTCCCCCTCTAATCTGCAGTAAATTCTGGCACCGGACGAAATAATATCGTTCGATTGACATAGTTTCGCACTGCATATAGAAACCGCGGTTTGGACCTTCCGAGCAGGTTGAATGGCTTCGAACGCACTGCGGCAGCGGCAGGGGAGTTACGCCCGCGGGGAGGATACCCGCCGACGCATTCTTCAGACCGCTTTGGAGGTTTTCGCGGCAGAGGGGTACGAAGGCGCAAGCACGCGCCTGCTTGCCGAGCGGGCCGGCGTGAACCTGCCGGCCATCCAGTACTATTTCGGCAGCAAGGAAGGCCTCTATCGGGCCGTCATCGAGAACATCGTCCAGCACAACGAGATGCATCTTGCGCCGTTGTCGCTGAAGCTGAAGGTCGCCCTCGACGATCCGGCGACGCCGAAGGAACGGCTTCTCGACCTGCTTTGCGAGATGCTCGAGAGCTTCGTGGCCCTGCTCTCCAGCGGCGGCCAGGACGACAGCCGGCGGCTGTTCTATGCACGCGCCGAGATCGAGTGTACCGCCGGGCTGGATTTCCTCCACAAGCACAGCAGCCGTCAGGTCTTCGATCCGTGCCTGGCGCTGGTGGCGCGTCTGCTCCACAAGTCGACGGACGACCCCGACTGCATCGTCCGCACGCTGATGCTGCTCGGTCAGGCGACGATCTTCTGCAATCGAGGCGTCCGTGACGCGATCGGGCTCAATGTCGAGGACAGGCTCGGCGAAATCTGTGGGGCCCTGCGCTCCAGCACCAAAGCGATCATGCGCGCCGCCATGGCTCAAGCGCAGCGGCACACACCGACAACCGAACCGGCTCCAGAATCGACGGATGCAGACTGAGAAAGTAGAATAATGAAGTCGACTTATTCCCTCTTGCGTATGGCGCGGCACGCGGGCCTCGGCGCCATTGCTCTGGCGAGTCTTGCTTCTGTGGCCGGCTGTACGGTGGGCCCCGATTTCAAGCGTCCCGACAAGCCGACGACCACAGGCTACACGCCCGAGAACCTCGTGCCCAAGACGGCTTCCGCGGCGGTGGCCGACGGCGGTGCGGCGCAGACTTTCGATCCGGCCGCGGAGATTCCCGGCCAGTGGTGGGAGCTGTTCCGCTCGGCCGAACTCAATGCGCTGATCCAGCAGGCGCTCAAGGCCAATCCAGACCTCGATGCGGCCCAGGCATCGCTGCGGCAGGCGAACGAACAGCTCTACGCCCAGCAGGGCAGCCTGTTCCCGACCATCTCCGGCACCGGCTCGGCGACCAACCAGCGCGTCAGCGGCGCTTCGCAGGGGCAGACGGGCTGGAGCGTCTACGGCGTGACGACGGCTTCGCTCAGTATTTCCTATACCGCCGACATCTGGGGCGGTGTCCGCCGGCAGGTCGAATCCTCGGCGGCGCAGGCGGAGTACCAGCGCTACCAGCTCGAGGCGACCTATCTCACGCTGACCTCCAACGTCGTCGTGGCGGCCATCAACATGGCGTCGCTGCGCGCGCAGATCGCCGCCACGGAAGCGATCATCAAGCTGGAGACCGACGCGCTCAACCTGGTCCAGACGCAGTTCAACCTCGGCGGCGCAGCGCGGACCGACGTGCTGCAGCAGCAGGCGACGCTGACGCAGACCCAGGCGACGCTGCCGCCGCTTCAGAAGCAGCTCGCCCAGCAGCGCAACGCGCTGATGCGGCTGCTCGGCCTGCCGCCGACCGACGATGCCGGCCAGAACCTCCAGATCGCCTCGCTGCATCTGCCGGAGAAGCTGCCGCTCAGCCTGCCGTCGCAGCTCGTCGACCAGCGCCCGGACGTACGCTCCTACGAGGCGCAGCTCCACCAGATGAGCGCCAACATCGGCGTGGCGATCGCCAACCAGCTGCCGCAGTTCTCGATCACCGGCCAGCTTGGCCAGGCGTCGGCCGGCATCTCCAACATGTTCCTCCCGGCCACCGGGATCTGGAGCATCGGCTTCAGCATCGCCCAGACGCTGCTCGACGGCGGCAAGCTCGAGCACACCAAGCTCGCGGCGGTGGCGGCCTTCGACAAGGCGGCGGCGCAGTATCGCGGTGCCGTGCTTTCGGCGTTCCAGGACGTGGCCAACGCGCTGCGCGCCCTGCAGTACGATGCAGACCTGCTCGCCGCGGCGGTGTCCGCCGAACAGGTGGCGGCGCAGAGCCTCGACTTGTCGCGCCAGCAGTACCAGCTCGGTGCCACTACCTATCTGCAGCTTCTCAACGCCCAGCAGACCTACCAGAACGCGCTGCTCAGCCGCGTGCAGGCGCAGGCGACGCGCTACTCCGACACCTCGGCGCTGTTCCAGGCGCTGGGCGGCGGCTGGTGGAGCCGTCAGGACGTGAAGCCGGACTCGAAGGGCCAGCCGGGCGGCATCCTCAATGTGCCGCCGGTTCAGGAAATCAAGCTGCCCCGCGCAGGGCATTAAGGGACGCAGGCAATGATCAAGCGTATGCTCATCATGTTGATTCTGGTCGGCGCAGTGCTGTTCGGAATCTTCGGCTTCAAGTCCTTCGTCAACGGCAAGATCAAGGAAGCCATGGCGGCCATGGGCTCGGCGCCGCAGACCGTGTCGACGACGAAGGCCGGCTATTCGGAATGGCAGACCCAGCTCCAGGCGGTCGGCAGCCTGCGCGCCGTGCGCGGCGCCGACCTGTCGCTCGAGGTGGCGGGCGTGGTCGAGGAGATCAACTTCGACTCCGGCCAGGAGGTCGAGGCGGGGCAGATCCTGCTGCGCCTGCGTGACGAAGACGACGTTGCGAAGCTGAAGTCGCTGCAGGCCGTCGCCGAGCTGTCGCAGATCACCTACGACCGCGACATGAAGCAGTTCAAGGCGCAGGCGGTCAGCCAGGCGACGGTCGATACCGACGCTGCCAACCTCAAGAACAACAAGGCTCTTGCCGAACAGCAGAAGGCGATCGTCGACAAGAAGACGCTGCGGGCGCCGTTCGCCGGCAAGCTCGGTCTTCGCCAGGTCGATCTCGGCCAGTTCCTTGCCGCCGGCACGAACATCGTCACGCTGCAGGCGCTGGCGCCGATCTTCGTCGATTTCTTCGTGCCGCAGCAGTCTCTGGCCCAGATCAGGGTCGGGCAGAAGGTGATCGCCAAGACCGATACCTATCCGGGCCGGACCTTCGAGGGCAAGATCACGGCCATCAATCCCAAGGTCGAGGCCTCGACCCGCAACGTGCAGGTGCGAGCCGAAATCCCCAACGCCGACCACCTGCTCGTGCCCGGCATGTACGCCACGGTCGACACCGACGTCGGCGAGCCGCAGAAGCTGATCACGCTTCCGCAGACGGCGGTCAGCTACAACCCCTACGGCAACATCGTCTATGTCGTCGACGAGAAGAAGGGCGCGGACGGCAAGCCTCAGCTCACCGTGCATCAGACCTTCGTCACCCTCGGGGCGACCCGCGGCGACCAGGTGTCGGTCCTGAAGGGCATCGAGGAAGGCCAGACGATCGTCACCAGCGGCCAGATGAAGCTGCGCAACGGCGTGCCGATCACGGTGAACAACACCGTGCTGCCGAAGGACAATCCCAATCCGAAGCCGGTCGACGAGTAGGAGGCACGGCGTCATGAAATTCACGGACATCTTCATCCGCCGTCCCGTTCTGGCGACGGTGGTGAGCCTGCTCATCCTGGTGCTTGGCCTTCGCGCGGTCGGCACGCTGCAGGTGCTGCAGTATCCCCGCACAGAGAATGCCGTCGTCACGGTCACGACGACCTACTATGGCGCCGATCCCGAGGTGATCGCGGGCTTCATCACGACGCCGCTTGAGCAGGCGATCGCGCAGGCCAACGGCATCGACTACATGACGTCGACCAGCATCAGCAGCACCAGCACGATCACGGTCTACCTGCGCCTCAACTACGATGCCAACAAGGCGTTGACCGAGATCAACACCAAAGTGCAGTCGGTTCTGAACAAGTTGCCGTCGGGAACCCAGCAGCCGGTGCTGACGGTGAAGGTCGGCCAGACCATCGACGCGATGTATCTTGGCTTCTCGAGTAAAGTGCTGGCCCCCAACCAGATCACCGACTACCTCGCGCGTGTGGTCCAGCCCAAGCTGCAGTCGGTCGAGGGCGTTCAGACGGCGGAACTGCTGGGTGCCAAGAACTTCGCCCTGCGCGCCTGGCTTGATCCGGACAAACTCGCGGCCTACGGCATCACCGCAGCCGACGTGCAGACGGCCCTCGCGAACAACGACTATATCTCCGGCCTCGGCAACACCAAGGGCCAGATGGTGCAGGTGACGCTCACCGCGTCGACGGCTCTTCATACGCTGGACGAGTTCCGCAACCTCGTGCTCAAGCAGAGGGGTGGGGCGGTCGTGCGGCTGAGCGACGTCGCCAAGGTGAACCTGGGTTCGGACGACTATGAAAGCCAGGTTGCCTTCGACAATCAGCAAGCGGTCTATATCGGCATCCAAGTTGCGCCGGCGGCCAACTTGCTCGATGTCGTGAAGGGCGTCCGCGATGTCTTCCCCGGCATCGTGGAGCAGCTCCCCCATGGGCTCAACGGGCAGATCGTCTACGACTCGACGGCGTTCGTTAACAGTTCGATCGACGAGGTGATCCGCACCCTGATCGAAGCGCTGCTCATCGTGACGTTCGTCGTGTTCCTGTTCCTGGGATCGCTGCGGTCCGTGCTGATCCCGACAGTGGCGATCCCGCTGTCGCTGGTCGGCACCTTCACGATGATGCTGGCGTTCGGCTTCTCCATCAACCTGCTGACGCTGCTGGCGCTGGTGCTCGCCATCGGCCTGGTCGTGGACGACGCCATCATCGTGGTCGAGAACGTCAATCGCCATCTCGAGGAAGGCACCAAGCCGATGCAGGCGGCCATCCTGGCCGCACGCGAACTGGGCGGGCCGATCATCGCCATGACGGTGGTGCTGGTCGCGGTCTACGTGCCGATCGGATTCCAGAAGGGCCTTACTGGCGCTCTCTTCACCGAATTCGCCTTCACCCTCGTAGGCGCGGTGACGATCTCGGCGATCGTGGCGCTGACCCTGTCGCCGATGATGTGCTCGCGGCTGCTGAAGCCGCACGGCGAGGGCACGGCGCGGTGGGAAGCGTGGTTCATCTCCTTTGTCGATCGCAATTTCGAGCGGTTGCACAAGGGATATGCGCGCTGGCTCAACGGTAGTCTCAACTACCTGCCTGTGACCGTCGTGTTCTCGCTCATCGTGCTGGGGAGCATCTACTTCCTTTACTCGACGACCAAGAGCGAGCTCGCGCCGCAGGAAGATCAGGGCATCATCCTCGCGCTCTCGACAGCCTCGCCGACAGCCACGCTCGAACAGCGTCTGGTCTATGCGCGCCAGGTCTACGAGACCTTCGCCAAGCATCCCGAGACGGACCATGTGTTCCAGATCGATGCGCCCGGCCAGTCCATCGCCGGCATGGTGCTGAAGCCCTGGGATCAGCGGAAGCTGACCTCCAACCAGCTGCAGCCGATCGTCCAGAAGGAACTGAACGACATTGCCGGCGCGCAGATCGTGGCCTTCCAGCAGTCGCCGTTGCCGGGCAGTACCGGCCTGCCGGTGCAGTTCGTCATCAACACGACCGGTGATTTCGGTCCGTTGAACGAGGTCGCGCAGGCCTTTCTGCAGGAAGCGCTCAAGAGCGGCATGTTCATCTTCCTGAGCACGGATCTGAAGATCGACCAGCCGTTGTCGATCGTCGAGATCGATCGCGACAAGACGGCCCAGCTGGGCCTGAAGCTGAGCGACGTCGGCAGCGCGTTGAGCTGGATGCTGGGGGGCGGCTACGTCAACTACTTCAGTCTCGACGGGCGGTCCTACAAGGTGATGCCCCAGGTCCAGCAGCGCTACCGCCTCAATGCGGACCAGGTGCTCGACTACTACATCACCGCGGCCGACGGCACGCCGGTGCCGGTCTCGACCGTGGCGAAGATCGTCACCAAGACGATCCCCGAGTCGCTGAACCACTTCCAGCAGCTCAACAGCGCCACCATCCAGGGCGTCGCCTTCCCCGGCGTCTCCCAGGCGGACGCGCTGGCTTACCTGCAGGATCTCGCCAAGCGCACCCTGCCCCCCGGCTACAACGTCGACTATGGCGGCGTGTCGCGGCAGTACATTCAGGAGTCGGGTGGGTTCATTACCACCTTCGGCTTCGCCGTGATCATCATCTTCCTGTCGCTGGCGGCGTTGTTCGAGAGCTTCCGCGATCCGCTGATCATCCTGTTCTCTTTGCCGATGTCGATCGCGAGCGCTCTGCTGTTCCTGTCGACGCTCAGCACGTTCGGTATCCTGGGGGCCAGCATCAACATCTACACCCAGGTCGGCCTGGTGACTCTGATGGGCCTCATCAGCAAGCATGGCATCCTGATCGTCGAGGTGGCCAACGAGCAGCAGGCTTCCGGCAAGAACAAGCGGGAGGCGATCGTGGCAGCCGCCGGCATCCGGTTGCGGCCGATCCTGATGACGACCGCGGCCATGGTGCTGGGTGTTGCCCCGCTCATTTCCGCCTCCGGTGCGGGGGCGCTGTCGCGCTTCAGCATGGGCCTCGTGATTGCGTCCGGCCTGTCGCTCGGCACGCTGTTCACGCTGTTCGTGGTGCCTGCCGTCTATCTGATCTTCGCCGCCGACCACTCCAAGAAGGACCACGGCGAGGAGACGCTGCCGGCGCCCGCCGTATAGGCGGGCGTCTCAGACCGCGCCCAGCCTGCGGGCGAGGAGCTTGAAGGGCAGGAGAACCAGCACCAGGAGCAGCACCGCTCCGGCGACGATTCCAAGATCGTCGCCGTGCAGGGGGCCGAAGCCGAACAGCCTGCGGGCCGGTTCCCAGCTCACCGACACGGCAAGCGTCGCCAGAGTGAAGGCGACGATGCCGGCCAGGACGGGGCTGCGGCCGAGCAGGAAATCCAGCGACAGGCCGCGGCGCGAGCGGTTGACGAGGATCAGGGCGACATTCGCGAGGACCAGCGCGAAGAAGGAAAGGGCGCGGATGTCCTCGGCGGGCAGCCCCCGGCGTGCCGCCAGGAGATAGACGCCCGCGACCACCGCCAGTGCCAGGAGGCCCTGCGTGACGCTCCAGCCGATCATCGCGGCCGAGAAGAGCTGGGCGTCGCGTGCGCGAGGGGGGCGCCGCATCAGGTCGGGTTCCTCGGCCTCCGCTTCGAAGACGATCGAGCACGCCGGGTCGATGATCATCTCGAGGAAGGCGATGTGCAGCGGGTGGAGCACCAGCGGCAGGCCGGTGAGCAAGGGCAAGAGCGCGATGCCGGCGATCGGCAGATGGACGGCCAGGATATAGGCCATGGCCTTGCGCAGGTTGTCGTAGATGCGCCGCCCCAGCCGGATGGTGTGCACGATCGAGCCGAAGTCGTCGTCGAGCAGCACGATCGACGACGCCTCGCGCGCGACGTCGGTGCCGCGGCCGCCCATGGCAATGCCGATGTCGGCCGCCTTCAGGCTGGGGGCGTCGTTGACGCCGTCGCCCGTCATCGCCACCACTTCGCCATTCGATTGCAGCGCTTTCACGATGCGCAGCTTCTGCTCCGGCAGGATGCGGGCAAAGATATCGACGTGCTTCACGCGCTCGGCCAGTTCGTCGTCGACCAGGGCGCCGATATCGGCTCCGGTGGCGACTTCGCCCTCGTCGAGCCCCGCCATCCTGCCGATCGCCTGTGCCGTCGCCGGATAGTCGCCGGTGATCATGATCACGCGGATGCCGGCCGTTCGGCACTGCGCCATCGCGTCCGGAACCGCTGCACGCAGGGGGTCAGCGAGGCCGATCAGGCCGACCCAGGAAAAGGCGAAGTCCCGCGGCCGTTCGGGCAGCGGCGCCCCGGCGTCCCACTCGGCGCGCGCGACGGCCAGGACGCGGATTCCCTTGGCGCCGAGCGCCTCCACCGTCCGGCGCACTTCGGCGGCGTCCCGGTCGTCGAGGCGGCACAGCGCCGCCACGGCCTCCGGTGCGCCCTTGGCCGCGACCGTCAGCGCCTCTTCGCCGGGCTGCTGCCAGACCTGCGTGACCGCCAGCAGATCGGCCGTCAGTCCGTAACTGCGCGTGAGCCGTGCCTCGTCAGGGAGCGTTCCGGCAGCCGTCCGGATCGCACGATCCATCGGGTCGATGCCTTCGGGCGAACTGGCCAACGCTCCGACGCGCAACAGGGACTGCAATTCCGCCGTGGGCGGAAGGCCCTCGTCCTTCCAGTCCATGACCAGATCGCGTGTCGCCAGCGCCACCACCGACATGCGGTTCTCGGTGAGGGTGCCGGTCTTGTCGGTGCAGAGCACGCTTGCCGAGCCCAGCGTCTCGATCGCCGCGGCCCGTCTCGTCAGGACACGGGCGCGCGAGATCCGCCATGCACCCATGGTCATGAAGACCGTGAGGACGAGCGGAAATTCCTCCGGCAGCAAAGACATGCCGAGCGCGATGCCCGCGAGGCTCGCTTCTAGCCAGGAGCCACGCAGCGCTCCGTAGATGAGGACGGTGAGCAGGGTCGCGGCGAGACCCAGCGCTGCGAAGATCTGCACCAGGCGTTTGGTCTGCTCCGACAGGCCGGGTGTCGCCGGATCTATGTTGGCCAAGGCCTTGCCGATGCGCCCGATCTCGGTATGCGTGCCCGTCGTCCGGACTTCCGCCGTGCCGGTGCCCCGGACGACCAGCGTGCCGGAATAGATCGTCGGCAGGTCGTCGCCGCCCGCCACGGCCGGCGGCGGCTCGTCGGGCTGCTGCGGCCGTTTGCGGACCGGGACCGACTCTCCCGTCAGCAGCGACTCGTCGACGAGGAGGTCGTTGGCATTCAGCAGAATGGCGTCGGCGGGGACCCGGTCGCCCTCGGCCACGACGACCAGATCGCCGCGTACGACCTCGCGGCCGGGAATGCGTATGCGCTCGCCGCCGCGGATCACGAGCGCGCGCGGACTCGTCATGGCGCGAAGCGCCTCCAGCACGCGCTCGCTGCGCGTTTCCTGGACGATGGTGATCGTCACGGAAAGGGAGGCGAAGAGCAGCAGAACGGCGCCTTCGAGGACGTCGCCGAGAAGGAGATAGATTGCTGCCGCACCCAGGAGCAGGGCGAACATCGGCTCGCGGAGGACCTCGGCGGCGATGCGAAGCGGCGTGCGCCGGTCGGCAGATGGCAGTTCGTTGGCACCCTCGCGCAGCAACCGCTGTCGGGCTTCTTCCGGATCGAGACCTTGGAGCAAGGGGCACCACTCAGGATAGGCGCTCGACGCGCCGCGAACGTTCCATCTCTAGCGCTTTGCGTCGGTGGACGAAACAATCCGGCCGCGAAGCGCACTTGTGATTGATCTGCATCAACGTCACGCGGGCGAAGGCGGGGCTTGGTAGGCGGCGGCGCTTCGTCGAGCGGCCCCGTATCCGACCGGAGGCTCCCATGTCGTTCCGAGACGTCCTGATCATCCTGCGGCCCTATCCGGCGACGACCGCGATCGCGGCCGTCGAGGGCGCCACCGCCCTGGCGGCGTCGCTGGGCGCGCGTGTTTCCGCCATCGCCTGTGCCATCAGGCCCAAGGCGCCGCGCAGCATCCTCGGCAACGCCCTGTTCGACGTCTCGGCACTGGTGGGCGAGGAGAGCCGCAAGAGCGTCGAGGATGCGCACAAGCTGCTGGCCGCATTCGAGCAGGCTGCACGGGCGAGGAATGCCCTGGGACGCCGGATATTCGAGAGCTGCGCGCCGGCCGATGCGCCGGGCCTGCTGGTCGACCAGACGAGGCTCTTCGATCTGACCATCCTGCCGACACCCGAGATCGCGCATGTCGCGCAGTTCGACGCCCGCTGGTACGCCGAGTCGATCATCTTCGAATCGGGGCATCCCGCCATCATTCTCCCGCCGGAGGGGGAGGGCGCCATTCCGGCGGCACTGGAGGCAGTCCTCGTCGCCTGGGACAACAGTCGGGCCGCCGCGCGCGCCATCGCCGATGCCTTGCCGATCCTGAAGAAGGCGAAGCGCATTCGACTCCTGACGGTCGTCGGCGAGAAGCCCATGCCGTCCGGCAGGTCCGCCGCCGGGATGGTCGAACATCTCGCCCTGCATGGCGTGAAGGTGGCCGTCGAGGAAGCAGACGCCGAAGGCCGTACCATCGGCCGGGTGCTCTACGACCAGGTCAAGGGCTTCGGCGCCGATCTTCTCGTGATGGGGGCCTACGGTCACTCGCGCCTGCACGAGTTCGTCCTCGGCGGAGCCACCAACAGCGTCCTGTCGAAGCCGCCGACGGCCGTGTTCCTGTCGCACTGAGCCGTCGCCGGCCTCAGCGGGACGGCAGGCATATGGTGACGGCCAGTCCCCCGAGTTCGGAACGTCCGAAGGCGATCTCCCCTCCGTTGACGGCGACGAGGTCTGCAACGATGGCGAGGCCGAGGCCCCATCCGGGGGTCATCTCGTCGAGGCGGCGGCCGCGACGCATCGCCTCCGTGGCCCGATCGTCGGGCATGCCCGGCCCGTCATC
>JAFEFG010000055.1 GCA_018240685.1 Pseudomonadota bacterium | reverse complement strand
CAGGCCGATCATCAGGACGAGGCAGGAGAGGACGCCGAGGATCGGGATCCACGGCACCGCGGGCACGCGGAACGGCCGCGGGGCGTGCGGTTCGAGCGTGCGCAGCCGGATCACGGCAACGCAGACCAGGATGAAGGCGAACAGCGTCCCCACGCCAACCAGTTCGCTCAGCACCTCGATGGGGACCAGGCCCGCCACCGCCGCGACCGCCACGCCGATCAGGATCTGGCTGATCCACGGTGTCTGCAGCCGCGGATGGACGTGCGCGAGAAACGCGGGCAGCAGCCCGTCATGGGCCATGCGGGCGAAGATCCGGCTCTGGCCGTAGAGCAGGACCAGGATCGCCGTCGTGATGCCGATCAGCGCGCCGGCATCGACGAAGAGCTTCAGCCACGGCAGGCCGATATGCGCCACGCCGAGCGCGATCGGCGCCGCCACGTCCAGCTCCCGGTAGGGCACCAGCCCGACCAGCACGGCGGCGACCGCCACATAGAGCACCGTGGAGATCGCAAGCGAGCCCAGGATGCCGACCGGCATGTCGCGCTGCGGCCGCCTGGCCTCCTGCGTGCAGTTCGAGACGGCATCGAAGCCGATGTAGGAGAAGAACACCACGGACGCGCCATGCAGCACGCCGCTCCAGCCGTAGGTGCCGAACGTGCCGTCGTTGGGCGGCACGAAGGGCTGCCAGTTGGCCGGCACGACATGGCCCGCGCCGAGGGCGACGAAGGCGACCACGACCACCAGCTTCAGCACCACCATGAAGTTGTTCACGCGCGCCGATTCGGACGTGCCGCGCACCAGCAGGACCGTGAGCACGGCCACGATGGCCATCGCGGGCAGGTTGACGATGGCGGCGGTGGTCGTGCCGTCGGGCAGGGTGACGGGCTGCCCGGCCGGGGCGGCCAGACGCGGCGGCACGGCGAGGCCGAAATAGGCCAGCGTGCGGCTGAAATAGCCCGACCAGCCTACGGCCACCGTCGCCGCGCCGATCGAATATTCCAGGATCAGGTTCCAGCCGATCAACCAGCCGGCGAAGCGGCCGAGGCTGACATGGGTATAGGTGTAGGTGCCGCCGCCCAGCGGGATCAGCGTGGCGAGCTCGGTGTAACAGAGGCCCACGAAGGCGCAGGCGATGGCTGCCAGGACGAAGGAGAGGATGACGGCCGGCCCGGCATAGAGCGCGGCGGCGGTGCCGGTGAGGACGAAGATGCCGGCACCGATGATGGCGCCGATGCCCATGAAGGTGATGCTGATCGGCCCCAGGACCTGGGGAAGCGGCCCCGCGCCTCCATCGGACGGGAGTCGGGACAGCGGCCCCCGCGACGCAACGCGCTCCATGGTCATTCGTTCTCCTGCTCCTGTCCCGGGATGAGGCCCGATCGGTGGCGGGAGATTGCACCGAGTCCCGGCGTCGTGTCGCGCACGATGGCGCGCCGGCGGCGCGACTTCTGGGGATCAGTCGCGCCTCACGCCGGCGTCACTCCGGCGCTTCCGCCAGGAACCGTTCGACCAGCGCCAGCGCACGGTCGCGGTTGTTGGCCTTCTGGTGCGCGCGCTGCTGGTTGCGCGCGCCCGAGGTCAGGTAGAAGCGCTCGTAGAGCTCGACGCGGCCAGCGAGCGCCGTGCCGGCATAGTCCCAGGCCAGCCGGAACAGGCGGATGCGCCGCTCGGCGTTGGTGTCCTTGGCGCCGCGCAGGTAGCGGTCGATCAGAGGCCGCAGCCTTCCGTCGTTCATCATGCGCCAGGTCGGCGTCGCCAGGAGATTGTGCGAGCCCAGGAGCTTGATGATCTCGTTGGCGCGCGGCATCCAGGTCGGCATGCAGGCCCTGAGCGCCCACAGCGGCTGGCCGTCGGGGAACCAGACGCCGTTGCCCCAGTCGCTGGGATTGGCCTCCGCCGCCGTGACGGCCGCCTCGGCGAGCGCCGAATAGCTCCACAGCTCGCCCAGCATCTGCTGCGCCGCCGGCCCGAAATCGCCGATCGACTCGGTCATGGCGGTGGCGAGGCCCCAGGCGAATTCGAGCTTGGTCTGCGCGCGCACCATGGTCTGCTGCATCACGTTGGGGTGCCAGCTCTTGCCCATCACCTCGTTGTAGACCTTCACGTTGCCGTCGATATGGATGCGGTCGCGCGGTACCTCGACATCGTCGAAGATCACGAAGGCGTCCTGCTCGTCGAAGCGCGACGACAGCGGATGGTCGAAACGGTTGAGGCTGCCGGCGCAGCTGTCGCGGCAGATGAACCTGAGCCCCGGCGTCGCCATCGGGATGCAGAAGGAGAGCGCGAACCGCTCGCCGCCTTCCGGCAGCGGCAGGCCGGGATAGACCGCAAGCTCGTCGGCGAAGGGCGCCAGCGTCGCGAGGATACGCGCGCCGCGCACCACGATGCCGTGCTCGGTGTCGGCCACTTTCTGCAGCACGACGTCGTCGTCGAGGCGCGGCAGGTCGCCCTTCGACTTGTCGATCGTGGGATGGATGAGCGTGTGGGTGAGCGAGATGTCGTTGCGGCGCAGGAACTTCTGGTAGGCGACCAGGTTCTCCGCTCCCTCCTCGTTGCCGTGGGCGGCCCATTCGTGGGCGCAGCCGGCGAAACCGGCGTAGGTGACGTTCATGTAGTCGGGCGTGCGGCCCATGACGCCCACCGTATGCTCGGCGATGCGCCGCAGGCCGCGGTGGCGCCGCGCGATGTCCGCCGGCGCGCGCGGGATCATGTGGCTGACATTGATGGGCTCGCCGGTCTCCGGATCGGCGATGAGGCAGTCCTCCGCCGCCTCGTGCTGCAGGTCGAAGACCTCGGCGAGGCCGCGGGCGGCGCCGGCGAAGGCCGGGTGGCCCGCGATGTCGGTGACCCGTTCGCCGTCGATCCACACCTCGCGATCGTCCTTGAGGCCGTCCAGAAGCTGCTTGCCCGTGCGTGCCGGCATGGTCGTTCTCCCTAGCGTTTGGTTGTCTTGGATCGATTGCGACGGCCCGGCCGTCGATGAAGGGTGGCGCCGGCGAGCGTGAGCCGCAGCGCGTCGCGCAGCTCGGCCTCGAGCCGCGCCCGCGTGATGTAGCCGCCGAGCCAGCTCTGCAGGCGGAAGAAGAACTGCGCGAAGGTGCTGGTGGCCAGCAGCCGCGCATCGGCGCCGGCATCGATCTCGCCGTGCTGCCTCGCCCGCTCGATCACCTCGGCGATCCGGCGCATCCAGCCGGCCATGAAGGCGCGCATCGCCGGGCGCCGCGCCTCGTGGACGAACATCAGTTCCTTGGCGAAGGGCCGCCCCAGGGCGAGGTTCCGCGCGTGATGGCGGCTCACCGCGTCGTAGAGATGCAGGAGCTGGTCGAGCAGGGGCGCGGCGCCGTCGAGGGTCTCGAAACTGTCGTCGACCACGCGGCTCAGCTCGAGCAGGAACACCATGACCAGCAGGTCTTCCTTGGTGCGGGCATAGAGGAACAGGGTGCCGGCGCCGATACCCGCCTCGGCGGCGACCTGCTGGGTCGTGGTGCGCTCGAAGCCCTGGCGGCGGAACAGCCGGCGGGCCGCCGCCACGATGCGATCGTGCTTGTCGCGCTTGTTGCGTTCGCGCAATCCGCCCGGCGCCACCGGCAATCCTCCCGACGGCTTGATTATGGTTGTAAGTGAGCGCCGTCGGAAATGACTATAGTCATAAATCGGGCGCGGTTGAAGCCCGTCGCGGCGCCGGCCGGCGACGATGCCGGGACGACGCCTAGAAGCGGAGCCGCTTGCCCACCGCCAGCGGCGCGAGCTTGCCGTCGCCGAATTCGCCGGCGAGCGCCGACATCGCGCGCCAGCCGGTGCAGTGGCCGGCGGCGATGACGTCGAGATCGAAGCCGTGCAGCGCCTTCACGGTCTGCGGGATGACGCGCTCGTTGATGCCGCTGAGATGCAGGCCGCCCAGCACGGCGTGCAGCTTGACGCCGGGAAAGCTGTCGCGGGCATGGGTGAGCACGTTGATCACGCCGGCGTGGCTGCAGGCCGTCAGCACGACCAGGCCCTTGCCGCGCACGTTCACGGCGATGAAGCGCTCGTCCATCAGGAGCTCGTCCGGCTCCCAGCCCGTGCCGTCCTCGGTCCGGCGGTGCTGGCCGGGCAGGCCGATCTCGAAGCCGCTCACGCGCGGGATCTCGCCGCTCACGAACACCGTGTCGCCCGCGATCGTCTGCGGCTCGCGCGCGGCGATGACGCGCCCGCCCTGGGCCTCGAGGTCGGCGATGGAGGGGATGTCCTCCATCGGCCGGAAGGTGTCGGCGGCGATCTTGGCGGCGCGGCTCCTGAACATGTCGGGATGCATGTAGCAGGGGATGGCGCGCCCGCCGTTGCGGTCGCGCGCGATCTGCAGCGCCCGCAGCATCGCGCCGGCATGGTCCCAGTGGCCGTGGCTCAGCACCATGGCCTCGACCGGCCCGAGATCGACGCCCAGCCGCGACACGTTCTGCTCGAACACGCCGTCTTCGGGCCCGGTGTCGAACAGTACCGTGCGGGTCGCCCCGCCGCTGCGGATGGTCAGCAGGCAGGAGAGCCCGTGCGCGGCACAGCACAGGCAGCCGCCGCCCAGCACCCAGGCCGCGCCGCGCCGGCGGCCGAGACCGGCCATCTCCGTTTCGACGAAGGACGGCACGGAGGAGAGGGAATCGGTGACATTGTCGACGAGGATCTGGATGTCGACCGAATCGATGGTGGCGAGACTGGCCATGGCTCTCTTCCCAAGGCGGCGCGGTTCACGACGGTGCGCCGGCGACTGCGGACGGCGTGTTCATTCCGTTGCAGACTTGCACGCCTGTTGTCCGAAGGCGAGCGCGGGTCGCGCGCCCGCTTGCTAACCGGCGGCGCGGTCGCGGTCGGGATGGTGGAACAGCAGCACCACCAGCACCGAGGACAGGGCCAGCGCCGTCATCAGCAGGAAGCCGTCGGCGAAGGAGCCGCGGATGTCCAGCACCCAGCCGGTGATGGCGGGGGCGAGGAAGCCGGCGAGGGCGAAGGCGAAGTCCATGATGCCGAGCGCGGTCGCCGCGCGCCGCGGGACGATGTCGACATTGACCGCGTAATAGGCCGCGTTGGCGCCCATCGACGCCGCGACCGCGACCGTGATGCCGGCGATGGCGACGGTGAGGTTGCTGGTGAGGGCCACCGGGATCACCGCCAACGCCGCGACGAACTGGCTGCCGGCGATCAGCCAGGACCGCGCGATGCGCAGGCTGCCGGTCCGCTTCACGAGCTGGTCGGACCAGCGCCCCATCAGCCCCAGCAGCAGCGCCGCGGTCAGCCACGGCAGCACCGAAAAGAGCCCGACGGCGGCGAGGTTCAGGCCGTACTCGCGCTCCAGGTAGCTCGGCAGCCAGGTCATGAAGAAGAACAGGAAATAGCCGAACACGAAGAAGGCCCAGGTGTTGGCGAGCAGCGTCCGGTTGGTGAGCAGCAGCCGCAGCACGCCCGGCTCCGGCCATGATTTCAGGACGGTATGCGGGGGCGCCTCCGGCCGCGAGCCGTCGGTGCGGATGTGGGCCAGCTCGGCCTCGTTGACGAAGCGGGCATGGGCGGGATCGTCACGGAAGAAGAAGAACCACAGCGGCACCCAGGCGGCCGACAGGGCGAACAGGACGGCGAAGGTGAGCCGCCAGTCGAGCCATGCCAGCAGCTGCGTCACCAGCGGGCCGCCGATCGCCAGTGCCAGCGGCACGGCGAGCAGGGCATTGCCGAGTGCCGTCGCGCGCTCATGCGGCGAGAGCCAGTGGCTGACCGCGCCCGTCAGGGCCGGAAAGTTCGGGCCCTCTGCAAGGCCCAGCAGCACGCGCGCGGCATAGAGCATGGCCGTGCCGGTCGCGAGCGCGGTGAGCCCGATCGACAGGCTCCAGAGCAGGGCCGCGAGCGTCAGCACCAGCCGCGCGCCATAGCGGTCGACGGCGAAGCCGCCGAACAATGTCGTGACTGCATAGCCCAGGCCGAAGGCGCCGAGGATGGCGCCGACATCGACCGAAGAGAGGCCAAGCTCGCGCTCGATCAGGGGGATGGCATAGGAGAGCGCGGCGCGGTCGATGTAGTTGACGACGGTGATGGCGAACAGCAGGAAAACGATGAACCACCGAAACCGGCTGCGCGACATGTCCTTCTCCTTGTCCTTCATAAGGGAGCATGCGAAGGAACGGTGCAACCTAATTGTGGTCCCGAGAGCATGTCCGACAGCCGTCCGCCGATCGAGTTCGCCTTTCCCGACCTGCATAAGTGGGAGAAGGGCGCGGCGCCGTACATCCACGTCTTCGAGAGCGGGCAGCCCGGCCCTACGGTGATGGTGGCCGCACTCACGCACGGCAACGAGGTCTCGGGCGCGGTGACGGTCGATGCGCTGCTGGAAAGGGGCCTGCGGCCGCGGCGCGGCACGCTGATCTTCTCCTTCAACAACATCGAGGCCTACCAGAGCTTCGATCCGCGCACGCCCTTCAAGTCGCGGATGGTCGACGAGGATTTCAACCGCACCTGGGGCCGCCTCGACCAGCCGGCGACGACCGCCGAGACCCGCCGCGCGCAGGTGGTGCGGCCCTTCGTCGAGCGCGCCGACTTGCTGCTCGATCTCCACTCCATGCACGATGACGGCGTGCCGCTGATGCTGGCTGGCCCGCTCGACAAGGGCGTGGCGCTGGCGAAGAAGGTCGGCGCGCCGGTCGACATCATCCGCGACGCCGGCCACGCCGCCGGCATGCGCATGCGCGACTACGGGGCCTTCGGCGATCCGAACAGCCCCAGGAATGCGCTCCTGATCGAGACCGGCCAGCATTGGCGCGCCTCGTCGGTGGTCGTGGCCAAGGACGTGACGGCGCGCTTCCTGCTCGAGAGCGGTATCGTCGAGCCGTCCGACCTGCCAAGCGGCTGGAAGCAGCCCTCGCCGCCGCATCAGCGCGTGGTCGAGGTGACGCACGCGATCGCCACCAAGCGCGGCAACTTCGCCTCGGCGCGGCGCTTCGAGGGGCAGGAGATCATTGCCAAGGCCGGCACCTTGCTCGGCCATGACGACGGCGAGCCGATCACCACGCCCTACGACAACTGCGTGCTGGTGATGCCGTCGTCCAACCGGCCACTGCGGCCGGGCGTGACCGTCGTCCGGCTCGGACGCATCGTCTGATCGCATCCGTCCGCGGCGCGTCCCGCGAGAAAGCGGTCGTCAGGACTGTTCGGCAGGATCGGGCGGCGCGGCGGCCTCGCCACGGCGGCGCAGCATGACGCGCAGGTCGGCAAGGTTCAGCACGCCGAGCGCCACGGCAAGCAGCCCGTAGGCGAGTGCGCCGAAGGCGCAGATGCCGGCGAGTGCCGCGATGCCGACGAGGTCGGCGTGGGCCAGCGCCGTCTTGAGGGGTATCAGTCCGCCCCACAGGGCCGCGCCCATGCCGATGCTGGCCAGCGCCGTGCGCAGGAAGCGCGAGACGAGCCGCTGGTCCGGAACCCACTGCTTGCGGCGCAGCAGCACGAGCCCCAGCGTCACCGCGTTCAGCCAGCCCGACAGCGAGGAGGCGAGCGCGATGCCGACCTGCGCCAGGCTGGTGCCGAACAGGAAGGCGAGATTGAGTGCGATGTTGGCGCCGATCGCGGCGATCGCGATGTAGAGCGGCGTGCGCGTATCCTCGCGGGCGAAGAAGCCGGGCGTGAGCGCCTTCACCAGCACGAAGGCCGGCAGGCCGACGGCATAGGCCGCCAGCGCCCCTCCGGCGCGCAGCGTGTCGTCGGGACCGAACTTCCCGCGCTCGAACAGGATGCGGATGATCGGATCGGCCAGCAGCCACAGCGCCACCAGCGACGGCAGGCTGAACAGCAGGCCGAACTCGATGGCGCGATTCTGGTTGGCCATCGCCGAGTCGGTCTGGCCGGCACCCAGCTGTCGGGAGAGCAGCGGCAGCAGGGCGGTGCCGACGGCGATGCCCACCACGCCCAGCGGAAGCTGCGCGATGCGGTCGGCATAGTAGAGCGCCGAAATGGTGCCGACCGGCATCAGTGACGCCCAGACGACGTCGAGCACGACGCTGATCTGCTGCGCGCCGCCGCCGATGGCGACCGGCGTGGCGAGCGTCACCAGCCGCGCCACGCGCTCGGTCCAGCGCGGCCGCACCAGCGTCATGCCGATGCCGTCGCGGCGGCAGGAGAAGAGCAGCCACAGCCATTGCAGGAAGCCCGCGATGGCGACGCCGATCGCGGCGGCATAGCCGGAATTGGGCAGGAACGGCGTCAGGCCCAGAACGGCGCCGATCAGGGCGAGGTTCAGCAGCACCGGCGTGAACGCGACCTCGGCGAAGCGGTCCATGCCGTTCAGCACGCCGCCGTAGAGCGAGGTCAGCGAGATGAAGATCAGGTACGGGAAGGCGATGCGGCCGAAGGTGACGGCGAGGTCGAAGGTCGCGGGCTCGGCCCGCAGGCCGGGCGCGATCACTGCCAGCACCTGCGGCATGCCGAGGATCAGCAGCGCGGAGAAGGGCAGCAGCACGACCAGCAGCGCCGCATGTGCCTGCCGGGCGAAGGTGGCGGCGGCCTCTCGGCCCTCGGCCTGCAGTTCGCGCGCGAACAGCGGCACGAAAGCGGCGGAGAAGGCGCCCTCGGCAAACAGGCGGCGGAAGAAGTTCGGCAGCTTGAAGGCGACGAAGAAGGCGTCGGCGATCGCGCCCGAGCCCAGCACCGCCGACAGCACGATGTCGCGCACGAAGCCGACGATGCGGCTGAGGAGCGTGAAGCTGCCGACGGTGGCGATGGCCCGGCCGAGGCTCATGTCCGCTTCCTGTCGCCCGTCACTGCCACAATCCTGTCATTGAGTGCTGTCATAGTCGTTTGCGGTGGCGGCCGGCGATGTGATGGTCGGTTTAAACCGCTACCACGGCCGGTCCCGGACAGGGGCCGGTTTTTTATTGGGGGCTCCGCTGCGCCCGGGCCGCAGCAAGCTTCAAGAGAGTCTCGCGGTCCTGCGACACCAGCTTCTTGTAGTCGCCGACGATCCGTTCCAGCTCGTCGGCCGGCAGGACGGCCTCGAGATTGGTGAATCCCTGCGGTGCACGCTGCTCGACGATGTCGAGCATGATGTCGATGCCCTTGCGGCGGTTGCTTTCGACGATGCGTGCCATCGGCGGCAGGCGGCGTTCCTCGTAGCGCTTCAGCGCCAGTTCCGGATCGTCGCCGACCAGCAGTTCCTGGGTGAGCGCATCGCCGTCGATGATGGCCTGCGAGGCGCCGTTGGAGCCGATCGGATACATTGGATGCGCGGCGTCGCCCAGCAGGGTGATGCGGCCGTGGCTCCAGCACGGCAGCGGATCGCGATCGACCATCGGGAACTCGTAGATCGCGCTGGCGGCCTTGATGACCTCGGGCACGTCGAGCCACTCGAACTTCCAGTCCTTGAAGTAAGGGAGGATGTCCTCGATCCGGCCGGGACGGTTCCAGTCCTCGCGCGGCAGCATCGCCTGATCGCCCATGTAGCGGTCGCAGATCCAGTTGATCAGCGACTCGCCGCGGTCGGCGTGCCTGCGGCTGATCGGATAGCAGACGAACTTCTGCGTATGGTGCCCGGCCTGCACCATGGTGTTGCCGCCGAGATAGGGCTTGCCCACGGTAACGCCGCGCCACATCAGGATGCCCTGCCACTTGGGCGGGCCCTCGTTGGGGAAGAAATGCGCGCGCACGGCCGAATGGATGCCGTCGGCACCGACCAGGATGTCGGCCTCGGCCTGTTCGACAGTGTTGCCCTCGCGATCGACGAAGCGGGCGAAGACCCTGTTGCCGCGCTGCTCGAAGCTCTGGATGCGACGGCCGAACCTGATGTGCCCGGCGCCCAACTCGCGCTGCGCGGCCTCGAGCAGGATCATCTGCAGCTCGCCGCGATGGATCGAGAATTGCGGCCACGGCAGGCCGGCATGGCGGCCGCGCGGATCGGCCCAGATCGTCTGGCCATGGCGATTGGCGTAGCGCAGCTCGCGGGTCTCGACGCCGGTGGCGGCCAGCGCGGGCTCGAGCCCGAGGCCGGAGAGCACGCGTACTGCGCCGGCCTGGACGTTGATGCCGACGCCGAGCGGCTTCAGTTCGCTCACCGCCTCGAAGACCTCGACCTCGAAGCCCGCGCGATGCAGGCACATGGCCGCCGTCAATCCGCCGATTCCGGCGCCTGCGATGATGATCTTCATGGATCCCTGCTCAAACCCCGATAGAGGAGCGCGGCGAGATAGGCCGACCAGCGTTCGGACTGGGTCTCGCCGAGTTCGTGCAAGTAGGCCCAGCTGTAGATGCCGGTATCGTGCCTGTCGTCGAAGACGATGCGGATGGCATAGTTGCCGACCGGCTCGACCTCGACGATCTTCACGTGGCGACGGCCCGAGACGATCTTCTTGGTCGCCGGACCGCCATGGCCCATCACTTCGGCCGACGGGCTCTCGACGCGCAGATACTCGGCCGGCAGCGAATAGTGCTTGCCGTCGGAGAAGTCGACTTCCAGCCGTCCGTCGCCCTTGAACACGCGCAGCTCGGTGGGCCAGGGCGCCGTGTCCGCTTCATAGGAGCCGCCGTCGGGGACGGACTTGGGGAAGTCGTCGCCGCTCACGCGCTGTCCTTGAGCTGGCGCGCCTCGCTCACCAGCATGATCGGGATGCCGTCGCGGATCGGATAGGCGAGGCCCGCCTTGCGGCTGATCAGTTCTCCCGCCTCGGCGTCGTATTCGAGCGGCCCGTGGGTCGCCGGGCAGACCAGGATCTCGAGCAGTTTGGGGTCGATGCCGGCGCGACGCGGCGCGGCAGGTTCGTCAGCCGTCATGGTTCGGACTTTATAGCACGGGGTCAGTTGGCGCGCTGCGGCGGGGTCTCCGGCGCCTGGCCGAAGGCGGTCATCTCGAGGAAGGCGATCAGGAGCTTGGCCCGGGCCGTCGTGTCGGCCGCTTCCAGCAGCGCCTGCTTCTCGGCCGGTCCGAACGGCAGGACCATCGACAGCGAGGTGACCAGGTTGTGGTCGGCTGCCTGCTTCACCGCATCCCAGTCGGTCGACAGCTTGCGGCCGCGGAAGTAGGCCGCCAGCGCCGCCATCAGCCGCTCGCGGTCGAGGTCGACCAGCTCTTCCGCATGGTCGAGATCGGCGCGATAGGGCGCGAAGATCGCCGAGACGCGGCGATAGCCGCCCGGCGCCGGGTCGAGCTCGCGTCCGACCTCGAAGCGGCACACGCCCGAGAGAGCCAGCAGCAGGCGGCCGTCCTCGGTCTCGTTGAAGCTCGTGATCCGCCCGGCGCAGCCGACGCGATGCACTCCGGGCCGGCTGCCGTCTTCGGTCGGCAGGCCGTCACCGGCATAGCCGCCGGGCTGGACCGGCTGCACCATGCCGATCATGCGATGCCCCGCCAGGGAGTCGAAGACCATGGCGAGGTAGCGCGGTTCGAAGATGTTGAGCGGCAGCTTGCCGCCGGGCAGCAGCAGCACGCCCGACAGCGGGAAGATCGGCAGGGTCTCGGGCAGCTGCTCGAAACCGGGCTCGAACGGGCTGCGCTCGGCGGAGCGGTCGGTCATGCGCGTGCCGGCCGCGACTGCACTACGAGAACAGGATCGACGACAGGCGCTTGCGGCCGTCGACGGCGAGCGGATCGGTGAAGCCCAGCGCCTCGAAGAACTTGAGCAGCTGCTGGCGCGCCGCCGCCTCGTTCCACTCGCGGTCGAGCCTGATCATGGCGAGCAGCTCGTCGATCGCTTCCTGTTTCTGGTTCGCCGCCCAGTAGGCCATGGCGAGGTCGAGGCGGGCCTGGAAATCCTTGGGATCGGCCGCAGCCTTGGCCTTGAGGTCGCCGATCGGCCCGGCTTCCTTGGCCTTTTCGGCAAGGTCGATGGCGGCCTGGACCGCCGCGACATCGGCGCCGGTACGTTCCTTGGCCGGGATCTGGGCGAGAAGTTCCTTGGCCTGCTCGACGTCGCCGATATGGACCTGGTAGCGGGCCATGCCGGCGAGGGCGGCGACGTTGGTGGGCTCGATCCCCAGGATCTCGCTGTAGACGCGCGCGGCGAGATCGAAGTCGTTCTGCGCCAGCGCAGCCTTCGCATGCTCGAGGAGTTCGGGAATCTCGTTGCCGCCGCCTTCGCCTGCCGCGCCGCCGGCCGCCTGGACCAGACGGTCGACGAACTGGCGCACCTGGCTCTCCGGCACCGCGCCCATGAAGCCGTCCACGGGGCGGCCGCCGAAGAAGGCGTAGACCGCCGGGATCGACTGGATGCGCAGCTGCTGGGCCAGCATCTGGTTCTGGTCGATGTTGATCTTGACCAGCTTCACGGCGCCCTTGGCTTCGGTCACCACCTTTTCGAGGGCGGGCTGCAGCTGCTTGCACGGGCCACACCAGGGGGCCCAGAAATCGACGATCACCGGGACCGTGCGCGAGGTTTCGAGCACGTCCTTGGCGAATTTCGTCTGGTCGCTGTCCTTGATGAGGTCGGCGGGCGCAGCCTGCGGCGCGGCGCCTTTCAGCATCGTTTCCATGGGTCCCCTTGCAGCATTTCGAGCGGGAATTCGTTGCCCGCAATGTGGCCTTCGCCCCCCAGCGACGCAAGGGGGCGGCCGGCGCCGGTATCGGCGCCGGATTCAGCGCCGAATCTGGTATTTCATCAACTCATCGCCGAGCCGGCCGCTCAGGAACAGGCCACACATGCGATAATCGCTGACAAGCGACCAGAACGGCGCCTGAAAGGTTGCCGGCCGGTTCCTCTCGATGAAGAAATGGCCGATCCAGGCCGGGCCGTAGCCCAGCACGGGGACCGCCAGCAGCCACCACCACCGGCCGGTCGCCACGGCTACGATCAGCAGCGCGGTGGAGGCGATGGTGCCGAGGTAATGGACCACGCGCGTCGCCGACCGCGCGTGTTCGCGCAGATAGAAGGGCCAGAACTCCGCATAGGTCCGCGCGCGGGTCCTCGGGTAGATCTTCTGGGGCGCCGACATGGCCGGACTCTAGCGACTCGCGCGCCGCTATCCCAGCGCCCCCGCCTTCCTCAGGGCCGCGATCTCGGCGTCACTGTAGGCAAGCTCCCGCAGCACCTCGTCATTGTGCTGGCCGACCTCGGGCGGCGGGCCGGCGGTGCGCGGCCGGGCGAAACCCAGCCGGATCGGGTTGTTGACCGTGCGCGGCACCTCGGGATTGGCGGTATCGGCGAAGATGCCCGCATGTTCTGCCTGCTCGTCGTCGATCACGTCACGCAGCCGTCCGATCACGCCGAAGGGGATGCCCGTGCTCGAAAGCAACTGCTCCCACTCGGCGTAAGTCTTCGAAGCGAACAGTGGTGCCAGTTCCCCGAAGAGCTCGGCTGCCCGTGTCTTGCGTTCCTCGCGATCGGCGAAACGCGGGTCGGCCAGCAGATCCTCGCGGCCGACCAGCTTGCAGAACGGCGCCCACATCCGGTCGTCGCGCACCATCAGCAGCTGCAGCCAGCGGTCGTCCCTGGTGCGGTAGAGGTTGGTCAGCGCGTTGCGCGGCTTGTCCGGCGGCTGGCGCGGCGGCAGCGTCGCGCCGACGAGTGCGCCGGCCGCCGACGTGCCGTTGGCCCAGACGCCGTTGGCATAGAGCGAAGTCCCGACCCAGCAGCCCTTGCCGGTCTTGTCGCGCTGGCGCAGCCCGAGAAGGATCGCGGCCACCAGCGTCATCGCCGTGGCCCGGTCGCCCTGGGCCGGCAGCGAGATGCCCGGCGGGCCATCCTCGTAGCGTGCGGCGTCGAGGATGCCGGAGCGGCCGAAGTAGGCGGTGATGTCGAAGCCGGGCCGGTCGCGATCGGGTCCGGTCTCGCCGTAGCCGGTCAGCGAGCAGTAGACGAGGCGCGGGTTGAGCGGCTCGACGTCCTCCCAGCGCAGCCTCAGGCGCTCGCGGGCAGGCGGCGGGAAGTTCACGATCATCACGTCGGTGCGCGCGATCAGGCGTTCCAGCACCGGCCGTGCGTTTCCGTTCTTGAGGTCGAGCGCCAGCGAGCGCTTGAGCCGGCCGTCGAGCTGCCAGGGGAAGTTCACCTGCCTGTCGGCGCGCGGATAGTTCGGGCTCTTGTAGTTGTGGCGATGTGGGTCGCCTTCGCCCGGCGGCTCGACCTTGACCACGTCGGCGCCGAAATCGGCCAGTGCGACCGCCGCCGCCGGCCCAGCAATGAAGGAGCTGATATCCAGCACTTTCAGGCCCGACAGCGGCAGCTCGTCCGTCACCGGATCGCTCCGCTTTCGCGCAGGGCGGCGATCTCGCCGGCCGACAGGCCCGCTTCGGCGAGGATCTCCTCGCTGTGCTGGCCGAGCGTCGGCGCGGGATGGGCGATGCGCTGCTCCGCGAAGCCCAGCCGGATGGGATTGCTGAGCGTGCGCGGCATGTCGGGGATCGCCGTCTCGACGACGGCGCCGCACGCGGCCGCCTGCACATCGTCCGGCACGTCCTGCGGCCGGCTGATGACGCCGAAGGTGATCTCGTGCGCGGCCAGCGCCTTCAGCCAATGGGCGTAGTCGCGGCTGAGGAAAGTCTCGTGCAGGATCGCGGCCAGGGCAGCGGAGTTCCGGCGCCGTTCGTCGAAGGCCGCGAAGCGCGGATCCTCGGCAAGTTCCGGCTGGCCCAGCGCCTTGCAGAGCGGCAGCCACAGCTTGTCCTCGCGCACGATGGTGAGCTGCAGCCAGCGGTCGTCGGATGTCTGGTAGATGTTGCCGAGCGCCGAGCGCGGCCGATCCGGCGGCGGGCGATGGGGCAGGAAGGCCCCCACGAGCGCGGCCTGCGCGATCACACCGCAGGACCACAGGCCGTTGCCCAGCAGGGAGGTGCCGACCCATGAGCCTTCGCCTGTCTTCATGCGATGCATCAGCGCCATCAGGATCGCCGCGACCAGCGCCATCGCCGTCGCGCGGTCACCCTGCGCCGGGCCGGGCACGCCCGGCGGTCCGCCCTCATAGCGCTGGGCGTCGAGCAGGCCCGAGCGCGCGAAGTAGGCCGTGGCGTCGAAGCCCGGGCGGTCGCGGTCGGGCCCGCTCTCGCCGTAGCCGGTGAGCGAGGCGTAGATCAGCCGCGGATTGACCGCCTTCACCGCCTCGTAGCCGAGGCGCAGCTTTTCGCGCACGAGCGGCGGGAAGTTGCAGATCAACACGTCCGCGCCGGCGATCAGCCGGTCGAGGGCAGCGCGCGCCTCGGGCTTCTTGAGATCGAGGACGATCGAGCGCTTGTTGCGCGAGTCCATCTGCCAGGGATAGTTGACCTTGCCCTTCGGGTAGTTCGCCGAGTCGTTCATGATCGTGCGATTGGGATCGCCGTCGGGCCCCTCGATCTTGATCACGTCCGCGCCCCAGTCGCCCAGCGCGACGGCCGCCGCCGGTGCGGCGATGAAGGAGCTGATATCCAGTACGCGCAGGCCTGCCAGCGGCAGGGGTGACTCTGTCATTATCGATCCTCGAAACGCGTGAATCCCGACCGAATCGACCCTTCACGGGGGCCGCGCCCCGGTCAAGTGTCGGTTGCCAAAGACAGGGGTGCCGCCTATCTCCTTCGCTTCCTCGAACATGGGAGCGCGCGGACAGCGGCGCGTCTTGAGTCATGGGCTACAGAGTCGCCGTCGTCGGCGCCACCGGCAATGTCGGTCGTGAAATGTTGCAGATCCTCGCCGAGCGGAACTTCCCGGCCGACGAGGTCGTGGCGCTCGCCTCGTCGCGTTCGTCCGGCCGGTCGGTGTCGTATGGCGAGAATGCCGTGCTGAAGGTCCAGGACCTCGCCAAGTTCGACTTCAAGGGCATCGACATCGCGCTCTCCTCGCCCGGCGCCAAGGTCTCGGCGGAACACAGCCCGCGCGCGGCGAAGGCCGGCGCGGTCGTGATCGACAACACTTCGTACTGGCGCATGGATCCCGACGTGCCGCTGGTCGTGCCGGAAGTGAATCGCGAAGCGATCGCCGGCTACAAGCGTCGCGGCATCATCGCCAATCCCAACTGCTCGACCATCCAGATGGTGATGGCGCTGAAGCCGCTGCACGATGCGGCGACGATCAAGCGCGTGGTGGTGGCCACGTACCAGTCGACTTCCGGCGCCGGCAAGGAGGCGATGGACGAGCTGCTGAACCAGACCAAGAGCTTCTTCGTCAATCAGGACCTCGAGCCCAAGAAGTTCGCCAAGAACATCGCCTTCAACGTCATCCCGCAGATCGACGTCTTCATGGAGGATGGCTCGACGAAGGAAGAGTGGAAGATGGTCGTCGAGACCAAGAAGATCCTCGATCCCCGGATCAAGGTGCACGCCACTTGCGTGCGCGTCCCGACCTTCATCGGCCACGCCGAGGCGGTGAACGTCGAATTCGAGAATCCGCTCGAGGAGGAGGAGGCGCATCGCCTGCTGGCCGCGGCGCCGGGCGTGCTGGTCGTCGATCGTCGCGAACCCGGCGGCTACGTGACGCCCAAGGAAGTGACGGGGCAGGACGCGGTCTTCGTGAGCCGCCTGCGCGTCGACCCGACCGTGGAGCACGGCCTGTCGCTCTGGTGCGTGAGCGATAACCTGCGCAAGGGCGCCGCGCTGAACGCCATCCAGATCGCCGAGGAGCTGGTGAAGGGCTACATCTAGTAGGGGCCGATCATCGGCCTCCACTATAAGGGCGCGTCCTAATTTCGCCTTAAATATCAGATGCTTAACGGTATCGCTTGAGGTAAAGTCGGAGGCAATGGCTTCCGTCTGAGCGATACCGTGACCGATCTGTCGACCATCCATCCGCTGAGATCCGAGTCCCGGACCTCGGTCACGCCGACCCCGCTGTTCGGCAATGCCGTCGATACTTTCATCCAGCAGCTGCGGCTCGCCGGTCAGGCCCTGCGCGCCGGCCGTCTCGAGGAGGCGATCTCCTCCTATTTCCGGCTGCTGATGCAGCGGCCCTATCACGCCGAACTCCACAACAGTCTCGGCATGGCGCTGCGGCAGGCGGGCAAGCTCGAAGCCGCGGTGTCCCATCATCGCCTGTCGCTGGCCGAGGATCCGGAAAATCCCGCGCTGCATTCCAATCTCGGCAATGCGCTGCGTGCCGCGAACCGTCCCGACGAGGCGGTCAGGCATCACTTCCGCTCGATCGCCCTCAACCGCGACTATGCCGACGGCTTCCTCGATCTCGGCCTTTGCCTGCGCGATCTCGGCCGGGTGGAGGAGGCCGCCGGCTGCTTCACGCGCGTGCTGGCGCTGGCGCCCGACCACAAGCGGGCACGCACCGAGCTTGCGATCGCACTCCTGATGCGCGGTCAGCTGCGCGAGGGCTTTGCGGCCTATGAGGCGCGCAAGCGCCTGCCCGAGACGCCCGTGCCCGACTTCGCGCAGCCGGCCTGGGACGGCGGGCCGATCGAAGGCAAGCGGATCCTGCTCTATCCGGAGCAGGGGCTGTCGGATGTGCTGCTGTTCGTGCGCTTCGCCCGCGATCTCAAGCGCCGCGGCGCGACGGTGCTGGTGCTATGCCAGGCGCCGCTCAAGGACCTGCTGCAGGAGGTCGGCTATATCGACACGGTCGTGGCGGAAGGCGAAGCATTGCCGCCTTTCGACGTCCATGCCTCGCTGGTGTCGCTGCCGCATCTCTGCCAGCCGGATTTCGATGCTGCCTCGGAACCCTATCTGGTGCCGCCGCCGGACCGGCTGATTCGGCTCGGGCGTCTCGACAAGGCGAAGCTGCGCGTCGGCATCTACTGGGCCGCCGCCGGCAGCCAGCCGCAGGACAAGGCCCGGTCCGCATCGTTCGCGCAGTTCCTCGCCTTGACGGGTGATCCCGAACTGCTGGTCTTCAGTCTGCAGGGCGGAGCCCATCAGAAGAACATCCAGCAGTTCGGGGCCGCCGGCCTGGTGCACGACGTCGGCCGCGGCATCTTCGATTTCGCCGAAGCCGCCAGTGCGTTGGCGCAGCTCGACCTCCTGATATCGATCGATGCGCCCATCGCGCATCTCGCCGCGGCGATGGGGATGAGGACCTGGGTGCTGCTGCCGTCGCCGGCGGACTGGCGCTGGCAGCTCGGCGGGACGCGCGCACCCTGGTATCCCACCGCCCGCCTCTTCCGCCAGCCCAAGGCCGGCGACTGGGAGGCGGTGTTCGCCGCCGTGCGCAACGAAATCGAATTGCTCAAGCTGCAGGCGCCGCTGCTGGCCTCTGGCAGGTAACTTGCTTACCAACGCGTCGGCTCGACCGCGCGACGACGCTCCTTTACGGTCCGCGCGATCCTTTGTTTGACCGGACGTGAGGGGGACCAGCGATGCTCGACGACAAGACTCTCGATATGCTTTTTCGCGGCGCACGCACGCACAATGGCTGGCTGGACAAGCCGGTCACCGAGGGCCAGTTGCGCGCGATCTACGACTTGATGAAGTGGGGCCCCACGTCGGCGAACTCCTCGCCGGCACGCATCGTCTTCGTGCGCACCAAGGAAGGGAAGGAGAAGCTGAAGCCCGCGCTCAGCGCCGGCAACACCGAGAAGACCATGACCGCGCCGGTCACGGCCATCGTCGCCTACGACACGCAGTTCTACGAGCATCTGCCCAAGCTCTTCCCGCACGATCAGACCGCGAAGTACTGGTTCAGCGGCGAGGGCAAGGAAGCGGTCAGCGCCGCCACGGCGTTCCGGAACGGCTCGCTCCAGGGCGCCTATCTGATGATCGCCGCGCGCGCGCTCGGCCTCGATGTCGGCGCCATGAGCGGCTTCGACAACGCCAAGGTCGACGAGGCCTTCTTCCCCGACGGCCGCTTCAAGACCAACTTCCTGTGCAACATCGGCTACGGCGATCCCGGCAAGCTGTTCAACCGCAGCCCGCGGCTTTCGTTCGAAGAGGCCTGCACGCTGGCCTGACGCTCGCGCGGAGGAAAAGCTCCGGCTATGAACCGAGCCCGAGCGCGTCGCCCATCTGACGCCAGGGCAGGGGCAGGAGCGATGCCAGCGCGATCAGGCCGAAAGCGAGGATGATTCCGCCGGAAATGCGGTTCAGCCACATCATGCCGGTGCTGGTGAATTGCGAGCGCAGTGCGGCTGCGGCCGTGCAGAGGATGGCCCACCATCCCAGTGCGCCGCAGAACACGCCGGCGACGAGCAGGGTGGCGTCGGGCAAGCTGGTGCCGACGCCGGCGAGATTGCGGCCGGCGAAGGCGGCACCGAACGCCATCACGGTGAGCGGGTTGAACACCGTGATGAAGAAGCTCGACGTCGTGTAGTGGAAATGCGTCGAGATCCGGTGCTCGAGATCGTTGGAGACCGGATCGCCCACGGTTCGCGGCCTGTGCCGCATGGTCGTGACGCCCATCACCACCAGCACCAGGCCGCCGATGCCGCGCAGCCAGGCTTCGTGCCGGGCGACGAAATCCTCGACGAAGGAAAGGCCGAAGGCCGCCACCGCCCCGAAGACGGCGTCGCCCAGGGCGGCGCCGACGCCGGTCAGGTAGCCGGCGACGGCGCCCACGGTGATCGCGCGCCGGATGCAGAGCGCGGCCGCCGGCCCGACCGGCACGGCGATGACGAAGCCGATCACGGCTCCTTCTATCGCGAGCGTGATCGGGTCGAAGGCAAAGCCTGGCACGTTCATCGGCGGCCTAGATCCTCTCGGCCGTGAAGAGACGCGGCGGGGAGACCAGGCGGTCCTGCGCCGCGACGATCTGCAGTTCGCGCTCGCCCATCTCGCGTGTCGCCTCGAGCACGGCGTAGACGGAGGAGGCGGCTCGTCCCAGGGCCAGCGCCGCGTCGCCGCTCTCGAGCCAGTGCGCGGTGAACAGCGCCGAGACCATGTCGCCGGTGCCGTTGGGCATGATGTCGAAGCCGATCAGCGGTGTGGCGATGCGCCAGGCGGCCTCTGCCGTCACCGCGACCATCTCGATCCGGTGTGCCGGCGCATCGGCGCGGCGCAGGCTGGTGATGAGGACCAGCCGCGGTCCCTTCATCAGGCCGCGCGCCGCCGCGAGCGCGTCCGCCATGGTGGCGACCTTGCGTCCCGTCAGATGCTCGAGCTCGAAATGGTTGGGCGTGATGAGATCGGCGGCGGGAATGGCCCGCTCGCGGAAGAAGACGTCGATGCCCGGCTTCACGTAGATGCCCGTGTCGACGTCGCCCAGCACCGGATCGCAGCACCAGATCGCCTTGGGATTGGCGCTGCGGACCTTGCGGGCGGTGTCCAGCACCACGTCCGCCAGAGCGGCATCGCCGACATAGCCCGTAAGCAATGCATCGCATCGCGGAAGCAGGCCCAGCGCCTCGATGCCGTGCACGATGTCGGCAACTTGATCGGCTGGCGCGACGCGACCCCGCCAGGCGCCGTATCCCGTATGGTTGGAAAATTCGACCGTATTGACCGCCCAGACCTCGTGGCCCAACCGTTGCAGGGGGAAAGCCGCTGCCCGATTGCCGACGTAGCCGTAGGCGACATGGCTCTGAAGCGAGAGAAAGCGCATGGCCAATGCCACCTTGCCACAACGAGACCCCTCATTATAGTCCGCGGCGTCCTTGAGGGGTTTTGAGATGTCCAGCACCGTTCGTCCGCGTCGCAGTGTGCTTTATATGCCGGGAGCCAACACGCGCGCGCTGGAAAAAGCGCGCACCTTGCCGGCCGATGCGCTGATCTTCGATCTCGAGGATGCCGTCGCGCCCGACGCCAAGGAAGCCGCGCGCGCCAATGTCGTTGCGGCGGCCAAGAGCAAGGGCTACGGCAAGCGCGAGATCGCCATCCGTTGCAACGGGCTCGCAACGCCCTGGGGCAAGGCCGACGTCGCCGCCATCGCCACCTCGGGCGCCGACGCGATCCTGGTACCCAAAGTGGAAAGCGCCGCCGACGTGGCGAGCATCGTCTCGCTCCTCGACGCGGCGGGCGCGCCGGCCTCGATGGCCGTTTGGGCGATGATGGAGACGCCCAAGGGCATCCTGCGCGCCGAGGAGATCGCCGCGTCGCACAAGCGCCTGCAGCTCTTCGTCATGGGCACCAACGATCTGGTCAAGGACATGCGCGCGCGCCACACGCCGATGCGCCTGCCGATGATCACCGCGCTCGGCCTTGGCATGCTGGCTGCGCGCGCTTACGGCCTCACCATCCTCGACGGCGTCTACAACGACATCCAGGACGCCGAGGGCTTCAAGGAAGTCTGCCGCCAGGGCCTCGAGATGGGCTTCGATGGCAAGACGCTGATCCATCCCAGCCAGGTCGAGCCCTGCAACGAGATCTTCGCGCCGTCGGCGGCCGAGCTGGGGACGGCGGCCAAGATCGTGGCCGCCTTCAAGGCCGCGCAGGCGGAAGGCAAGGGCGTCGTCACCGTCGACGGGCGCATGATCGAGAATCTCCACGTCGAGCAGGCTGAGCGCGCATTGGCGCTCGCCGCCGCCATCAAGGAGCTGCAGGCAGCATGAGCACCCCCAAGAGCAAGACCGAGAGCGGCAATTTCTTCGAGGACTTCAAGGTCGGCCAGGAGATCCGCCATGCCACGCCGCGGACGCTGACCGAGGCTGATGCGGCGCTGAACGTTGCGTTGTACGGCTCGCGCTTCGCCATCAACTCCTCCGACGAGTTCGCGCGCGCCGTCGGCCTGCCGCGCGCGCCGCTCGACGACCTGCTCGTGTTTCATGTCGTGATCGGCAAGACCGTGCCCGACGTCTCGGTGAACGCGGTCGCCAATCTCGGCTATGCCGAGTTCCGCTGGGGCGTTCCGGTCTATCCCGGCGATACGCTGTCGGTGAGCTCGAAGGTGCTGGGCCTGCGCGAGAATTCCAACCGCGCCAGCGGCGTCGTGTGGGTGCGCTCCACGGGCGTCAACCAGCGCGGCGAGATGGTGCTCGACTACGTCCGCTGGGTGATGGTGCACAAGCGCGACCATGCCGCCGTCGTGCCGGCGCCCGTCGTGCCGAAGACGGCGCCGTCGGTCTCGCCGGCCGACCTGATCGTGCCCGCGGGCCTGTCGCTCGGTGGCTACGACGACGTCGCCGCCGGCTCGCCGCATCGCTGGGAGGATTACGAGCCCGGCGAGCGCATCGACCATGTGAGCGGCATGACGCTCGAGGACTCCGATCACATGTTCTCGACGCGGCTCTACCAGAACACGGCGCGCGTGCATTTCGACGCCCACGCCGGCAAGAACACGCGCTTCGGCCGCCGCCTCGCCTATGGCGGTCACGTGATCTCGCTCGCCCGGGCGCTGTCCTTCAACGGTCTTGCCAACGGCTTCCGCGTCGCGGCCATCAACGCCGGAAGCCACGTGGCGCCGACTTTCGGCGGCGACACGATCTATGCCTGGTCGGAGGTGCTGGAGCGCGCGCCGCTGCCCGGCCGTACCGATCTGGGGGCGCTGCGCGTGCGCACCTATGCGGCAAAGGACTGCCCGTGCGACACTTGGCCGGGCAAGGGCGCGGACGGCAAGTACCATCCGGCCGTGGTCCTCGATCTCGACTATTGGCTGCTGCTGCCGCGGCGCGCGTCCTGACGGCCGCCCGATACGCGAATTTCGCTGGAGAATCCGGGGCTTACCGGGTGTGCGGGGCTGAGTTTCATTGACTTGACAGACGTGCGCGCTAAAAGAGTCCCGGTCCCCCTCATATGTGTCGGGGCAACAGAGGTTCTCGCGCGATGAGCGTTGCCAATCGGCCGTCGAACCGGCCGCTCTCTCCCCACCTTCAGGTCTATCGACTGCCGCTGACGGCGAATCTGTCGATCCTGCACCGCGCCACCGGTGTCGCCCTTGCGGTGGGTGCCCTCTATCTGGCGACCTGGGTCATCTACGCGGCCAGCGGCCCGCGCGGCTACGCGGTGTTCCAGAGCTTCAACAGCTCGATCCTGGGCCGGATCGTGCTGGGCGGCTGGTTGTTCAGCCTGTTCTTCCATCTTTGCAACGGCATCCGGCACCTGTTCTGGGATGCGGGCTACGGCTTCGAGCTGAAGGACGCCTCGCGCAACAGCTGGATTGTCGTGATCGTGGCGCTGGTGGCCACGGCCGTGTCGTGGATCGTCGGCCTGCGGCTGGTGTGAGGGAGGCGCATATGGTTGATCGTAGAACCCCGCTCGCCCGCGCCCGCGGCCTTGGTTCGGCCAAGGCGGGTCTTGGCCACTGGTGGGCCCAGCGGCTGACCGCCGTCGCGCTGATCCCGCTCGTCGTCTGGTTCGCCATCTCGCTGGTGATGCTGAGCGGCGCCGATTACGCCACGGTGCGCGCCTGGATCGGCTCGCCGCTGGTGATGGTGCTGCTGATCCTGACGATCGGCGTCGGCCTGCATCATGCCCAGCTCGGCGTGCAGGTCGTGGTCGAGGACTATACCGACGGCGCCTGGCGGCTGTCGCTGATCGTGCTGGTGAAGTTCATCGCCGTGCTGTTCGGCCTCAGCGCCATCGTCGCGATCCTGCGTATCGGATTTGGAGGCTGATCATGGCCGAGAAGAGCAACGGCGCCGCCCCGGGCACGATGAATATCGGTGGCCGCGCCTACACCATCATCGATCACGAATATGACGTCGTCGTCGTGGGCGCCGGCGGGTCCGGCCTGCGTGCGACCTTCGGCATGGCGTCGAAGGGCCTGAAGACGGCCTGCATCACCAAGGTGTTCCCCACTCGCAGCCACACCGTGGCGGCGCAGGGTGGCATCTCGGCGGCGCTCGGCAACATGGGCCCCGACGACTGGCGCTGGCACATGTACGACACGGTCAAGGGCTCCGACTGGCTCGGCGACCAGGACGCGATCGAATACATGTGCCGCGACGGCATCCCGGCGATCATCGAGCTCGAGCATTTCGGCGTTCCGTTCAGCCGCACGCCCGAGGGCAAGATCTACCAGCGTCCGTTCGGCGGCATGACGACGGAATTCGGCAAGGGCATCGCCCAGCGCACCTGCGCGGCGGCCGACCGCACCGGCCACGCCATGCTGCACACGCTCTACCAGCAGTCGCTGCGCAACCATGCGGAGTTCTTCATCGAGTACTTCGCGCTCGACCTGATCATGGACGAGGGCGTGTGCCGCGGCGTGATGGCCTGGAACCTCGACGACGGCACCATCCATCGCTTCCGTGCCCACAAGACCGTGCTGGCGACCGGTGGCTGCGGCCGCGTCTACTTCACCGCGACCTCGGCGCACACCTGCACCGGCGACGGCGGTGCCATGGTGCTCCGCGCCGGCCTGCCGCTGCAGGACATGGAATTCGTGCAGTTCCATCCGACCGGCATCTACGGCGCCGGCTGCCTGATCACCGAGGGCGTGCGCGGCGAGGGCGGCTACGTCACCAACGGCAACGGCGAGCGCTTCATGGAGCGCTATGCCCCGACGGCCAAGGACCTCGCCTCGCGCGACGTCGTCTCGCGCTCGATGACCATCGAGATCCGCGAAGGCCGTGGCTGCGGGCCGAACAAGGATTACATCGAGCTGCATGTCGAGCATCTCGATCCGAAGGTCATCCATGAGCGCCTGCCCGGCATCGCCGAGACGGCGCGCATCTTCGCCGGCGTCGACGTGACGCGTCAGCCGATTCCGATCCTGCCGACCTGCCACTACAACATGGGCGGCATTCCGGCGAACTATCACTGTGAAGTCATGACCGTGAAGGACGGCGATCCCTACACGGCCGTGCCGGGCCTGATGGCGCTGGGCGAGGCCGCGTCGATCGGCGTCCACGGCGCCAATCGCCTGGGCTCCAACTCGCTGCTCGAGCTGGTCGTGTTCGGCCGCTCGGCTGCCAACCGCACCGAGAGCCAGTTGACGCCGGGCACGCCGCACAAGGATCTGCGCAATGCCGGCGAGGAGGCGCTCGCCCGCCTCGACAAGCTGCGCCACGCCACGGGCGGCACGCCGACCGCGCAGCTGCGCACGCAGATGCAGCGCACGATGCAGAATGACTGCGCAGTGTTCCGGACCCAGCAGAGCCTGGACGAAGGCTGCGCCAACCTCGACAAGGTGTTCGCCGGCAAGTCGGATGTCCGTGTCAAGGACCGCTCGATGATCTGGAACTCCGACCTCATGGAGACGCTGGAGTTCGAGAACCTGATTCTGCAGGCGCAGGCCATCATCCGCTCCGCGGCCAACCGCCACGAAAGCCGCGGCGCCCATGCCCGGGAGGACTATCCCGAGCGCGACGACAAGAACTGGCTGAAGCACACGGCCGTATGGGTCGATGCCGAGACGGGCAAGACCCACATCGACTACCGGCCGGTCAACCTGCAACCCATGACCAACGACGTTCAGTCCTTCCCGCCCAAGGCGCGGGTGTACTGAGTTCGAGAGGAAGCGATGGCTGAGTTCTCACTGCCCGCCAATTCCAAGGTCGGCGTCGGCGAAACCTTCAAGGCGCCGGCCGGCGCCAAGAACGTCAAGGTGTTCAAGGTCTATCGCTGGACGCCGGAGGACGGGAAGAACCCGCGCGTCGACACCTATGAAGTCGACATGGACAGCTGCGGGCCGATGGTCCTGGACGCGCTGCTCAAGATCAAGAACGAGATGGACAGCTCGCTCACCTTCCGGCGCTCCTGCCGCGAAGGTGTGTGTGGCTCGTGCGCGATGAATATCGACGGCACCAACACGCTCGCCTGCACCAAGTACATCTCCGACGTGAAGGGCGAGGTGAAGATCTACCCGCTGCCGCACATGCCGGTGGTGAAGGACCTGGTGCCGGACCTCAACGTTCCCTACGCCCAGCTCGCCTCGATCGAGCCGTGGCTGAAGACGACGACCCAGCCGCCGACCCGCGAGCGCCTGCAGTCGCCGGAGGAGCGCGCCAAGCTCGACGGGCTGTGGGAGTGCATCCTGTGCTTCTGCTGCTCGACCTCGTGCCCCAGCTACTGGTGGAACGGCGACCGCTATCTCGGTCCGGCGATCCTGCTGCAGGCCTATCGCTGGCTGGCCGACAGCCGCGACGAGGCCAAGGGCGAGCGTCTCGACCAGCTCGAGGACCCGTTCCGGCTGTATCGCTGCCACACGATCATGAACTGCACCAAGACCTGCCCCAAGGGTCTCAACCCCGCGAAGGCGATCGGCGAGATCAAGAAGATGCTGGTCGAGCGGGTGGTTTAGGGCCGGAACCCGATCGAGGCAGTGAAACTGCGGACATCCAGCCCCGGCATTCGCCGGGGCTTTTTCGTGCCGGCCTTCTTCGGCCCGGTCGAGAAGCTCGAGCGGCTCTACAAGGCGATGGAGTGCTGGAAGTAGCTGATGTGCTCGGGCCAGGCGCCCGGATGATGGCTGAAGGCCCGCTTGAGCGGCATGGAGATCGCATTGGTGGCGCCAGCCTGGGTGACGTCGGGGCCCTCCGCAGCCAGCCGTGCCGCATCCGGCAGACCGGGGCGCACGAAGGCGATATGGCCCGCCCTGTGGGGATCAGGATTCTCGTAGGCCGCCACCACCAGATTGCCGAGATTGGCGCTCTGCTGGGCTGCCGTGGCGTCCGGCAGCCGACTCCAGCCTGACGACGTGCTGTCGTATGACAGCCAGCGCATCTGGGCGTTTGCCAACAGTGTCGCCGAATGATCGGGCGGGCGGAGGATGTAAACACCCAGCTGCTTGCTGAACGAAGCGACGAAGGCGCTGCAGTGTGTTGCCGCCGGCTTGGCATAGGGGTTGTTGTCGAGTTCGCCGGTCTCCCAGTTCACGGGCTTGTAGGGAAGCCACAGGTGATCCACGCCAGAGGCGTCGAGGCGCTGGAGCAGCCGTTCCCCGGCGGGCGTGATGGGGCCGCAGCAGGGCTGGGCGCTTGCGGGCATGCTCGGTAGGAGGGCCGTCAGCAAAGCGGCCGGTGCCACACTCAACAGCAGACGCCGGGAGGGCAGCGGGCCCTGGAGTATCGAAGACATGGCCAACTCCTTGCGAGGGGCTTGTTCTATCAGCGATTGCGCTCGCGAGCGAGTGCCATCGAGCAAGCGGCTCTTTGGTGATCGGCGATCACAATCCGCAGTTGTGGCCGGGCCTGATCGCCCGGGGCTGGAACGGCCGGGGCCAGGCCGCCGACGGTATTGCAGGTCGGAACATCCGGCGCGGCTTTTGCTATCCTGACTTCGAAACAGATTTTGGGGGCTTGTCATGTTTCTCAAACGGTTCGTCGCTGTCGTGGCGATCGCGATCCCAGGCGCGCTGCCGGCGCTTCCCGCTTCGGCCGGGCAGACCTTCGACGCGGTCAAGGCCAAGGGTTACGTGCAATGCGCGGTGAACACCGGCCTTGCCGGCTTCTCCTTTGCCGACAACCAGGGCAAATGGACCGGCCTCGACGTCGACCTCTGCAAGGCGATTGCGGCGGCGATGTTCGGCGACGCGGAGAAGGTGAAGTTCACGCCCACGACCTCCCAGCAGCGCTTCGTCGCGCTGCAGTCGGGCGAGGTCGACGTCATCACCCGCAATGCGACGCAGACCCTGCTGCGCGACACCCAGCTCGGCTTCAACGGCGCCGGCGTCAATTTCTACGACGGCCAAGGCTTCCTGGTGCCGGCGAAGTCGGGCATCAAGAGCGCCAAGGAATTGAACGGCGCCACGATCTGCGTGCAGCCCGGCACAACGACCGAGCTCAACCTCGCCGACTACTTCCGCAAGCACAAGATGACGTTCAAGCCGGTGCTGATCGAGAAGCTCGACGAACTGCTGCAGGCCTACGCCGCCGGCCGTTGCGACGCCTACACGACCGACGCTTCGGGGCTTGCCGCGGTGCGCGCGGCCCAGCTCTCCGGCAAGGGCGAGCACGTCATCCTGCCCGAGCGCATCTCCAAGGAGCCGCTGGGGCCGATGGTGCGCCATGGCGACGACCAGTGGTTCGACCTCGTCCGCTTCGTGCTCGACGGCATGATCGAAGCCGAGGAACTCGGCATCAGCCAGGCCAACGTCGACGAGATGGCCAAGAGCGACGATCCCGTCATCAAGCGCTTCCTCGGCGTCACGCCGGGTTACGGCAAGGCCGTGGGCGTCGACGAGAAGTGGATGTACAACGTCATCAAGCAGGTCGGGAACTACGGCGACAGCTTCGAGCGCAATGTCGGCAAGAACACGCCGCTCAAGCTCGAGCGCGGCCAGAACGCGCTGTGGACCAACGGCGGCCTGATGTACGCGATTCCCTTCCGCTGACCGTCAGTCGGCGCGTTCGAAGCGCAGGCCCTTTACGCGGCCGGTCGAGACGATCAGCGCCTTGACCTTGCCGCCGCGGCCGCGTTCGAGATGGGCGAGCTGGGTTACTTTGAGCCAGTTGCCCGGCGTTTCGATCTCGACCGTGTGCTCGTCGATGCCGCGGACCGGCCATGGAGCGCCGCCGGCGATCAGCGGCCCGCTGACGCCGACCGTGTAGTCGGTGCCGCCGCGGCGCACATGCCAGGTCGCGCCGGCATCCGCGGAGACGTAGACGCCGGCAATGCCGGGCGGCACCGGCTTGCGCCGGCCGAGCTTCCTGAAGGTGAGCACGCGGCCGGCGCCGAGATCGACTTGCACAGAGCGCGGACCGACGGGCTTCAGCGCGAACTCGAACGACCCGCGCTCGGCCGCCAGCCAGCCATCGGCGCGGCGGGCGAGGGTGAAGGGCAGGCCGTTCTGTGTCACGGTGGGCTCGTTGTTGCGCCAGGCAAGCTCGAACAGCGACGGCTCCTCGGCATTGAACCAGGTGCCGGAGAGCGTCTTGATCTCCGTCTGGGTGGCCGGCGGCGCCGGCTTTGCCATCGCCTGAGTGCCGGCCAGCGCCTCCACCGCGACGGCTCGGGCGAGGCGCCAGGGATCGAGCGTGCCGAGATTGGAGATCACGATCACCGTGAGTTCGACGCTGGGCAGGCGCAGGAACTCCGTGCGGAAGCCGGGCCACAGGCCGCCATGGCCGATCGTCTGGAGCCCGCGCAGCAGGCTGGTGTCGAGGCCGCGGCGATAGTGGTTAGCGTGGCCGTCGTTCAGCGGCTTCTGTGCCATGAGCTGCCCAGGCAGATCGATCGGATCGAGCTTCGGCTTGTCGAAGTGACGGCTCCAGATCAGCAGGTCCTCGATCGAGGAGGTAAGGCCGCCCTCGCCGCCCTGCGGATAGGCATGCTGGGCGCGGCGGAAGCCCTTCTCGGCGTCGCCCAGGTAGCCGGTGGCGAGATCGGGAATGACGGTGTCGATGTCGGCCGCCAGCATGGTGTGGCTCATGCCCAGTGGCCTGAAGATGCGCTCGGCCAGGAAATCGCCGAGCTTCTTGCCGGTCAGCCGCTCGATGACGAGCCCGAGCAGCAGGAAGTTGGTGTTGCTGTAGAGGAAGCGGCTGCCCGGCCTGAAGTTGAGATGCCGGTTCAGCACACAGGCCGCCAGCAGGTCGGCCGGCCGCGCCGGCTTGTCGAGCCCATGGCCGCCCAGGCGCAGCAGCTCGAGGAAATCCGGCAGGCCGGAGGCGTTGCGCATCATCTGATCGAGAGTCACCGGCAGCGGCGCCAGCTCGTGCAGGTACTTGTGCGGCGGATCGGAGAGCGTGAGCTTGCCCTCGTTGGCGAGCATCAGCGTCGCCGACACCGTGAACTGCTTGCTGACCGAGGCGATGCGAAAGCGCGTCTTCGCGGCGATCGGCACGCCGAGTTCGATGCTGGCCAGGCCATAGCCCTTGCAGAGCTCGACGTGGCCCGCGCGCATTACGGCGACGATGGCTCCGGGCGATCCGGGTTGAGTGTAGCGGGAAAACAGCGCATCGACGCGCCGTTCGAGGGAGAGGGTATCGACCGGCTTTGACATTTGCCGCAGTGAAGCCCGACCCGCTCGCGCTTGTAAAGTCACGGCGCAATCTGCGAGAACATCGCAGGGGTGTGCGGAGCGCCGCGAGTGAGGCCGGGCGTCGGGGCCCGCTCTTCTCGAAGCCGGAGACGGAATGACGATCGCGCAGGATGCCTTGGTTCCCGGGAAAATGCGGTCGCGGAGCAAGCGCTGACATGGCGGGGGCCATGACGGGCACGATCCGCAATCTTGGCAAAGCGGCTGCGAAGTCGTGCCTCTGGGTGCTGCGCGTGCTGGGTCAGACCCTCGTCATCATCGTGATCTGCCTGATCCTGGACTACGTCCTGCTGGCCACCGTGTTTTCAGGCTGGAAGCAGCGCTGGGCAGATGCCGCGTCGGCCTATACCGAGGCTTACATAAAGACAGCTTACGATCACGATCTCGCTCCCAACGCGAACTCGACGCGGGTCTGGGGCAACATCGTCTACCCGTGGCAGACCGACCGATACGGACTTCGGATCGGCGCCTGTGCGCCGGGCGAAGCCGAGAAGGCCCTGCCGGCCATCTTCGTCATCGGCGATTCGTTCACCGAGGCCATCGGTGCAGCTTACGAAGACAGTTTTGCAGGGCTGATGGCCTGCGATGCCGCCAAGCAGGGGAAGGCAGTCTGGAACCTGGGCGTCGCGTCCTACAGCCCGACCATCTACTTCCGCAAGATCCGCGCGGTGACGCAGAAGCTGGGCATCAAGCCGCGCGAGATTTTCGTCTTCCTCGATCTTTCCGATATCGACGACGACGCCAACGTCTATCACGTCGGGCCGGACGATGTCGTCACGTCCAGCGTGTTTCACTGGTTCAATATCGGGCAGTTCCTTCTCGGCAATTTCGCGACCCTCAGGCTGGCCTACGACATATACCTGTCGTCGACGCTCGCCACGGTGGGATCCCTGGGGCAGGACCGCGCGCGCTGGACGCTGGATCCGGACCTCATGAGAAAGTGGGGCCGGCGGGGACTGGAGATTGCCGGCAGGAACCTCGATCAGGTCGTCGCCATCTGCCGGGAATGGGACTGCCGCATGACCCTCGTCGTCTATCCGTGGCCGGACAATGTCGAGGCGGGCGACCGCAACAGCGTTCAGGTGACGCACTGGCGGGAGTGGGCCGCCGCGCGCCACGTCCGCTTCATCGACGGCTTTCCGGCGTTCTTCCGCGAGCCCGCCGATGTGGCGCTGCGCAAGTACTTCATCGCCGGCGACATACATTTCAGCGCGCTCGGCCATCGCCTGCTCTTCGACGAGGTGAAGCGCGCCATCGGCGGCGACTACTGAGGGGCAGGGCCCGGACCGGCCACGCCTTGGATTGACCGGGTCCGTCGGGGCGGCCACGATTGTTCTCCGGCGCTGCGAGTCGAAAGTATTCGGACGCTGAAAGGCCCGATCGACGAAAGAGCGCGCCGAGGGGGCAACGCCATGAGGGTCCTGCTCGTTCATCCCAGTGGCCTGATGTACACTGAGGTCTACCTCCGTCTCGAGCCGTTGGGACTGGAGCGGGTGGCCGAGGCCTGCCGCCGGGCCGGGCACGAGGTCCGGCTGATCGACCTGCAGGTCTTCCGGCACAGGCACTACCGGAACGTGCTGTGCACCTGGCGGCCGGATGCGGTGGGCTTTTCGCTCAACTACCTTGCCAATATTCCCGAGGTCGTGGACCTGGCGCGCCTGACGCGCGAGCTTCTGCCCGATGCGCTGGTGTTCGCCGGAGGCCATTCGGCCAGCTTCACCGCGCGGCAGATCCTGGATCACGCGCAGGGAGCGATCGACTGCGTGGTCAAGGGCGAAGGCGAGGAGGCGGCACCCCGGATCCTGTCCGCCTGGGCGGACAGACAGGACCTCGCGACCCTTCCCGGCGTGGTCACGGTCGCGGGCGAAGGCCCTCCGCCGCGCATGGTCGAGGCTCTCGACGATACGCCGCCCGCGCGCGACCTGCTCGAGCGGCGCCACAAATACTTCATCGGCGTGCTCGATCCCTGTGCCTCGGTGGAGTTCTCCCGCGGCTGTCCGTGGAACTGCACCTTCTGCAGCGCCTGGACGTTCTACGGGCGCAGTTACCGCAAGGTCAGCCCCGGCGCGGTCGGCGAAGATCTGGCGCGGGTGCGCGAGCCCGGCGTGTTCATTGTCGACGACGTGGCCTTCGTCCACGCCGAGCACGGTCATGCCATTGCCGACGAGGTCGAGAAGCGCGCCATCAGGAAGCAGTATTATCTGGAGACGCGCTGCGATGTCCTGCTCAAGAACAAGGAGGTCTTCGCGCGCTGGAAGAAACTCGGCCTCAGCTACATGTTCCTTGGCATCGAGGCGATCGACGAGGAGGGGCTCAGGCGACACCGCAAGCGTGTGAGTCTCGGCAAGAGCTTCGAGGCCCTGGAATATGCCCGTTCGCTGGGGATCAATGTGGCGGTGAACATCATCGCCGATCCTGGATGGGACGAGGCTCGCTTCGAGGCGGTCCGCGAATGGATGATGGCGGTGCCGGAGATCGTGCACCTGACGGTGAACACGCCTTATCCCGGGACCGAGACCTGGACCACCGATGCGCGCGGCCTCACCACGCGCAATTACAAGCTGTTCGACGTGCAGCATGCCGTGCTGCCCACCGCGCTTCCGCTGGAGAAATTCTACGACGAGCTGGTCAAGACCCAGCGGATACTGGCCAAGAAACACATGGGCTGGAAAGCCCTATGGAGCTGTGCCTCGATCGCTGCCGGCCATCTCGCGCGCGGCCAGACCAACTTCGTGAAGACGCTCTGGAAATTCAACAGCCAGTACAACGTGCAGAAGCTGCTCGCGGATCATCGCGCGGAAACCCGCTACCCGATCGCCCTGCCTGGGCGAAAGGCGGAGAAGGTCGACGCCCGCGAGCTCTATGTCCTCAGGCCGGAGCTGACGGGTGCGGCGGCATCCACCGCCGCCGACCGTCTCGGCCTTGCCAACAAGGGCGAGGGCGGCGGGTAGGCGGCAGCCTGCGGGCATCGCGCCGACACGGAAAAATTGGAAGCGAACGCCGGTTATGGCCGGAAGGGAACGGCTCGCCCTTGAAAGAGGGAAGCGTTAGGGTCGCGCAAAGTTCGGAGGAAACGAGGGAATGGATCGTCGCTTCGTGAAGGTGGAGAAGGGGTTGGGTCCGCAGGGCCGCATCGCGGTCGTGCGCTTCGACCGCGGCGACAACGTCAATGCGCTCAGCCAGCAGGCAATGCGCGAGCTGCGTGACGTGCCGCGCGACTTCGAGGACGATCTCGAAACCTCGGTCGTGATCCTGACCGGCTCGGCCAGGGCCTTCTCGGCCGGCTTCGATCTCAAGGATCCCGAAGCCTGGCAACGTACCTCGCTGCCGATTGGCGAACGCATCCATCGCCAGCGCCTGGGACCGCGGATGTGCAAGGCCTGGCAGGACATGGAGCAGGTCACCATTGCGGCGATCGAAGGCCATTGCATCGGCGGCGGTGCGGCACTGGTCGTGTCGCTCGATTTCCGCTTCTGCGGGAAGGGGGCGCACTTCCGCATTCCCGAGGTCGAGCTGGGCATGAACATGAGCTGGGGCTCGATTCCGCGCATGCTGGCATTGATGGGGCCGGCACGCACCAAGCAGGCGGTGATCCTGGCCTCGGACCGTATCGGCGCCGCCGAGGCGCTGGAATGGCGTCTGGTCGA
>JAFEFG010000054.1 GCA_018240685.1 Pseudomonadota bacterium | reverse complement strand
GAGTCGGGCGCCATGCAGGCGTTCCGGTCGCGGCTGTTCACCCGCATCGTGCCGATCCTGAAGGAGATCGGCCTGTTCGGGCCCAAGGTGCAGAAGGCGCTGGGCGACATGGGCGTGCTGGAATACGCCAAGATCGATGTCGAGAAGCTGATCGGCAACGACATGAAGGTCGCCGAGGATTTCGACGCCAAGCGCTTCGTTCAGGGCGCGATCGCCGCGGAGTGAAGCGACGGCGCACGACCGCGCCATATTCGATGAGGGAGGGCGGCCTTGCGGCCGCCCTTGGCATTTATGAGGTCGCGGTCGCCGGTTGGGCGTCGATCTCCGCCGCATGCTGGTTGGCGGCATAGCGGCGGGCCAGCGTGGCGCACACCATGAGCTGGATCTGGTGGAACAGCATGACGGGCAGGATGGCCAGCCCGACATGGCCCGCGAACAGGACGTTGGCGATCGGCAGTCCGGTTGCCAGGCTCTTCTTCGAGCCACAGAAGACGATGGTGATCTCGTCCGGGCGGGAGAAGCCGAAGCGACGGCTGATGACGGTGAGAAGGCTCATCACGACAGCGAGCAGCGCCAGATCCATCAGCATCACGCGCACGATCTGCTCGACCCCGACCTGGTGCCAGATGTCGTTGACGACGCCGTGGCTGAAGGCGGAGTAGACGATCAGCAGGATCGAGCCGTAGTCGACGAACTTCAACATGCGCGCGTTGCGCCGCACGAAGGCACCGATCCATGGCCGCAGCACCTGGCCGGCGATGAACGGCGCCAGCATCTGCAGGACGATGCCGAGGACGGTATGGGCGGAGAAGCTCACCCCGCCATTGGCGAGGAGGAGACCCGCCAGCAGCGGCGTCAGCGCCAGGCCGATCAGGTTGGAGGCCGAGGCGCTGCAGATCGCCGCCGGCACGTTGCCGCCCGCCACCGAGGTGAGCGCGATCGATGCCTGAACGGTCGAGGGCAGGATCGTCACCAGAAGGACTCCGGCCCACAGGGGGGCGGGAAGCAGCTGCGGCGCCAGCGCATGGGCCGTCAGTCCGATCGCCGGGAAGAGGGCGAACGTGCTCAGGAAGACCAGGCCGTGCAGGCGCCAGTGGCGCAGGCCGGCGAGGGCGGCATCCGGCGAGAGCTTGGCGCCATGAAGGAAGAACAGGAGCGCGACGGCCGCATTGGCGACGAAATCGGCGGCGACGGCGCCCTGGCCGCGGGCCGGCAGGACCGAGGCGAAGGCCACGGTCGACAGGAGGGCGATCAGGAAGGGATCAATGTAGCTGCGGAGGCGGCGCATGGCGGGAACTCTTTGTTACAACTCCATATCAGCCTCTTGACGGATATTGTGAAGTACGCTTACCGATGTAATTGTAATCACGATCCGGAATAACCGATGTTCGATCCCGCGCAGATCCGCAGCTTCCTGGCTGTGGTCCAGACCCGCAGTTTCACCCAGGCGGCGGAGCGGCTGGGGCTGCAGCAGTCGACCGTGAGCCAGCATGTCCGCAAGCTCGAGGAGGAGGCCGGCCGCCGCCTGCTCGTGCGCGACACCCATTCGGTTGCCACCACGCCCGACGGCGACGCCATGATCGACTTCGCGCAGAGCATCCTGGACGCGAACGAACGGGCGCAGCGCTTCTTCGCCGGTTCCCAGCTCCGCGGCCGCCTGCGCTTCGGCACGTCGGAGGACTTCGTGCTGTCCCAGCTGCCCGAAGTGCTCCGGACCTTCCGCCGCGCGCATCCGCTGGTCGACCTCGAACTGACGGTCGCCCTGAGCGGCCGGCTGAACCAGCTGTTCCAACGCGGCGAACTCGACCTCATCTGCGGCAAGCGGAAACCCGGAGACGAGCGCGGCCTGCTGGTTTGGCGCGACCGCATGGTCTGGGCCGCCAGCCGGGGCTATCGGCTCGATGCGTCGTCCCCAGTGCCGCTGATCCTCTATCCGCCGCCGAGCATCACGCGGGAAACGGCCCTGATGGCCCTCGAACGGGCGGGTCGCGCGTGGCGGCCGGTGTGCGTCAGCGGCAGCCTCAGTGGATTGCGGGCAGCGGCGCTGGCGGGCCTCGGCGTAACGCCGATCACGGCGGGACTTCTGCCGGCCGACCTGGTCGAACTCGAAAGGCCCCACGACCTCCCGGATCTGGGCGCGATCGAATTCGTGCTGCAGGGATCGATCAGGCGTGGGCCGGCCGCCAAGCTGGCCGAGGCGATTCTGGCCAGTGGTAATCGCCTGCAGAGCAATTGGCAGGCCTGAGGGCGACGACGGCCGTCGCCGCCCCCGGCACAGGCGTTACTGCATGAACCAGCCGTGGCTGACCACGATCGACTGGCCGGTCAGCGCATTGCTGCGGGCGCCGGCGAAGAACAGCACGCAATCGGCCACGTCGTCGGTGGTCGTGAATTCGCCGTCGACGGTGTCCTTCAGCATCACATGCTTGATGACGTCGGCCTCGGAGATGCCCAGCTCCTTGGCCTGCTCGGGGATCTGCTTGTCGACCAGCGGTGTGCGCACGAAGCCCGGGCACACGACGTTGGCGCGCACGTTGTAGGCGCCGCCTTCCTTGGCGACCACTTTGCAGAGGCCGATCAGGCCGTGCTTGGCGGTGACATAGGGCGCCTTGAGCACCGACGCTTCCTTGGAATGCACCGAGCCCATGTAGACGACGCTGCCGGATTTCGCGGCATACATGTGCTTGAGGCAGGCCTTCGTCGTGAGGAAAGCGCCGTCGAGATGGATCGACAGCAGCTTCTTCCAGTCGGCGAAGGCGAAATCGACCACGGGCTTCACGATCTGGATGCCGGCGTTGGAGACCAGCACATCGATCCGGCCGTACTTGTTCATCACGTCCTCGACGCCCTTGTTCACGGCGTCCTCGTCGACGACGTTCATGGCGACGGCGAATGCATCGCCGCCCTTGCCCTTGATCTCGGCGGCAGTCGCATTGGCCGCGTCGAGGTTCAAGTCGGCGATGACGGGAATTCCGCCTTCCGCCGCAAAGCGCAGGGCGATCTCCTTGCCGATGCCACTGGCGGCACCGGTCACGATCGCTACCTTCTTGTCAAAACGCGCCATGGGGATTCCTTTCAGGTCTTGGCCAAATAATCGAAGACGACCTCGCCGAGGCCCAGCGTCAGGTCGGTGACGAAATGCGTCGCCGAGAGAACCTCGCGTACCGGCAGGCGCGAGACGTCGCACAGGGCGTGGTCGAAGAGCTGCAGGGCGGCGGGGCCGGTCCAGGCGCCCTTCAGGGTCACGTCCTGAAGATAGTACCGGACCAGTTCGCAGATGCGCGGCGTACAGTCCACGTGGGGAATGATCTTGAGCATGAAATTCGGCTTGGCCAGCGATTTCAGCAGCGGCGCATGCTCGATCTCGTGATGCTTGTAGCCCATGGTCGCGCTGACGCAGAGCACGGGGCCGTAATGGAGCGTGCAGACCAGCGTCTCGTTCTCGTGACTGATCTTCGGGTTCGCGAGCTTCTTGGGGAAGCCCCAGATCTCGCGCCCGCCGGCGATCGGCGAGTCGTCGTCGAGATACATGGCATGCACGTAGCCGCCTTCCTGCACCACGCCGTCTTTGTCCTTGAAGCGGACCGGAATCACCTGACCGGTTTCGGTGTAGTCGCCGAAGCCGGTGGAATCGGGCATGCGAATGAATTCGTAGCTGACCGTGTCGCCGATCACCTCGAGCGGCTCCGGCACGACGGCGCGCAGGATTTCGGGATCGGTGCGGTAGCTGATGACGATGAATTCACGATTGTAGAATTTGTAGGGGCCCGGCGGGTAGGCGGGGTTGTTGAGCGGCATGGCGAACGCCTTGCCGCGGACGTCGGCTATCTTCATGGAGGCCTCTACCTGGGCTGTTGCTGGGCGAGATCGAAAGTGAATACGCCATCGAGGCTACGCGGCCGTTGCAGTACCTCCGGATAGCGCAGCGTGCGGACCATGTCGCTGTAGCCCGTCTTCCAGTGCTCTTCCATCGTGCGCCGAGAGAACTCGTAGTCCTTCGAGGAGCCTTCGTAGCTCTTGGCGTGATAGATCAGATGAATGATGTTGTAGACCTTGTCGTCCGCTTCCCGGGCGAGCGCTGCCGCCTCGGGGGTCTGGCGCAGCGCCTCCGGGAGGTCGCCGAGCAGCTTCGCGACCGCTCGGCGTAGCGCCTGGCTCTTGCGGAACTGGTCGGTGCCCATGCGGGTGCGGCTCGAATAACGGATGTCCTTGAGGCGCACATCGACCTCGATCATGTCGCGCGGCAGCTCACCGCGAGCGCTCCACAGGTCGATCTGGAAGGCCAGCGTGTCGCGCCGAGGCCTTTCGTCGAACACCCATTGCAGCGGCGTGTTCGAGACGACGCCGCCGTCCCAGTAGTGTTCGCCGTCGATTTCGGTGGCCGGGAAGCCCGGCGGCAGCGAGCCGCTGGCGATGATATGTGCCGGCGCGATCTTTTGGTTGGTGCTGTCGAAATAGACGAAGTTGCCGGTCTTGATGTGGGTGGCGCCGACACTGATCCGCGTTGCGCCCGAGTTGAGCAGATCGAAATCCACCAGCCGCCCGAGCAGCGATTCGAGCGGTGAGACGTCGTAGAAGCTCAGTGCTCCGGGGCTGCTGACGGGCGCGAAGATCGGGGGCGGCACGCGCGGCTTGAAGAAGTCGGGTGCGCCATAGAGCAACGCGCCTACCGCGCGCCATTGATTGATCATCTGGTGCGCCATGTCGTTCTTGATATCGAGCGACGCGATGTAGGGAATACCGAGAGGCGGCTGGGTCACGGTTTCCCAGAAGGCGCGCAACCGTTCCACCCGCCGCTCCGGCGGATTTCCGGCGATGATTGCCGAGTTGATCGCTCCGATCGAAATCCCCGCGACCCAGTCGGGATGCAGGTTTGCCTCGGCAAGGGCCTCGTAAACGCCGCCTTGATAGGCGCCGAGGGCGCCACCGCCCTGAAGCAAGAGGGCGATCCTCTCGAACTCGGGGCGCGCCGCTTTTGGGGGCGGTTCGGTCGGATCGCTCATCTCTTGTCTCCCGCTCATCGATTCCGGGCGAAGGTATGCCATTTCGATGCCAGTTCTAAGGCATGATGCGAGACGGTCTGACAACACCCACAATGCGCTCAAGGTCAATCCGGCGATGAATAATTCCCCACGGGCGCCGTCGCAGCCAGGGGTTGAGCGGGATTGAGGGCGCCTGAGCATGGGCTTCGCGGCAGCAGCGCCCCACCGGCATCGTGGATTGCGGCCTGGCTCCCGGTCGCCACGCGCGGATTGGTGCCTGCGGCGCAATGACATCGGGAGGTCGACCGTGACGGGATCGCCGACCGACGGTATAGTGACGTCGTGGGAAGATGCTGCCCGTTGTCATTTGGCATGGTGGTGTAACGCGCTGCGTGAGGTGCGTTGAGTGCCGGTGACTTGGGTGGGGTGGCACTTGGGTGAAAAACATGGGAACGGTCTTAAGTAAGCTGGCCACGGCAGGCATGTCGTGGACGGTGATGGCTGGTGTTGGGCTGCGGCGTGGCACCGGATCGCTGTGCATTCGCTGCGGCCCGCCGATGTATTTGCGGTTCCTCTGCAACCGTGAAGTCCAGTATGCATTGTCGTCGATGCCACTTCGGAGGATGCCGAGGTGAGTGCCGATGAACAAATGCCCCGGACTGCGTCGGGGGTGTCTCCGGTCACGAGCGCGGCGGGGCTGTCGCCGGTTCCAACACCGTTCTGCGGGCAGGTCGAACGCAGGCGCGTCGATATCCTGGACCATGCCCCGCACGTGGCACCGCCGGTCCTGCCGCCTCCACAAGGCGGCATCTCCGATGTGCGCGAGGCCGTGAACGAGTTCGTCGGCAGGTTCGGGCCGGCCCTCGGCAATGTATTCCTTATCCCGCACCCCTGGATCGGCATGATCCTGTGGTTCGCGCTTGGAGCGAATCTGCACCTCGTGGCATTCGGTCTGCTGGGGCTGGCCATCGCGCTGGCAGGCATGGCCGCTCTCGGTCTCGAGGAGGAAGTCTGGGCCGGCGGCGGACTCAAGGCGAACACCTTGATGGCGGCGGTCGTGGCGGGGTGGGTCACCGCACCGACGATTTATCCGCTGCAGACCCAGATCGCGATCGCTGCGACGGCAGCAGCAGCGGCGTTCATCATCACCGCCGCGATCATGCGGGCGCTGAGGCGCACCGAATGGCCCTCCCTCCTTTGGGGCTATTGCATCGTCGCTGTCGCGATATTCGCGCTCTTCCCGATCGGGGCGAAGATGGCCGTGGAGCCCCTCACCTGGTGGCACAAGCAGCCTGAGAATGTCGTCGAATGGGGTGCCGCCTTCCTGAAGTCGATTGGGGCGCTGCTGTTCGCGCCGACGATCGCAGGCGGCGCCGCGGTTGCCTGCGCGGCCCTGCTTTGGTCGCGAGCGGCATTCGCGGCCGGTGTGATTGCGTGGATTGCCGGTGCGGTCATCGCCCTGAACGTGCAGAGCCTCGGGGTGCCGTACGTCTGGCTGCCGGCATCCTACAATTTCTTCGTCGCCGGCATGGCGATCGGTGCGTTCCTGATCGTGCCAGGTTACTTCAGTCTTCTGCTGGCCGGTCTTGCCGGCGCCGTCGCTTCTCTGATCGACGTCGCTTTGCAGAGCCTTTTTCCCCTGATTGCGTATTTGCCGGCAGCCGCCGGCCTGACGATCTGGGCCGGCCTCGGGACATTGGCGCTCGCTTCGGATCGTCGCGGGTTCTGGCGCAATCGGTGGCCGAAGGTGGTCCCCGAAGAGGCCTGGTGGCGCGATACCCTCTGGCTGCAGCGGTTCGGCCGGGGGGAGCCGCTGCTGGTCATACCGGTCGCCGGAAGTGTGCAGGTCACCCCCGGGGATGGCGATGCTCCCGACCCTTCCAACCACTTCCCGCACGAACTCGACGCTGTGCGATTGCCCATTCACAACGGTGCGCCTGCAGAAGGGGATTGCGTGCCGGCCGATTCGATCTGGAACGCGGCAGTGACGGCGCCGGCTGCGGGCATCGTCGCTCAGGTGCGGGATGGAATCCCCGACAATCCTCTCGGTGTTGCGAATTTTTCCGAGGCCTGGGGCAACTATGTCTCGATTCACCTCGATCAGGGAGGCTGGGCCCTCCTGGCCTACTTGAAGCAAGGGAGCATCGCCGTGAAGCCCGGCGCGCGTGTCGAGCTTGGCACTTATCTCGGGGCCGTTGGAAACTCCGGCCGCTCGGCCGTCCCGCATCTCCATCTTCAAGCGCAGGCCGGGCCGGAACCGGGCGCGCGCACAATGCCGTTCAGGTTGGCGAACTACCTGTCAGGTGCGACCCCCGACGAGCCGCTGCTCGAATGGAATGCGGCGAAGGCCCCGGAGCCGGGCTCGATCGTCATGCATGCCGTTCCCAATGCGCACGTTCGTTCGCTGCTGGCGAGCTCCTCTCCGGGCACTGCGGTATGGACGGTCGAGGTGCAGGGGACGCTGCCACGGTCCTTTCGCGAGCCGAGCCAGGGCGTCAGCGTGGAAGTGCGGCATTCACTCGATGAACTGGGGCGGCACCGCTTCATGTGCGGCGACAGCACACTGGCTGCCGCTCTCGCTCCCGACGCCTGGCGTGTCGTCGAACAGAGTGGCGACGCGCCGCTCCTGAGGCTGTGGGCCCACGGCGCGCCCTCGGTTCCTTATGCAGTCGAGGTCGGCCTTGCCTGGACGGACATCGTGCCGGCCATACCGGCCGGCCTGATGCGTTGGGTTACTCTGACGCTGGGACCGTACCGGCTTCGTCCATTCACCTACACCCGGTCGGTCTGCAGGATGGCCTACGGTCGCCGCGCAACGGACAGGCTGGTGGTTGAAACCGCGCTCGCACCTCGTCCGCCCTCTCTGCCATCGAAGATCACCTGCTCCTTCGACAAGGCGCGCGGCCTCGTGCAGATCGAAGCAGCTTTCGATAGCGGCAGTGTCCGCTATTCCATGCTGTCCTTCACCCCGGGGGCCGGGTTCTAGCCGTCTTTGCCGGCATCCCCGACGGAGCGACTGCGGGCGGCGTCGACAATTGACGCGCAACGGCCTGCACGCTGTAGTCGATCCGCTCGGTCAATTCGTATGGGGTGAGACGGCATCAATTGGTGCTTCGATACGAGTGAGGTCCGGCCATGCCGCGAACAGTCAAGGGTCCGCCTCAGTACGATGCCATCTTCGACAAGGCGGAGGAGCAGCTCGATCGGTTCTTCCAGAACCGGCAGGATGATTTCGCGAAGGGAATCATCAGGATCTCGGGTGAGCGCTTCATTCTCGTTCGAGGGGCGGCGCTGTCGATCGAATTCTTCGAGGTCGTCAAGCGGCTCTTTACGGAACGCGACGAGAGGGCTGCGGCCATCGCGGGGCGGCTGCTGTTCGATACCGCGCACGCCCTCGGCAAGTCGGACGCCTCTTATTTTCACAACTCGATGGGATTGCACGATCCGATCAGCAAGCTCGCGGCGGGGCCGGTCTTTTTCGCCCATACAGGTTGGGCTTCGGTAAAATTGCACGAAGAATCAAATCTTCAACCCAATGAGGATTTCTTCCTTCTCTACGATCATCCCTTGTCGTTCGAGGCCGAGTCCTGGATTCGCACGGGCAAGCTGAGCGATTTTCCGGTCTGCTTCATGAATGCCGGTTATTCCTCGGGATGGTGTGAAGAAAGCTTCGGCCTGCCCTTGGTGGCGGTGGAGATTTCGTGTCGGGCCAGAGGGGACGAGGCGTGTCGCTTCATCATGGCGCCGCCCGGCCGTCTCGCAGACCATGTGTCGCGTCATCTCGGCCAGGCGTCCGGGTGGGCCAAGATGGGATTCGACGAAGAACTGTGGAGGTCTCTCGGCCGCGACTGGGCGCGGGAAGCGTTGCTCGAGAAAGCACTGCGGGAAAGCGAGATGGATTTTCGCCACCTGTTCGAGCTTTCTCCCGATGCCATTGTCGTCTGGAAAACCGATGACATCATCCGGTCGGCCAACAAGGCCGCCGCGACGCTTCTCGGATACGATGATCCAGGCGATCTCATCGGCAGGAGCTGGCAGGATTTCGTGATACCGGAGGATCGGCCATTCTCCGCTGCGAACGCGAAGAAAACCGACAACAACGGAGGCTCGGTTCAGGCCGAATTCCGGATGCGGCGAAAGGACGGCAGCCAATTCTTCGCCCAGGGCCGCCTGGTGGTGGCCTGGGACGCGAACGGAGCGCCTGTCGAAACCATTGCGATCGCCCGCGACATCTCCAGCCAGAAGACGACGGAGGCCGCGCTGCGCGAGCAGGCGTTGCGCGACCAGCTCACCGGGCTTCCCAATCGCCCGGCCTTCCTGGCACGGCTTCAGGAAGTGTTCTCGTTACGCCGACGTGGCGCCGCGGCAGCCTTCGCGGTTCTCTACATCGACGTGGACCTGTTCAAGGACGTAAATGACACCCTGGGGCATGGAGCGGGTGACCGCCTTCTGCAGCAGGTCGCGGCCCGACTGAGGGATGGTGTGCGGGAGGGCGATTTCGTCGCGCGTTTCGGAGGCGACGAGTTCGCTGTCCTTCAAGCTGGTATCAGCGAACCGGCGGACGCCGGCGCGCTGGCTGCGGCGCTGATGAAGTCGATGGCGGCTCCGTTCGAGATGGATGGCAACAGCGTTCGCGTCTCGATCAGCATCGGAATAGCCTTCGACGATCCGGAGATCTCTGATCCCGAGACGATGCTGACGCAGGCCGATCTCGCCCTTTACCGCGCGAAGGAGGAAGGTCGCGACCGGTATTGCTTTCATGCGGCGGAACTCGACCAGCGAGTGCGCGAACGCGTCTCGCTGACCAACGAATTGCGCGGGGCATTTGAAAGGCACGAGCTGGAGGTCTTCTATCAGGCGCAGGTCGAGATAGCGTCCGGCCGGATCGTCGGCATGGAAGCGCTGGCGCGCTGGAACCATCCACAGCGCGGCCTGATGATGCCGGGGACTTTCATACCGGTTGCAGAGCAAGCGGGACTCATCTCATCGATCGGGCACTGGGTGCTCGACGAAGCATGCCGACAGATGAGGCGCTGGCGCGATGAAGGGATCGCGCCGCCCGTCGTTGCCGTCAACGTCTCCGCCGCGCAGTTGAAGACAGACCACAAATTCGACAGGGAATTCTCGGAGGTTCTCGCGAAATATGGCCTGCTCGACGGCGATGTGGAGCTGGAGCTTACCGAATCCGTACTGCTTGAAACGACACAGGAGCATCGGGGTATCGTGGAGCGCCTGCATCAGGCCGGTACGAAAATGTCGATCGACGATTTCGGTACGGGATATTCCTCGCTTCAGTACCTGCGAAGCTATCACTTCAGCCGTCTGAAGATTGCCGCGCAATTCGTCACCGGCGTACCCGGCAACAGCGGTGACGTCGCGATCATCCGGGCGGCACTCAGCTTGGCGCGGGAATTCGGTATGGGTGTCATTGCCGAAGGCGTCGAGACCGCGGAACAGGCCAGCTACCTGTTGCTCCTCGGCTGTGAACATGCGCAGGGAGCCTACTTTGCCCGGCCGGTGCCGGCCTCGGCGGCTACAGTGCTGCTGCACCAGGGGCGGATTGGGACCGGAGCCAAGGCAGACCGGTAGGCGTAGAGGCGGCGGTGGCGCATTTGAGCCGCGTCGCCACCGTCCGGCGGTAAACGGTAAGGCGGGGCCGCACGGCCGCAGAATCATCGAGCGCCTGCACCTGCAAGACTCGTGTGCGCATGACTTCACGAAGAATTTTGATTGTCGTACGTAGACGCGTTCGATGAGACACTGACTGGTGTGCTACACACGAGCTGAAAATGCCTGCATGGATGTCTTGATCAGTCGCCGAAATGCGCCGTTCCGGTCGGTGTTTACCGAGAGCCAAGTAGGCGGATGCTTCTCAAGAGCTTCACGTCGCAAGTTGAAATCGACATACTGCCGCTCAGTCCGATGCCGGCCTATCCGGTTCTCGGAGGGCGGATGTAATGGCTAGCGCGGGACTATGCAGATCATCGAAACGGCGTTGCCAGGTGTCTTGATCCTGGAGCCGCGGCGCTTTGGGGATGAGCGCGGCTTCTTCGTCGAGACATTCCAGGTCGAACGCTATGCGGCGGCAGGCATTGTCGAGCCGTTCGTGCAGGACAACCTATCCCGTTCCGCCTACGGCGTGTTGCGCGGCCTTCACCTTCAGAACCCGAACGCCCAGGCCAAGCTTTTGAGCGTGCTGAAGGGAAGTGTGCTTGACGTTTCCGTCGACGTGCGGCTTGGCAGTCCGACCTTCGGGAGGCACATCGCGATCGAGCTCAGTGAGGAGAACGGCCGGCAGATCTTCGTGCCGCGCGGCTTTGCTCATGGCTTCGTCGTCCTGTCCGAGACCGCCGACGTCTTCTACAAGTGCGACAATCTCTATAGCCCGGCCAGCGAGATCGTCGTTCGCTGGGACGATCCGCGGCTGGGCATCGATTGGCGGGTCGCCGCTCCGACTCTTTCCGCCCGAGACAAGGCGGCCCTTCCTCTCGCCGAGGTTGACGGCCTGCCGCGATACGAGGCCTGACCGTGCGCATACTCGTGACCGGCGTGAACGGACAGATCGGTTCTGCGTTGTCATCGCGCCTTGCCAAGGTCGCGACGGTCGTGGCCGCAGACCGTGCTGCTCTCGATCTGACGAGGCCGGAGGAACTGCCACAGCGATTGGACGGGCTGTCGCCTGACCTGATCGTCAATCCCGCGGCATACACAGCGGTTGACCGGGCTGAGGACGAGCGGGAGCTCGCCTTCCTCGTGAATGCCGAAGCGCCCGGTGTGCTGGCACGCTGGGCGGCAGCACGTGGCGTGCCACTGGTCCATTTCTCGACGGATTACGTCTTTGACGGCCGCGGAAGCCGTCCTTGGAACGAAACGGACAGCGCCAGCCCGTTGTCCGTCTACGGCGCCAGCAAGCTCGCCGGCGAGATCGCCGTTCGAGCTGCCGGCGGCCCGCATCTGATCATCAGGACGTCCTGGGTCTATGCTGCGTTCGGCGGCAACTTCCTGCGCACCATCATGCGCCTCGCCGAGGAGAGGCAGGAACTGCGCATCGTGGCGGACCAGGTGGGTGCTCCGACGTCGACTGCGATCATTGCCGAGGCCGTCGCCGCAATGGTCGCGCAGGCGGCCGATCTTGCGGCTGCTTTCGCCGATGCCGATGGGCTGGTCCATCTCGCGGCCTCGGAGACGACCAGTTGGCATGGCTTTGCGACGGCAATCGTAGACGGATTGCGCGCCCGCGGTGTTTCTCTGTCGGTCGAACGGCTCGTGCCTATCGCCAGCGCGGAATATCCGATGAAGGCGCCGCGCCCTCTCAATTCGCGTTTCGACCTGTCGAGGCTGTCCCAGGCATTCAGCATTGTGCCACCGTCCTGGATCGATGGCTTGAATGCCGAACTCGATCGTGTCGTCGAGACCGTGGGGGCGGCCCGTTGAAATCCTGCCTCCTGATCGAGTGTTGTGATTACCACTGGGAGGTCTTTCCGGCGTGGGCCAACCTCCTTGGCGAGCTGGGCTGCGCTGTCGACATCGTCTGTCCGGACACACCCGGGCACCTCGAGACGCTTGCGATGATGGATGTTCGGCGGTTCCCGATCGAGCGTCTGTGGGAGCTTCCCTTCGACCGCTATGATCTGGTGTTGATCGGGACCCTGCGTCACGAGGGCTATTATCACGATCACGGGATCGGGCCGCTCCCCGGCCTCAACTTGATCGAACGGATCGGGCGGCCATCGATCAGCGTGATCCACGAGCCGACCCTGTGGGTCGAACAGCGCCCGGTGATGAGCTTCGACGGTCGGCATTCGCGCGGCGAAGGAATCGTCAACCTCTTTCCCGATCATAGCTACAACTGGGTCGGCCGATGGGTCGAGGAATGCCGCTGGTCGCAGGAAGGTGACCGGCTCGTACTCAGCGAGAACGGCAACCGGATCGAGCTCGAGAGCACCGACGGCGGCGTCACCTTCCTGGGTGTCAGGAACAAGGTACTGTGCCGCCGCCCGCAGCCCCAGGTCGACCTGGAAGGCCATACGCGTTCCGGTCGTCACGCGATCGTTTCCTTTTCGCGACAAGGTGCGGAACATCTCCGTGCCCGCTGTCCCGATGCCGCATGGATCTTGCCGTTCGAAAGTCTCGAGCCGCCGCCACCGGCGGCTGCCGGCGAGTATGTCTTCGCTGGATCCATCGACTACGAGAACAAGGCGATGGCCTCGCTCGTACGGGCATGTTCGGCGCTGGCGCCGCACGAGACGCTGGTCGTACTTGGCGGCGGCCGCAGCACGCAGTTCGACGAGAATCCGCATGTGCGGCGACTGAAGGATGATCTGGCTGCGCTCGGCGTTGGGGACAAAGTCCGCTTTACCGGCTACCAGCCCTACGACTCGTTCATCGAGCACGTACGCAGCAGTCGTTTCCTGTTGCCTCTGGTCGACGACCGTATCGCCAACGGCGACTATCGGACTCGGATGACCGCGACGATTCCGCTCTCGCTCGGCCTCGGGGTGCCGATGATCATCAACGAGGCGATCGCCCGGCACCACGATCTCGACTTCATGGTCACCTACCCCGGCGAGGATCTGGCAGTCGGCCTTGCCGCCGCGCGCGGCCTCAGCGATGGAGATTATGCCCGGCTGCGCGAGCGCACGCTCGCCGCCGCGCGGCATCTGAAGCTACACAATATCGAAACCTTGTCCGGCATTCTTCGCCGGATCACGGCTTGAGGGTTGGATGATGGACTGTCGGTGCGCACGTTCGGTCTTGTCGGTCTGGTGGGCCGTCGCTATCACGGCCGCGAGCGGCCACCCGTTGAGCGAGCTGGGGGAGTAGAGGCGATGTGTGGAATCCTCGTTTCAAAGAGGCGTGACGCGAACAACTTCTTCATCCAGAAACGCGGGCCGGACCTCACGTCGACGATCCACGCCCACGGCTACTACTTCACGCACAACCTGCTGCACATCACCGGGAAGGTCACCCCGCAGCCGTTCGTCGACGGTGACATCGTCTGTGTCTACAACGGCGAGATCTACAACCACGCTTACCATGACAGCGACGGCGAGGTCCTGATCCCGCTCTATCGCGAGCATGGCGAAGACTTCGCGCGCCATCTGGATGGCGAGTTCGCCGTGGCGATCTATGACTTCGGCCGCGGTGTTGCGGTCTTTGCCACCGACCCTTTCTCGACCAAGCCGATGTGGCGTAACGGCACCGAGGTCGCGAGCTATCTCAGTGGTGTCGGAGCGGATGGCGAGCAGGTGTCGCCGGATACAACGGTGATCGTCGACTTGGCCAGCGGTGAAGCCCGGGAGGTCAAGAGGAACACCTTCGACTTCGATCATCAGCACAAGGACAGTTACGATGACTGGATCGCTGCCTTCGACCGGGCGATGGCCAAGCGCGCATACAACCACTCCTTCATCAATCTGAGTTCCGGCTATGACAGCGGCGCCATAGACTGCGCCCTGACGCGCTTGGGCATCGAATACAAGGCCTTCTCGATCGAAGGGCAGGAGAACCTCGATCTTCTGCGCCAGCGCAACCGCAACGGCACGATCCTCAAGATCGACCGGCCGATCATCAACGAGAAGCGCGCTTATTTGCGGGCCAACGCCGAGCCCTACAAATACCGGCTGACGATGCCCAACGGGAACCTCATCGAGTATGACATGCTCGACGACAAGGCGACCGTCGGTCTCGCGTCGATATACACCTTGGCAAACCAGGAGAAGCGGCGGGTCAACTTCTCCGGCCAGGGGGCGGACGAGATCATGTCCGACTATTCGCAATGGCCGGAAGCCACCCAGCTCAAGGGCGTCTTTCCCGAGAAATTGGCGGCGTGGCGCAATTTCTACGGCAATTACCAGCGCGCCTATCTCACCAAGGAAGAGCACGTCGCCGGCGCCTACGGCATCGAGACGCGGTATCCCTTCCTCGACCGCGAGGTCGTACAGGAGTTCCTGTGGCTGACGCCGGAGCTGAAGAACAGGCGATACAAGGCGCCACTGTACGAATATCTGACGCGCAACGGGTACCCGTTCGACGCCGGCAAGAAGATGGGATTCCTGGTCATCTAGGCGGGATCGGGGGAGACGTGGACCGCTTCGACGCGACGCTGCGCACCGAGACGATCGCTCTCGTCGATCGCCTGGCGGTCGATCGCCACGCGCTCGCGCTCTCACGTATCGAGCTCTTCTCCGCCACGCTCCATCGTCTGCTGGTCGAGAATGGCGAGCGCTACGACGCCCTGGTGACCGCGGGCACCAGCGGCCTCTACATGCAGGCACTCGCCCGTGCCACCTACCGCCTGCTCGCGATCGAGCCGCCACCTACGATCTGCCTGCCCATCGTGCGTTTCGCCGAGGGCGGTGCGCTGTTCGACAATACATCGCTGGCGGCGGAGGTCTGCCGTCAACTGGGCGAGAAGCGGCGGCTCGAACGCGTACTCTTCGTCGACGACGAGATTCGGCGCGGCACGGTCGCCCATGCCTGCTTCGATCTGCTGCTCCGCTCCGACTGCGTCGACGCCGGGAAAGGGATCGTCTGCACGATCGTGGCCGAGAACCATTTCTTCGAGTGGCATTGGGACCAGCCGGGCATTGCTGTGCGCTACCTGGCGCCGGCGCGGTTGCTCTACGGCCTGCAGCACAACATTGCCCATTGCCTGCCCAACGACCTGAGGGAGGAGGCGCGTCGGTGCGTCGACCCCAAGATCGGTCATCACGAACTCATGGCCATGGTCGTGGCCGGCTCGGTCAAGCGGATGAGGGGAGACACCGCCTTCTTTGACGAAGCGCCGGCCCGGCTCGTGGCATCACGAATTCCCGATTTCCAAGCTCGACGCGAGCGCTTCCTGCTCGACTTCGAGGGCTGGGTCCAAAGCGGGGTGCGAAAATACCGGGACGGCGAGATCCGTTTCCGATTTTGAGGGGGAAACGCTTGGTTGAAATTTGTGCCTATTATTATCCTGGCTGGCACGATCGTCCCGATGTCTCCTATTCGGAGTGGGATCTGGTGCGCAATGCGCAGCCCTATTTTGATGGCCACTACCAGCCGCGCGTTCCGCTCGGTGGCTACTATGACGACACGCAACGCTCAACCGTCGAGGCGCAAGCGACGCTGGCCTCGAGCTATGGAATCGATGCCTTCATCTTCCTCTGGTACTGGAAGCGTGGCCGCATCGAACTCGACGAATCGCTGAATCAGTTCACGCACATCAATCCGCCAATGCGCTTCTCGCTGATGTGGTGCTGGAAGATGCCGAAGGCTGACCTGCCGGCGGTACCCGGACGCGAGTCGGAACTCGAACGCCAGCGTTGGGTCGAGACCGATGCCCAGGATTTCGCACGCATGATCGACCATTGCTGCGCGCGCTATTTCTCCAACTCGGGTTATCGCACGGTCGGAGGCAAGCCCATCTTGTTGCTCTACAGTGTCGAAGGCTTTCAGGCACAGCTCGGCGATGAGCAGTTGCGTGCCATGTTGCGCGCCGGCAGGCTGCGTGCGCAGGCGGCAGGGTTGCCCGGGCTTTATCTCGTCGGTGTCACAAAGAGCACCGTCGATGTCGGCGACTTGGGCTTCGATGCGCTGACCGGCTACAACAGCATTCTCGATCCGACCGAAAAGGGCTCTTACCTCAAGGACTACGCCGATCTCGTGCCGCGGCGCGTGCGCGCCTGGCAGGAGATGAGCCGGCTAAATGCCCTGCCATACGTGCCGTCGGTTTCCCCGGGCTGGGACGCTACGGCCCGCGGCATCCGAGTCGAGAGTCTGCACGCCGAACTCGACTTCCCCTGGGTGCCGATCGTCGATCGCAGTACGCCGGAGAGCTTCGGCGATTTCCTGCATGCGGCCTACGACTGGATCGGTGAGAGCGGTCAACTGCCATTTATCCATCTCTGTGCTTGGAACGAGTGGAGTGAAGGGGCTTATCTCGAGCCCGACCAGAAGTACGGCGATGCCTACCTGGCCATGATTCGCGACGTGCGCCGATCGCGCGACCGGCTGAAGATGGTCGCGATCGAGAATGCGACCGCAGGAGTCCGCCGTGGCGTCCGCCCCTGACGTGACGGTGCTGGTCGCGACCTTCAATCGCGCCCACTGCATCGCGCAAGCCCTCGACAGCATCCTTGGGCAGACCTTGCCGCCGCGCCAGGTCATCGTCGTCGACGACGGATCGACCGATTCGACCGCCGAGGTGCTGGCGCGCTATGGCGATCGGATCGAGGTCCTGCGGCAGCGGAACGGGGGCAAGTCGAACGCCCTCAATCATGCGATGCCGCGCGCGACCGGAGACTATGTCTGGATCTTCGACGACGACGATTTCGCCCTGCCGCACGCTCTGGAGCGCCACGTCCCGGTGCTGCAAGCCCATCCCGAGATCGGCTTCACTTACGGGACCGGCTACGTCGTCGATGCGGGCGAGGATGGCGTCCATCGCCGCCACAGGCTGAAGCCGCTGCCCGAGTTCGCACGGGACGGTGAGCGCGACGAGACCTTCCCGCGTCTCCTGGAATTCAACTTCATGCCCCAACAGGCGGTGCTGGCGCGCCGGAGCTGCTATCGCGAAGTCGGCCCCTTCGACGAGCGCTTATTGTTCTCCCAGGACTACGACATGATGCTGCGGCTGACCCGCCGGTTCGCCTGCCGTCGGGTGGAGGAACCGACCTTCATCTACGTCCAGCACCACGGTCTGCGCGGCGCTGCCGCCGATCGTTTCGGGCGAACCGAAAGGGAGGTCCGCTGGCTGCAGGATGATCGTACGGTGGTCGGCAAGCTTTACCCCGATCTCGCGCTGCGGGAGTGCCTGCCGGGCGGCCAGTTGCGCGGTGAGCTCAGCGCTGCCGACATTCGCCGCGCCCGTCTCCAGCGCATGTGCTTTGCCGTGCGGCGTGGCCTGTGGGCGTTCGGCTGGGACGACCTGCGGCTTGCCTGCGAGGTGCTGCCAGACAAATCCCTGTCGATAGACGAGCGTCGGATCTGCGCCGCCGCGCTCGACGTCTATCTGCGCCGCTACGTTGCCATGGATTCTCTGGTCGCCGACCGCGAGATGGCGCGCCGGGTCGAAAGGGTAGGACGGCGCGGCCCGCATAGCCGCAGGCCGAGCGTCGGCAGGGAGATCCGCCGGGAATGGGCCGGCATGTTTCGTCGCTACGGCATGAAGGGCCGGCCTTATGGCCGCGCCGCGAGCGCGCTTCGCTACGCGGCCCGTCTCGTTACGGAAGAAGGACAGGTGACGTGAACGCCGCCAACGTCACGGCCCTGGTCGCGACCTGCAATCGGGCGAATTTCCTGCGCGAGGCGCTGGACAGCATCCTCGGGCAGACCGTGCCGCCCGGGCAGGTCATCGTGGTGAACGACGGGTCGACCGACGGGACGACGGAGGTCCTGCGTGGTTACGGCGAGCGCATCGAGGTGATGGAGCAGGAGAACGGTGGCAAGTCGCACGCGCTCAATCGGGCCATGGCGCGCGTGCGCGGCGAGCATCTGTGGATCTTCGACGACGATGACATCGCCCTGCCGACGAATCTCGAACGTCACTTGTCGGTGCTCGATGCTCATCCCGGCGCAGGCTTTGTCTACTCGACCTGCCGGATCATCCGCAGCGAGCCGGATGGCCGCGTCGAGTACCGCGGTCGCATGGAGATGCCCGACGTGCCCGAGGGCGAGATCTTTCCGCGCATGCTCGAGAGCAATTTCATGCAGCAGCAGGCGATGCTCGTGCGTACGCGCTGCTACCGCGAGGTCGGTCCGTTCGATGTCGATCTCGACCGCGGCCAGGACTACGAGATGAACCTGCGCCTGGCGCGGCGCTTTCCCGGCAAGCATTTGGACGCCGAGAGCTTCCTTTTCCGTCATCACGACGGCCCGCGCGGCCGGCCTTCGACTCTGTTTTCCTCGAAGGATCGGCGTCGCCGCTGGGTTACCGGCAACCGCGAGATCCTGCGCAACCTGTGCCCGGGCGTCGGGCTCGCGGAATACCTGCCGCGGGGCCTCACGGGCGATCCGCTCGACGTGCTGCTGCGGCGCCGCGCCCTGCTTCAGCGTGCTTGCATCATGGCGCGCTGCGGCCTCTGGGAGGAAGCGCTGGTCGACTTCCGTGAGGCCCTGGTCGATACCCTGCCGGGAGCGCCTCTCGGGCCGGTGGAGCAGGGGCTGTGCCGGCGGGCGCTCAGCAAGTACATCGAATACGATGTGGCGATCGAGGGTCTGCTCGACAATCCGTCTGTTGCCCGCCGGTTCGAGCGCCTGATCGACGAGTCGCGCAATGCCGATGCGCGGCGGATTTTCGGCTCCCAGCTCGCGCGCTATGCTTGGCGACGCCTGCGTCGGCGCAATCCGGTGCGCGCGGTCACGGCGCTCGCGCTGGGTCGGCGTATCGCCGGCCTGCGCAGCTGGGTGCCCGAGCCGCTTCCCGCTCGTCCCTAGGGCCATGGGCTTCGTCAGCCTCCTCGCCCGTGTCCTTGGCCTCCTGCGGCCCGAGCGCACGCTGGCGATCGTCCTTGCCTTGTCCAATGTCGCAATCGCCGCGCTGCAGTTCTGCGAGCCCGTGCTGTTCGGCGACCTGATCAACCTTCTGGTCGGCGCAGACGGCAGGCCGGGCGCTGCCCTGTGGCCCGAGGCGAGCAAGCTCCTGGCGTTGTGGGCGGTCGTCGGCGTCGGCGGCCTGATCGCCAGCGTCGTGGTCTCGCTGTACGCGAACCGGATGGCCCATCGCGGTCGGCTCGCCGCCATGGCGGGCTTCCTCGATCATGTGCTGATGCTGCCCGTGGCGTTCCATCATGCCCAGCATTCCTCGCGCCTGCTCAAGATCATGCTGGTCGGCGTCGATCGTCTGTTCGCCATCTGGGCGTCCTTCTTCCGGCAGGCGCTTGCGACCTTCGTTGCGTTGTTTGTCATGCTGCCGCTCAGCCTGCTGATCAACTGGCCGCTCGGTCTGCTGCTGTTGATCCTGATGCTGTTCTTCACCGGCGCCAACGTTTGGGTCATGCGCCATACCGACCAGCTGCAGCGCCGGATCGAGGATTACCGCACGCGCATCGCCAGCCGGGCGGGTGACGCGCTTGGCAACGTCCACCTGGTCCAGAGCTTTGGTCGCCTCAAGGGCGAGACGGGCGAGCTGCAACGCATCATGCGCCAGATGCTCGACGCCCAGTTCCCGGTGCTGAGCTGGTGGGCGCTCCTGTCGGTCGCGACGCGGCTGGTCTCGACCATCACCCTGATCCTGATTTTCGTGCTCGGGACCTGGCTCTATACCCACGGCGCGGCAACGGTCGGCGAGATCGCCTGCTTCATGGGTTTCGCCAACATCGTGATCGCGCGCATGGAGCATGCCGCGGGCTTCATCGGCGGCATATTCTTCCACACGGCATCGCTTGCCGACTTCTTCCGCGTCCTCGACACGGCATCGACGGTTCGCGATCGGCCGGGTGCGCGCGAGCTCGGCCGGGCGAAGGGCCGGGTCGAGTTTGACGATGTGAGCTTCTCCTATGACGGTAGGCGGCCTGCCTTGTCGCATTTCTCGCTGACGGTCGAGGCCGGCAGCATGGTGGCCCTGGTGGGGGCGACGGGCGCTGGCAAGAGCACGACGCTGTCGCTTCTGCATCGCATGTGGGAACCGCAATCCGGCACGATCCGCATTGACGGCGTCGACTATCGCGAGATCAAGCTGGCATCGTTGCGTCACAATATCGGCGTGGTGTTCCAGGACAGCACGCTGCTCCGTCGGTCGATTGCCGATAACCTGCGCATCGGCAAGCCGGACGCCAGCGACGCCGAGCTCGAGCGGGCCGCTCGCCTCGCCGAGGCGCACGACTTCATCGTGGATCAGGCCAGAGGCTACGAAACGCTGGTGGGTGAGCGCGGCGCTACGCTGTCGGGCGGCGAGCGCCAACGGCTGTCGATCGCCCGCGCCCTTCTCAAGGATCCGCCGATCCTGATCCTCGACGAGGCGACCAGCGCCCTCGATTCGATGACCGAGGCACGCGTCCAGAAGGCGCTCAGGACGCTGATGCACGGCCGCACGACCTTTGTGATCGCCCATCGTCTGTCGACCATTCGTGACGCCGACCGGATTGTCGTGCTGGACCACGGCCGGATTGTCGAGCAGGGCGGATTTGCGGAACTGGTCGCCCGCGGCGGTGCTTTCAGCCGTTTCGTCGCCGCCCAGCGGGCAGGCGCCGTCAGCGAACCGGAATCGTCAGTGTCGGGTTCTGCGCTACCACACCGGTTTCAGCCAGCGACGTGAAGATCATCAGCAGGGTGAAGGTACGCTTGGACGCGTAGTCGTCGTCGTCGATCCAGAAGGCCGTACCGTCGTAGTTCACCGCAGCATAGGCGTGGGCCGGTGCCGCCGGGCCGGAATGAATGTGGACCAGCGGTCGCTCCCGCGGATTCTTGGCGGTAATCGGACGCACCGTCGGAACAGTGCGCCCGGCCGCGACATCGGCCTCCGGCACATCGATGCCCATCGAGAGGTCGATCAGGATGTCGCCCATCGAGCGCGACAGCACGGCGAGCTCGTTGCCGTTACGCTGATGCGCCCCGAAGACGATCGTGAGGTCGCCGTCCTTGCCGGGCTTGAGGCGGAGGGTATCGCGGATGTACTTGACGTCGGCCCGCGTCTGCTCGGTCTTTCCCTCGTCGATGATGAATACGCCGACTTCATCGTTGTTGCGTCGCTCGGTCCGGACGCTCAGCAGGCCGGCGATCTGCAGCCGACGGAAGGCGTCGAGCAGAGGATAGAATTCGGGGTCGGCGGGCTGCAGAATGCCGCCCGAGACGCCTTGGTTGCGGATGCCGTTGAGCGAGCGCACGGCGACCTGCAGCACGGCATCGGCCGCATTGCCGGCCTGGAGGAGTTCGAAGATGCCGAGCGGCGGGATCGGCTTGATCAGGCGCCGCGTCAGCTTTTCGCCCGAAAGGGGGGCGTAGGAGATGGTCGGCCGGTCGGCATAGACCACGTTGGCGCCCACGGTCGTCACGTTCCACGGCAGCTGGTTGGCGGCATTCGTCGACAGCACGTTGCTGGTCATGCCGGCGCTGACCTGGCCTTGCATATCGTAGGAGCTGACGATCGAGGAGACGTCGAGGAACGCCGGCGCGTCGCCGTAGCGGATATGCACGACGTTGTTCAAGGTTTGCTGCTTCCAGGATGTCGACAGCGCGGTCAGATAGTCGATGCGATCCCGCGGCACCGTGCTCGGTCCGATCGATGAACATCCGGCGGCAAGAAGAGCCAATGCTGCGACCGCTGCACAGCTTCGTCCGCAGCCAATCGCCTGTTCAACCGCCCGTCCTAGACCGGCCATATCGAAAGTATCCGGGCAGTCACCATATCTTGGTTGCGAGACTGCATCATGTCCGTTCGGCGTGCAATGGATTTTGCCCGTCGGGTGGCAGTCGGGTCGTGTACGGCAAGCACGAGCGCGCAAAGCGGATTGTCTTCATGGCGGCGCCCGGAGAATGCGCTGCGGTGTTTGGCCGACTGTGGACTTTCACAGCGTGTGACAGGCACAGCGTGCGATGGGCACAACGCCGTCGGCCGTGCCGCCAGCGAAGATCTCATCGGTAATGCCGGCCGTTGCTGCCGCCACCACGGCTTCGTCAGTGTGACGAGCCGATGCTTGCCGCGACGCCATCGAGCGCAGCCATTGCTTCATCCGGCAACTCTAGTTCGGCCGCTGAGAGATTCTCCTGCAGATGCGCGATGGACGAGGTGCCGGGGATCAGCAGGATATTGGGCGCCCGGCGGAGCAGCCATGCGAGCGCAATCTGCATGGGCGTGGCGGCAAGACCCTGCGCGACATCGGACAGGATCGAGGATTGCAGGGGGGTGAACCCGCCAAGCGGGAAATACGGCACATAGGCGATGCCGTCGCGGGCAAGATCGTCGATCAAGGTGTCGTCCGTACGGTGCACCACATTGTAGTGGTTCTGCACGCAGACGATCTCGCAGATGCCGCGTCCTTCGGCGATCTGCGCGGGTGTGACGTTGCTGAGGCCGATGTGGCGGATCAAGCCTCGATGGCGAAGTTCCGCCAGAACGGCAAGCGGCCCTTCGATGGAGCCTTCGGCGGGGCCGTGATCGCTGAACATGGCACGGAGATTGACCACGTCGAGCGCATCCACACCGAGATTGCGAAGGTTGTCCTGTACCGCTTGGACAAGTTCCGCTGGCGAAAAAGCCGGGTTCCATGATCCGTCCGCGCCGCGCCGGGCGCCGACCTTGGTGACGATGACGAGATCGTCCGGATAGGGATGCAGCGCCTCGCGGATCAGCCCGTTGGTGATGTGCGGGCCGTAGAAGTCGCTGGTATCGATATGGTTCACGCCGCAAGCGATAGCCTCGCGCAGCACGGCCAGCGCCGCGTTGCGATCCTTGGGCGGCCCGAACACACCGGGGCCCGCGAGCTGCATGGCGCCGTAGCCGAGCCGCTTCACGGGGCGGTTGCCGAGGGTAAATGTGCCGGTCATCGCTTGATCCTTGTTCCGTATCTCTCTTGCGAATATATGAAGGATCCTTCAGTTTCTGAATTCGCATTCCATGAGCGCCGTCGGAGCGACCCTAAAACCCAGAAAGTCGCCGGTTCAGGCTCGGTCCGCAGCGACCGTCGAAGCACTACACATTGCGGCCGTTCAGGTTCTGACCCGGGAGGGCCTGAGCCGCTGCACCACGACCCGTATCGCCGAGCGCGCCGGCATGTCGGTTGGCAGTCTCTATCAGTACTATCCGAACCGCGACGCGCTGCTTGCCGCCGTTTTGAGGAGGCATCTGGAGGGCATTGCCGGCGCCGTCGAGCGCGCCTGCAGCGAACATCGAGGCAAGCCGGTCTCTCAGATGGCCCCGGCCCTCGTCGTCGCCCTTCTTGCTGCCAAGTTGCGCGATCCCGGGGAATCGAAGGCGCTCTACGCGGTCGCGGAAGAGCGGGGCGGCGCCGAGCTCGTTTCCCGCATGCACACGCGCATTGTGGCGGCGATCGCGGCTCTTCTGGCAAGTGCGCCTGATGCCCGTTTCGATGATCCGGCCATGACGAGCACGATCGTATTCAGTGCCCTGATGGGGCCGGTCCGGACCTTGCTCGAAGGGCATGCTCCGGCCGGATTCGAAACGTGCCTGGAAGGACAGCTGGTCGTGCTTCTGACGGCGTTTCTTCAGACGCACCGGCTCGGAGCGGGGAGGCCTCGGCGAACCGGTCGTGACCGCCAAGGAACGTAGGCCGTGGCGGATGCCGTCGCGCAGGCTGGCGGACAGGGCGGGATTCGAACCCGCGGTGGCTGTTACACCACGCACGCTTTCCAAGCGTGTGCCTTAAACCACTCGGCCACCTGTCCCCGTCAGCGAGTTACCGGCTGATATGGTCGGCCGCTCTTATAGCGTGGTGGGCGGCTGGGGCAACGGCATCTTCCCTCCGGTGCGCCGGTTGGCTAGGTTGCCCTGGGATTTTGGGGGAGAGATGGTCCTTTTTCGGGCCTTGGGCTGGGTGCTGCTGGCGGCTGCCATCGCGGCGCTCGTGAACGATTGTCTGGCGTGGTGGTCGGAGGGCGCGTTCCGGCTCCTGACGCTGGGCGAGCTTTGGGGGCGTCTCAGCCTGGACTCGCTGCGCCATGCCCAGGAAGGGCTGGAAGGGCTGCTGGCGGGCCGCCTCTGGCGCTATATCGGCCAGCCGCTCCTGAAATTGCCGGCCGTACCGGTTTTCGCCCTCGGAGGCCTGTTCCTGCTGTGGATCGGCCGGCGCAACAGCGGGCGGCCGGAGGCGCATGTCATAACCGGTTCCCGCCCACGCCGACGCCGGCATCGCAGCCTGTCCTGACGGCGTCTCTCAGGTGGCTAGCGGCTGTCCATCTTGAGCGCGGCGATGAAGGCGGATTGCGGGATCTCGACCTCGCCGATCTGCCGCATGCGCTTCTTGCCCTTCTTCTGCTTCTCGAGAAGCTTCTTCTTGCGGCTGATGTCGCCGCCGTAGCACTTGGCCAGCACGTCCTTGCGCATCGGGCTGATGGTCTCGCGGGCGATCACGCGGCCGCCGATCGCGGCCTGGATGGCGATCTTGAAGAGCTGGCGCGGGATCAGGTCCTTCAGCCGCTCGCAGAGCTGGCGGCCGCGGCTCTCGGCAGCGTTCTTGTGCACGATCATGCTGAGCGCATCGACCGGCTCGGAGTTCACCAGGATGGCGAGCTTCACCAGCTCGCTCTCCTCGTAGCCGTCCATCTCGTAGTCGAAGCTCGCATAGCCGCGCGTCATCGACTTCAGGCGGTCGTAGAAATCGAACACGACCTCATTGAGCGGCAGGCGGTAGACGGCCATGGCGCGCGTCCCGGCATAGGTCAGCTCGATCTGCTGGCCACGCCGCTCCTGGCACAGCGTCAGCACCGAGCCGAGATGCTCGTCGGGCGTGATGATGGTGGCCTTGATCCACGGCTCCTGCATCGACTCGATCTTCATCGGGTCGGGATAGTCGGCCGGATTGTGTAGTTCGATCTGTGTGCCGTCCGTCATCTTGACCTTGTAGACGACCGACGGGGCGGTAGTGACGAGGTCGAGGTTGAACTCGCGCTCCAGCCGCTCCTGGATGATCTCGAGATGCAGGAGGCCGAGGAAGCCGCAGCGGAAGCCGAAGCCCAGCGCGGCGCTGGTCTCGGCCTCGAAATGGAACGAGGCGTCGTTGAGGCGCAGCTTGGCGAGCGATTCGCGCAGCGTCTCGAACTCGGCGGCGTCGGCGGGGAAGAGGCCGCAGAACACCACCGGCACCGAGGGCTTGAAGCCGGCCAGCATCTCGGCCGCGGGCTTGCGGTCGTCGGTGATGGTGTCGCCGACCTTGCAGTCGGCGATGGTCTTGATGCCGGCGATGATGAAGCCGATCTCGCCCGGGCCGAGCTCGGCCACGTCGGTGGGCTTGGGCGAGAAGACGCCGACCTTGTCGAGGTCGTAGGCCGCGGCCGCCGCCATCATGCGGATCTTCATGCCCTTGCGCAGGACGCCGTCCTGCACGCGCACCAGCGTCACGACGCCGAGATACGGGTCGTACCAGCTGTCGACGAGCAGCGCCTTGAGCGGGGCGTCGCGGTCGCCCTTGGGCGGCGGCAGGCGCTTGACCATGGCTTCCAGCAGATCGTCGATGCCGAGGCCGGTCTTGGCCGAGACCTTGATGGCGTCGGACGTGTCGATGCCGACCACGTCCTCGATCTCGCGGCTGACGCGCTCGGGATCGGCGGCCGGCAGGTCGATCTTGTTCAGGACCGGGATGATCTCGTGATTGGCGTCGATCGCGTGATAGGCGTTGGCGAGCGTCTGCGCCTCGACGCCCTGGGAAGCGTCGACCACCAGCAGCGAGCCCTCGCAGGCGGCGAGCGAGCGGCTGACCTCGTAGGCGAAGTCGACATGGCCGGGCGTGTCCATCAGGTTTAGGACGTAGGTCTTGCCGTCCTTGGCCTTGTAGTTGAGGCGCACGGTCTGCGCCTTGATGGTGATGCCGCGCTCCCGCTCGATGTCCATCGAATCGAGCATCTGGTCGTGGAACTCGCGCTCCGTCACCGCCCCGCAGGCCAGCAGCAGCCGGTCGGCCAGCGTGCTCTTGCCGTGGTCGATATGGGCGATGATCGAGAAGTTACGGATCAACGACAGGTCGGTCATGTCACTCTACTCAGGGGAGCGCGCCACTCCAGTGGCGCTCATGATGCGCCACTGGAGTGGCGCGCTCCAATGAAGTTAACCTCTCAATGTCGCGCCCGTCGCCTTGGCGACCTGGGCCACGATCTTGTTGCACACCGCCTCGATCTCCGCATCCGTGAGCGTGCGCTCCATCGGCTGCAGGGTGACGGCGATGGCCAGCGACTTCTTGCCCTCGGGCACGCCCTTGCCGGCATAGACGTCGAACACGCGTGCGGCGGCGATCAGGGTCTTGTCGGCATTGCGGGCCGCGCGCACCAGCTTCTCCGCCTCCACGGTCGCGTCGACGAGGAAGGCGAAGTCGCGCTCCAGCGGCTGGAAGGCCGAAAGGACGAGGCGAGGCCGGGCCTTGGTGGCGCGGGCCTTGGGCGGCGGCGGGGCGTCGAGAAACACCTCGAACGCCGCGACCGGCCCCTTGAGGTCGGCTGCTGCGGCGATCTCGGGATGCAGCTCGCCGAACCAGGCCATGACGCGATCGCCAAGCTTGACCGCGCCCGAGCGGCCCGGGTGATACCAGTCCGGCGCGCCGGCTGACGCCTGCATGTTCTCGACCGGCGCGCCGATCGCGGCCAGAACCGCCAGCGCGTCGGCCTTGGCGTCGAAGGCATCAACGGGACGCGCCGGGCCGGCCCAGTTGCGCGGCACGGCCATGTTGTGGCGGACGCCGGCGGCGACGCGCAGCTGGCCTGCGGGCGTCGCGTCCTTGTACTGCGGGCCGACCTCGAATAGCGCCGGATCGTGCAGCCCGCGGGCCTCGTTGCGGGCCGCGGCGTCGATCAGGTTGGGCAGGACTGACGGCCGCATCGTGTCGAGTTCGGCCGCGATGGAGTTCAGCAGGCGCAAGTCGGCACCGCCGCCGCCAAAGCGCTCCGCCTGCTTGAAGGGCAGGAACGACCACGTCACCGCCTCGTTCATGCCGCGGGCGGCGAGCGCCCGGCGGGCGAGCGGGACACGCCGCTGCAATGGATCGCGCACGGGCTTGGAGGTCGCTGACAGGGCGGGGAGCGACACCGCCGGGATACGATCGAAGCCGTATACCCGCGTGACTTCTTCCACGAGGTCCGCCTCGCCGACGATGTCGGGACGCCATGACGGCACGGCAGCCGTCCACGGGCCCGTTCCGGATACGGTGAAGCCCAGCCTCGTCAGGATGTCGGCCGTATCCTTTGCCGGCACGTCGATTGCGGTCAGGCTCTTCACGCGGTCGGGGCGCAGCGTGTAGCTGCGCTCCCAGTTCGGCATCACGCCGCTCGCGACGATCTCGCTCGCCTCGCCGCCGCACAGCTCCAGGATCAGGCGCGTGGCGACATCCGTGCCCCACTGCACCGACTGCGGATCGATCCCGCGCTCGAAGCGGTAACGGGCGTCGGACTGGATACCGAGCTTGCGGCCCGACGCGGCGGTACGAATCGGGTCGAAATAGGCCACTTCGAGAAAGACTTCCGTCGTGTCGTCCTGCACGCCGGTTCCCTCGCCGCCCATGATGCCGCCGATACCGTGCACGCTCCGGCTGTCGGCGATCACCGCGACGGCGGGATCAAGCGCGTAGGTCTTGCCGTCGAGCGCGAGGATCTTCTCTCCCTCGCGCGCCTGGCGCATGACGAGATCGCCATTGAGCTTCGTGGCGTCGAACACGTGCAATGGGCGATTGAGGTCGAACGTCACCAGGTTGGTGATGTCGACCAAGGCCGAGATCGGACGCAGGCCGATCGCCTTCAGCCGGCGTTGCAGCCAATCCGGAGAAGGGCCGTTCTTCACGCCGCGGAAATAACGGCCGAGCACGATGGGGCAGGGGCTGTCGGGCCTGGCCTCGTAGCCGTGCGTCCACCTGATTGGGCTCTGGAAGGTGCCGGCGATCCGCTCGGCCTTGAACGGCTTCAGGGTGCCGAGACCGGAAGCCGCGAGATCGCGGGCGATGCCGTGCACACCCAGGCAGTCCGCGCGGTTGGGCGTGACCTTGATCTCGATCACCGGGTCGTCGAGGCCGAGTGCCTCGGCGGCCGACGCGCCGGTCTTCGCTTCTGTCGGCAGATCGATGATGCCGCTGTGATCGTCGCCAAGCTGCAGTTCGCGCGACGAGCAGAGCATGCCGTTGCTTTCCTCGCCGCGGATCTTGCTCGCCTTGAGGGTGATGCCGGTGCCGGGGATATAGCTGCCGGTCGGCGCGAAGATGCCCTTCATGCCGGTGCGCGCGTTGGGCGCGCCGCACACGACCTGGACCACGCCCGCGCCGGTGTCGACCTTGCACACGCGCAGCCGATCGGCATTGGGATGCTGCACGGCCTCGACGACGTAGCCGACGATGAAACCCTTCAGCGTCTCGGCCGGGTTGGTGATGCCCTCGACCTCGAGGCCGAGCATGGTCAGCCGATCGCGGATCTCGGCAAGCGAGGCGTCGGTGTCGAGATGCTCCTTGAGCCAGGAAAGCGTGAACTTCATCGCGCCAGTCCTTGTGTCAGAGACGGCCATTCGAGGGCTGAGAATCCATAGTGGCGCAGCCACCGCAGGTCCGAATCGAAGAAGCTGCGCAGGTCGGGGATGCCGTACTTCAGCATGGCGATGCGATCGATGCCCATGCCGAACGCGAAGCCCTGGTAGACAGCGGGATCGAGGCCGCAATTGGCGATCACGTTGGGATGCACCATGCCGGAGCCGAGGATCTCAAGCCATGAATCGCCCGCGCCGATGCGCAGTTCGCCGTCCTTCCACGAGCAGCCGATATCGACCTCGGCCGACGGTTCGGTGAACGGGAAGTAGGAGGGACGGAAGCGCAGCGGCAGGTCGTCGACCTCGAAGAAGGCGCGGCAGAAATCGACCAGGCATCCCTTGAGGTGGCCCATGTGGGTGGTGCGGTCGATCACCAGCCCTTCGACCTGGTGGAACATCGGCGTATGCGTCGCGTCGCTGTCGATGCGGAAAGTGCGGCCTGGCACGATGATGCGCAGCGAGCCATCGTTGGCCAGCATCTGCTGGACGGCCTTGTTCAGCATCGTGCGCGCCTGCACCGGCGAGGTGTGAGTGCGCAGCACCATCGGCGTGCCGTCGGCGCGCGACGGCAGGTAGAACGTGTCCTGCATCTGCCGCGCCGGATGGTCGGGCGGAATGTTCAGCGCCGAGAAGTTGTGCCAGTCGTCCTCGATGTCGGGACCTTCGGCCCAGGTGAAGCCCATCTCGCCGAAGATGGCGGCAAGCTCGTCCATCACCTGGCCGATCGGATGCAGCGTGCCCTGTGATTCGGGGCGGGCCGGCAGGCTGATGTCGACCTTCTCCGCGGCAAGCTTGGCTGCCAGGGCGGATGCGCCGAGCGTGGCCTTGCGTGCCTCGAGTGCAGCCTCGATCTCGCCCTTGAGCTGGTTCACGCGCGCGCCGAAGTCCTTGCGCTGCTCGGGCGGCAGAGTCCCCAGCGTCTTCATCAGACCGGTGACGTTGCCCTTCTTGCCGAGAGCGGCGACGCGTACCGCGTCGAGCGCGCTGAGGTCGGCGGCAGCCGCGACGGCGGCGAGCGCTTCGCTGCGAATCGTCGAAAGGTCGTCCATCCTTCGCTCACTTTCGAAACCGAACACGAAAAAAGGGAGCCTGCGGTCCAGGCTCCCTCTTTGCGATCTCTGCCCGTTGCGCCGGTCTCGGCGCGCAGACGTTACTCGAGGGCGGGCCCTATTTCAGAGCCGCTTGTGCCTGTTCGACCAGGGCCTTGAACGCCGCCGGCTCCCGCGCCGCGAGATCGGCCATGACCTTGCGGTCGACCTCGATCCCGGCCTTCAGGATGCCGTTCATGAACTGCGAGTAGGTCATGCCATGCTCGCGTGCGGCGGCATTGATGCGCTGGATCCAGAGCCCGCGGAACGTGCGCTTCTTGTTGCGCCGGTCGCGATAGGCATATTGCAGCCCCTTCTCGACCTTCTCGATACCGACGCGGAACGCCACCTTGGCGCGGCCGCGATAGCCCTTGGCGAGCTTCAGGACCTTCTTGTGACGAGCGTGTGCAGTCACGCCCCGCTTGACGCGTGCCATGACTTACCTCTCGTACGGGAAGAAGTTGCGCTTGATGATGCGGGTGTCGGACTCGGACACGATCACCATGCCCGTGGCCTGACGCAGGAAGCGGTTGCCCCGCTTGCTCATGCCGTGGCGCTTGCCCGCGACCCCATGCTTCACTTTGCCGGTGCCGGTGAAGCGAAAACGCTTCTTGGCCCCGCTCTTGGTCTTCATCTTGGGCATTTTCGTTCCTTTTCAAAGGGTTACGATTGGTGGCCGAGGCAATGCCCTATGGGCCAGGCCACCGAAGGAACGGGGCTTATAGCGACGGCCGCACCGCCACGCAAGCGGGGCCGATCCCGGGCAGGCAGGCCTTGCTGAAGGGCAGCATGAGCGGCGCAGAGGGTGTGCAGCCGGGTGGCATCATTCATGCTGCTGCCGTGTCGAAGGACGCGTACGTCGTACGCTCCTCAGCGGAAGGTGGCGAATGAAATTGGCAGGCAAAGTGGCGCTGGTGACCGGCGCACAGCAGGGGATCGGTGCGGCCATCGCGGTGGCCCTGGCGGAGGCGGGGGCCGACGTCGCCGTGAACTGGCTGGATGACGGGAAGGCGGTCGAGGCCGTGGCCGGCAAGATCCGCGCGGCTGGCCGGCGGGCGATTCCTGTCCAGGCCGATGTCGGAAGGCTGGCCGATATCGAGCGCATGGTGGCCGATACCGTTCGCGGCCTCGGTACACCCGACATCCTGGTGAACAATGCCGGCGTCTACCCGCGGGTACCGCTCCTGGAGATGCGGGAGAGCGACTGGGATTTCGTGCTCGACGTCAATCTCAAGGCCGGCTGCTTTGCCACCATTGCCATGGCCAAGGCGCTGATCGCCGCGGGACGAAAGGGCGGTGCGGTCATCAACCTGTCTTCTGCCGCCATCCGCGGCGCCGTGCGCGGTGTGCACTACAGTGCAAGCAAGGGCGGCGTCGTTTCCATGACTCGCGCCCTCGCTCTCGAGCTGGCGCCCCACAATATCCGCGTGAATGCGATCGCTCCCAGCCTCACCGACACCGCGCAGCCCCGCTATGGCAACACCGACGCGGAGCTGGCCGAGATGGCGCGAACCTCGATCCCGCTTGGCGGGAAGATGCTGACGCCCGAGCAGATCGCCCACAGTGCCGTGTTCCTCGCCTCGGACGACGCCGATGCCATCACCGGCCAGGTCCTGCACGTAAACGGCGGGTCCTATATGCTGTGATGTGGCGCCGATCTCATGGGACGCAGGGTGCCTGCCGTGTGCCCGTCTCGATGAAGGTGTAGATGCAGGTGCCGAACTTCTGCGGAAAGGCCGTGCCGTTGGCCGCGCCATGACCGCTGAAGCCCGTAGGATTGGAAATGACGACGGCATCGACGCCGGACGCGGCGAACGCGGACCGTGCGTCGTCCATGCGGCCGCCTACGTCGTAGGCATCGTCCTTGAAGTTGACGATCACCAGGCGCGGACCGCGCTTGATGCCCCTGACCATCTGCTGCCACTCCGAACGCGGACGGGAAACGTCGCGCATGTCCTTGACCTGCCCGTGATGCGCGGCCGAAACGGAGATCACGCCATCGACCGGTGCGCCCCGCATGGTCGCGGCCAGCGATACCCAGGCTCCGGCCGACTGGCCGGCGAGAACGATACGCCGGTATCCCATCGATCTGGCTTGCCTGACCGCGTTGGCGAGGTCGTTGGCATCACCCGGCCAGTCGCGGATCCACTGGCGATCGAAACGGTAGAGGTCGTAGCCCTTGAGAGTGAAGTAGGCGACCTCGCCTTGGGGCGACGACGCCGTCGCGTCACGTCCCTCCATGTAGCCGTGGCTCCAGACGATGAGGCCGGTCGCTGCCTGGGGCCCCTTGTTGGCCCAATAGGGTTCGGGCCGCAGGCGGCCAATCGACGGGCTTTCCGGCGGTGTCGCTGCCGACCAGTCGCGGCCATTCAGGATGACATTGTTGACGGCGTAGAGGGAACACTTGGTCTTGCTGCGTTCCTCGCAGAGCTTCGTCGCCGAAGCGACGGCGCGGCCTGGATCGGTACCGGACGAACCGGTCCACCAATAACCCTTGCCGTCCGCGGCGACCGCGAAGGCGCGGTGAGGGCCAAGCCGTTCGAACGCCTCGTAGCCCCTCTGAGTGCTGGCGCTAAGCTGGGCCGATGCTGGATGGGCGGCAAGAGCGATGGCAAATGCCATCGCCAATCCTGCAGCCCGGGCCGTCATTTGGGCGCCAGCACCATGATCATCTGTCGGCCTTCCATGCGCGGCATCGATTCGATCTTGGTCGTCGCGTCCATCTCGCTGCGGACGCGGTTCAGCACCTGCAGGCCGAGCTCGGAATGAACCATCTCGCGGCCGCGGAAGCGCAGGGTGACCTTCACCTTGTCGCCTTCCTCGATGAACCGCTTCATGGCGCGCATCTTCACTTCGTAGTCGTGATCGTCGATGTTGGGGCGCATCTTGATCTCTTTGACCTCGATCACCTTCTGGTGCTTTCGGGCCTCATGCGCCTTCTTTTGCGCCTCGTACTTGTACTTGCCGTAATCGGAGATCTTGCAGACGGGTGGGACGGCGTTGGGCGAGATCTCGATCAGGTCGAGACTGGCCTCCTCGGCCATCTGCAATGCCTCGCGGGCGGTGACAACACCGACCATATCGCCATTTTCATCGATCAGTCGGACTTGCGGCGCTCTGATCTCACCGTTGACGCGCGGACCGTCACGGGTCGGCGCGCTTTGTTGCGCAGGACGAGCTATGGCTTCCTTCTCCCTCGTTAAAGCCCCTTGTCGGGGCGGAAAACGAGGCCGCAGCCGCCCCTAGAAGGGCGGCCGGGCCTCCGTAGAAAGTGTAGTGACGGCGGCCCCGAGTTCAAGGACCTCCTGCTTTTCCGACCCCAGGCGGCGAATGGCAACCGTACGGTTGTCCATGTCGCGGCGACCGACGGCCAGGATCAGCGGTACATGGGCCAGCGAATGCTCGCGGACCTTGTAGTTGATTTTCTCGTTGCGCAGGTCGGTATCGACCCGCATCCCGGCGGCCCGGAGCTGCTCCGCCACCTCGTTGGCATAGCCGTCGGCGTCGTTCACGATCGTGACCACCACAGCTTGCGTCGGCGCCAGCCAGAGCGGGAAGCGGCCGGCATAGTGCTCGATGAGAATGCCGATCATGCGCTCGAAGCTGCCGAAGATGGCGCGGTGCA